>NZ_JAHXNQ010000020.1:0-115206 GCF_023148575.1 Pseudomonas sp. EYE_354
ATCGGCGGCAACCCGGAAGCGGCGCTGCTGGCAGGTGTAAACGTGGATCGCACCAAGATCCTGATCTTCGCCGTGCACGGCTTGATCGGCGCACTGGCTGGGGTGATCCTTGCCTCGCGCATGACCTCGGGCCAGCCGATGATCGGCCAGGGCTTCGAGCTGACGGTGATCTCGGCGTGCGTACTGGGTGGGGTGTCGTTGAGCGGCGGGATCGGCATGATCCGCCATGTGATTGCCGGGGTGCTGATTCTGGCGATCATCGAGAATGCGATGAACCTGAAGAACATCGACACGTTTTACCAATACGTGATCCGCGGCTCGATCCTGCTGCTGGCGGTGGTCATCGACCGTATGAAGCAACGCTGATCAAAAGCCCTGTGAGGGTCAACGGTGGGAGGGAGCAAGCCCCCTCCCACCGTTTTACTCGGCGCTGAACTTGAAGACGGTGTTCTGCGTGTAGGTCTGCCCTGGGTTCAAACGAGTTGATGCAAAGCTGGGCTGGTTAGGCGCATCCGGATAGTGCTGGGTCTCCAGCGTAAACCCACTCCAGTGCAGGTAAGTCTTGCCTGCTTTGCCCTTCACCGAACCATCGAGGAAGTTGCTGGTATAGAACTGCACCCCCGGTTCGCTGGTGTAGAGCTGCAAGCGCCGGCCAGACTCCGGGTCATGCACTTCGGCGGCCAGCTTTTTCACGTCGCCCTTGGTGTCCAGCGCCCAGTTGAAGTCAAACCCGCCTTGCTTCGGTTCGGCGAATTTGAGCTGCGGATGATCGTCCTTGATGTGCTGGCCGATCGGCGTGGGCTTGAGGAAGTCCATCGGCGTGCCCTTGACTGGGGCGAGTTCGCCGGTAGGAATCAGCGTCGCATTGACCGGCGTGTAGTGGCTGGCATGCAAAGTGGCGACCTGTTTTAGGATGTCGCCATTGCCCGCGCCGGCCAGGTTGAAGTAGCTGTGGTTGGTCAGGTTGAGCACCGTGGGTTTGTCGGTGGTGGCCTTGTAGTCGATGTGCAGTTCGTTCTTGTCGTTGAGGCTGTAGGTGACCTCGGTTTTCAAGTTGCCGGGGAAGCCCATCTCACCGTCCTTGGACAGGTAGGTGAGGGTGACCCCAACCGAGTCCTTGCCCTTGACCGGCTCGGCTTTCCATACATGCTTGTCGAAGCCCTGCGCGCCGCCATGCAATGCGTTGGGGCCGTCGTTGAGCGGCACCTGGAAGCGTTTGCCGTCGAGCTCAAAGGCGCCGCCAGCCAGGCGATTGCCGAAGCGCCCGATGGTCGCGCCGAAAAACGCCGTACCGGCCTGGTAGCCCTGCACATCGTCAAAGCCAAGCACCACGTCCTCGACCTTGCCGTGTTTGTCCGGCACTTTGAGCGACTGCAAGACACCGCCGTAGGTGATGACCGTGGCTTGCATGCCATGGCTGTTGCGCAGGATGTACTGTTCGACGGCGGTGCCGTCATTGGTTTTACCGAAAGCTTTGTGCTCGCTGGTGAGCCCCGCCGCCTGGGCGCCGCCGCTGGCGACCAGCATGGACATGGCGAGGCCCGAGAGCAGGTATCGAGGGTGCTTCATGGTCGAACTTCCTTTTGTTGTTTTGAGTGGAATAGTTCTACTAATAGCGATATTTTGTTGGTGTTACAGCGAATTTATAGCCTTTAAAGCCTATTTCGTAAAATAAAATAAGACTAATTGATCGAGGCACCGTTATATGAGTACTGCACAGGCTGTTTATCCCGACCTTGAAGGCAAGACCGTACTGATCTCCGGGGGCGCCTCGGGTATCGGCGAATTCATGGTGCGCGCCTTTGCCGCGCAAGGCGCCAAGGTGGCTTTTGTGGATCGTGCACAAAGCCAGGGTGAACGCTTGGCGGCGCTGTTGAGCTCCCAGGGGCATACGGTGGAGTTCGTGTGTTGCGACATTACCGACGAGATCGGCTTTCGGGCGGCAATCACGCGGTTTGAGCAGTCGCTGGGGCCGATTACGGTGCTGGTGAACAACGCCGCCAACGACGTACGCCATACCCTGGAAGAAATCGACTCGGAGATGTTCGACCGGTTGATCGCGGTCAACCTCAAACACGCGTTTTTCGCCGCCAAGGCAGTGGTGCCCATGATGAAAGGCGCCGGCGGCGGCTCGATCATCAACCTCGGTTCGGTCGGCTGGATGATGGCCTCCGCCGGTTACCCGGTGTACGCCGCCAGTAAGGCCGCTGCGCACGGTATGACCCGCGGCCTGGCACGGGAGCTGGGGCCTCACCATATCCGCGTCAATACGCTCGTGCCCGGTTGGGTGATGACCGAAAAACAACTGGCCATGTGGGTCGACGATGCGGCCAGGGACCTGATCGCCCGCAGCCAATGCATGCCCGGCAGCGTGATGCCGGAGCATATCGCCAACATGGCGTTGTTCCTGGCCTCGGATGCCTCGGCGATGTGTTCGGCGCAGAACTTTATCGTGGACGGTGGCTGGGTCTGAGTCGGTCTGCGCAGGCCCATGTGGGGCAGGGAAAATCCCTGCTCCCACACGTGAACAGCGACCTTATTCGATGGGGTATTTCTTGAAGGCCGGGTGCTGTTCCAGGCGTTCGGCGAGGCGTTGCAGGTGCGGGAAGTCGGCCGCCTTTACCACGGATGCCACCGTGAACTGGCTGAACGACCAGGCCACCGCTGCCGTCAGTGAGGCTTGGTTCAAGTCGGCGTCATCGCCACGGGCGAGCTGTTCATCGAGCCGCGAGAAGGCCGCCAGCAACTGGCCGGTGACGCGCTCGAGCCACGGTGCATGCAGTTTTTCGGCCGGGCGCAGGTTGTGCTCATAGACGATCTGCACGCTTTTCTCACAGGCCGCCAGGGCCAGTCCGAGCAGTTGCAGGTCGCGTGCGCGTGCGTTTAATGCCTGTGGCAACAGTTTTTTGTCGGCGGGGGCCAGGGCTTCCAGGTAATCGAGGATCAGGCTCGAATCCATCAGCACCGTGCCGTCATCCAGCACCAGTGTAGGGGCCTTGACCACCGGGTTGATCTGCGAAAACTCGGTGAAGGTGCGGAACACGGACAAGGGCTCATGCACAAAATCCACCCCGTACAAATCCAGGGAAATTGCCACGCGACGCACGTAAGGCGAGTCCAGCATGCCGATCAGTTTCATGAAGCCTCCATTGCTATCAGGGTGATGAGCTCAAGAGATTAAGGGCACTCGGGCGACCTGCGCAATTGCCGGGACGCCCGTTATGCCGGGGGCCTGAAGCCTTGGCGGCTGGCGCCCGGCGGTTGTCCGGTGATGCGTTTGTAGGCGCGACTGAAGGCTGCCTGAGAGGTATAGCCGAGGCGGTACGCCACCTCTTCGATGGGCAGGCGCTCCAGGGTCAGCCACTGGCTGGCCAGGCGCATGCGCAGTTCGGTCACATAACGCAGCGGCGCAACCCCCAGGGTGGCCTGGAAACGCTCTGCGAACACCGAGCGTGAGGTATGACAGTGCGCCGCCAGTTCGGCCACGCTCCAGTCGCGGCCCGGTTCCTGGTGCAGGGCGAGCAGGGCGCCCGCCAGCCGGGTATCGCGCAATGCGGCTGCCAGGCCTGACGCGTTGGCGCAGGCGCATTCGACCCAGCCTCGCACGATCATCGCCGCCACCACATCGGCCAGGCGCGCGAGGATGCCGGCATAACCGATGCGGGCGCTGGAGACTTCGCGCTCCATCACCGCCAGGATCGGCATCAAGCCGGGGTAACGCTGGCCCCCGGCGTCGATCAGCATCAAGGCCGGCATCAGGTTGCCGAGCCCCTGGATACTGTCGAGCTCGAACTCCATGCAGGCGCTGAACAGCAGGGTGCTGGGAGCATCACAGGGCGAGGCGTTCACGGCACACACGGTATCGCCCAGCGGTGCGGCCTCGAAGTGGGCGATGTCCTGCACGGGGGCGTCCGGTTGGGATAACAGCGCATGGGCGCCACCGTGGGCGATAAACACCGCATTACCGGCGGACAGCTCAAAGAGGCTGCCGTCGTGCAGGCGCAAGGTCGCGCAGCCGGCGGCCAGGAAATGGAAATACGCATGGCCAGGCTTGGCCGCGAAGCTGATGCCGAATATCGGCCCGGCCTGGATGCGCCGGTACTGCACACCGCGCAGGCGCATGCTGCGCAGCAGCTCGTTAATCAGCTCGGAGGACAGGGTGAACGCGCTGTGGGCTGTCATCGTCGGGGTTTCGGTCAAAAAATCAAGGTTTTGAATCATAGATCATCCTGGCGACGAAACCTAGACTGGCCGTCACGCTAATGCTTGAGGATGTCTTGTGATGAATGATTGTGTGTCCCATGCCCCTGTCGATGGCAGGGCAGAACCGACCGCGCCGGCCTGGATGGCGGTGTTTTCCCTGGCGATGGGCGTGTTCGGCCTGCTCACGGCGGAGTACCTGCCGGCCAGCCTGTTGACGCCGATGGCCCTGGACCTTGGCGTGTCGGAAGCGTTGGCCGGGCAAGCCGTAACGGTGACCGCGGTGGTGGCCTTGTTCGCCGGTTTGCTGGTGCCTGGCCTGACGCGCGGCATCGACCGGCGCCTTGTGTTGTTGGGGTTTTCCACGCTGATGATTGCGTCCAACCTGCTGGTGGCGTTCTCGTCCAGCCTCCTGGTGCTGTTGTTGATGCGCATCCTGCTGGGTATTGCCCTCGGCGGTTTCTGGAGCATGGCGGCGGCGGTTGCGATGCGCCTGGTACCGGCGGCGTCGCTGCCGCGTGCGCTGTCGATCATCTTCAGTGGCATTGCGGTGGGCACGGTCGTCGCGGTGCCATTGGGCAGCTACCTCGGCGGTCTGTACGGTTGGCGCAGTGCATTTGTTGCGGCCGCCGCTGTTGGCGGGGTGACCCTGGCGTTCCAGCTGTTGACGCTGCCGCGCCTGGCCCCCAGCGGTACTGCGCGCCTGCGCACCGTGCTGGATGTACTGCTGCGCCCCGGCATTGCCATCGGCATGTTCGGCTGCGTGCTGGTGCACACCGGGCACTTCGCGCTGTTTACCTACATTCGCCCGTTTCTGGAAAGCAGCACCGGGGTCGGTACCCAAGGGTTGGCGTTGATGCTGCTGGGGTTTGGCGCGGCGAATTTTGTCGGCACGCTGCTGGCCGGATGGTTGCTGGTGCGTAACCCCCGTGGAACCCTGGTGCTGATGCCGGCTTTGGTGGGCGTCGCCGCGTTGGCACTGGTGCTGCTGCCGGCATCGCTGCCGGGCCAGGCGTTGCTCCTGGCGCTGTGGGGCATGGCTTTCGGCGGGGTGCCGGTGGCATGGTCGAACTGGGTCGCCCGTGCGGTGCCGGATCAGGCGGAAAGTGCCGGGGGCATGGTGGTGGCTTCAGTGCAATCGGCAATTGCGGCGGGTGCCGCTGGCGGGGGCGCGATGTTCAGTGTCACTGGCATCGACGGTGTCTTTCTGGGCGCGGGTTGCTTGATGCTGTTGGCGGCAGTGTTGATCGCGCTGCGTGTGCAGGTGCCCCGCAATAGCGAGGCAGGGAGTGTGACGCACCACCCGTCTTTGGTTTAGTCTCGAGCGCTCAGTCGATCGCAAACGCCTCTGGAGCCATAAGCATGACCGATTACGTACCCCCGAAAGTCTGGACCTGGGACGCCGAAAGCGGCGGCACCTTCGCCAGCATCAACCGACCTATTGCCGGCGCCACCCACGATAAAGCGTTGCCGGTCGGCAAGCATCCGCTGCAGCTGTATTCCCTGGCCACGCCCAACGGGCAGAAGGTCACCATCCTGCTCGAAGAACTGCTGGCCCTGGGGCACAGCGGCGCGGAGTACGACGCCTGGCTGATCAAGATCGGCGACGGCGACCAGTTCGGCAGCGGCTTTGTCGAGGTCAACCCGAACTCCAAGATCCCGGCCCTCATGGACCACAGCGGCGCCACGCCGATTCGTGTGTTCGAGTCCGGCGCGATCCTGCAATACCTGGCCGAGAAGTTCGGCGCGTTCTTCCCCACCGAGCCTGCGGCCCGCGCCGAATGCCTGTCGTGGTTGTTCTGGCAGATGGGCAGCGCGCCTTACCTGGGCGGCGGTTTCGGGCACTTCTATGCGTATGCGCCGAGCAAGATGGAATACCCGATCAACCGATTTGCCATGGAGACCAAACGTCAGTTGGACGTGCTCGATAAGCGCCTGGCGGTGAGCGAGTACATCGCCGGGGATGAATACACCATCGCCGATATCGCCATCTGGCCGTGGTATGGCGGCCTGGTCAAAGGCCGTTTGTACGGCGCGGCGGAGTTTTTGTCGGTGCATGAGTACAAGCATGTGCAGCGCTGGGCGGAGGCGATTGACGCACGGCCGGCGGTGCAGCGTGGGCGGCGGGTGAATCGGGTGTCGGGCGAGCCTCATGAGCAGTTGGCTGAGCGGCATGACGCAAGTGATCTGGATTGACTGTCTGGCGCGGTCAACATGTGTGCTGGCTGTTGGGGGCCGCTGCGCGGCCATCCCTCATCCCAATCACTACCCAGGCAGCAAACCGCTGCTGACCGCCACGATCAGGAACACCCCCAACAGCGCACGATAGATCACGAACGGCCAGGTGGAGAATCGCTCCAGAAACTTCATCAGGCCCCAGATCGCAAAGAACGCCGAGATGCTCGCTACCACCAGGCCGAACAGCAGGTGCGGCCAGGCGTGGGCCGGCAGGTCGGTGCGCAGTAACACCCACAGCTCTTTCAAACCGGCCAGGGCGATGGCCGGCAGGCCCAGAAGGAAGGAAAAGCGCGCAGCCTCTTCGCGTTTGAAATTGAGGAACAACGCCGCGGTGAGGGTGGAGCCCGAGCGCGATACCCCGGGAATCAGCGCGCCAATCTGCGCAACGCCCACGATCAACGCATCACGCAGGCGCATTTGGCTCATTTCGCGGGTATGTCGTGCGCGCAGTTCGGCCGTTGCCAGCAATGCCGCCATGACCAGGCACGAGACGCCGATCACCATCAGGCCGCGCAACGGCGAGTTGCACGCGTTCAAGGTCGAGGACAGCGCGAGCCCGGCGATGCCGATGGGAATCGTCGCCAGCACGATTGCCACCGCCAGCTTGAACCAGCGGTCGTTATAGTCACCCCGGCGTACCGCGTCGATGCTGCCTGTGGTCACCTGGCGCACATCGCGCCAGAAATAACTGACCACCGCCGCCAGCGCGGCCAACTGCATGGCCGCCGAAAACGCCGAACCGGGGTCTTGCCAGCCGAGCAGGGCGGGCACCACGCGCATGTGCGCGGTCGAGGACACCGGTAACAGTTCGGTAATGCCCTGGATCACCCCCAGAATGAATATCTGCAGGTAGTTCAGGGACGCAAAGCCCACATCCAGGCCGGCGGAACAGACGTTCGTCAAAATACGTGTCCTTGAGAAAAGGGAGATGTGGCGGAGTTTATTCCAAATGTTTCAGCGCTTCGGAAGGCACCGACGGCTATTTGCAATCGGTTCAGCAAGTAGAAAGGTTTGCCACACGAGTGGACTCTTCTCGGGTTTTGTGAACAATGGCGCCCTGTGTTTTTGACCGAGAGCCCCATGCCTGAAACCACCGTGGAACTGATCCAGACCAGCCCCGAAGAGGCCGAGCTGATCCGCAATCTTTACCAGTACTACGCCTATGAGTCGTCGGACTGGGAGCAGGAAGATGTCGAAGCCGATGGCCGCTTCTACATCCATGACGAGCACCTGAACCGCTACTGGCAAGACCCGCGCTGGAGCGCCAACCTGTTGCTGGTCGATGGCTTTATCGCCGGCTTCCTGTTGATCGAGGACAGTGAAGTGCCGGGTATCGATGCGCTGGAACTGGCCGACCTGTTCATCCTCAAACGCTACCGCCGCAAAGGCATCGGCCGCGCCATCGCCACCCAGGTGCTGTGCAGCGGCGAGGCCAATTGGCTGGTGCGCTTTTATGACCAGGATGAGGTGTCCCAGGCGTTCTGGCGTACGGTGCTCGACAGCCTGCCGCGCCCGGTGCAAACGCTCGAGCTTGCGGATGAACCGCAGCTAGTGAGTTACCTGATTACCCGAGTGGCGCTGCATTAAACGCCTGCTGCATCGCCTGCGGCGGTTGCCCGAACGCCCGTAGAAACGCCTGACGCATGCGCTCGCGATCACCAAAACCGGTTTCGCGAGCCACCACTTCCACCGGGTGGCGGCTGGTTTCCATCAGCGCCCGTGCTGCCTCTACGCGCAGGGCTTCGATGGCCTTGGCCGGGGTTTGCCCGGTTTCTTCGCGAAACACCCGGCTGAACTGGCGCGGGCTCAGCCGGGCGACGTCGGCCAGGGCTTCCACGGACAGGTCGTGGGTGAGGTTCTCGCGTGCATAGGCCAGGGCCAATTGCACGCGGTCGGACTTGGGGTCCAGCTCCAGCAAGGCCGACAACTGCGACTGCTCGCTGCCCCGGCGCTGGGCGATCACCAGTTTGCGCGCGATGCGCCGGGCCAGGTCGCTGCCCAGGTCGTTCTCCACCATGGCCAGCGCCAGGTCCACACCGGCACTCATGCCGGCGCCCGTCCACACCTGGCCGTCCACCACGAACAGCTTGTCTTCTTCCAGGTGGATATCCGGGTAGCGCTTGCGAAACGCCGGGGCGTGAATCCAATGGGTGGTGGTGCGTTTGCCCTCCAGCAACCCGGCTTCGGCCAGCACAAAGATGCCCATGCACAACGAGGCGACCCGCCGCGATTGCGCCGAGGCGGCCTTGACCAGTTCCAGCAGGTTGGCCTCCGGCAGGCGAAACTCCAGGTAGCCGCTGACGATCAGCGTGTCATACCCCTCGGGGCGAACGGCTGAGGTATTCACCGAAAACCCCTGGGAGGTCATCACCGCGCCGCCGCTTTCCGACACCAGATGGAACTCATACGCCGGCTCGCCGCGCAGCAGGTTCGCGCACTCGAACACCGAGCCCAGGCTGAGGCTCAGGGATTGGAAGTTCGGGTAAACCATCAGCGCAACGCTGTGCATCGTTATTCTCCAAGGGGGGGGCGAGGGGGGGATTGTCGGCGCGCTCCGGGTAAACGGCAACCTGCTTCGAGCCATGTCCGGAATCCTTGCGTATCTGACATTGTGGGTGTTTGGCCCGGCTCCTAACATGGCCCCACGAACTAGACGACTGGTCTAATCGGACGGGATAAACCATGAACAGCGAAACCAAAAGTGCGCGCCAGACCATTCTTGATACGGCGCAAGTGATTGTCGGCCGTAAAGGATTCTCTGCGGTGGGGTTGAACGAAATACTTCAAGCCGCCCAAGTGCCTAAAGGTTCGTTCTATCACTACTTCAATTCCAAAGATGCGTTCGGCGTTGTGCTGCTCGACACCTACTTCGACAACTATGTGCACGGCATGCAGCAACTGTTCGATCAGCCTGGCTTGACCCACGGCGTGAAGTTGATGCGCTATTGGCAAGTCTGGACCGACACCCAGACCGGCTGCACCGACACTGGTAAATGCCTTGCCGTCAAACTCGGCGCCGAGGTGTCTGACCTTTCAGAGCCGATGCGTCTGGCCCTGCAGCGCGGCACGTCACGCACCATCGATTTACTGGCGATTGCCCTGCAACGCGGCGTCGAAGACGGTTCGCTCACGCTTGGGCAACCCCCGCAAAAGCTGGCCCGGCGCCTGTACGCGCTGTGGCTGGGGAGCAGCGTCATGAGCAAGATCAGCCGTACCGGCGCGCCGTTCGATGAGGCGTTGCTGCTGACCCGACAGCTTGTGGGTCACCCTGAACACACTGACATTCACTGATCGAGGCACTGGAAAATGAAAGTATTAATGGTACTGACCTCTCACGACCAGCTTGGCGATACCGGCCGCAAGACTGGCTTCTGGCTCGAAGAGTTCGCGGCACCCTATTACGCGTTCAAGGACGCCGGCGCCGACGTGGTGCTGGCATCCCCGGCCGGTGGCCAGCCACCACTGGACCCCAAAAGCGATGAGCCGGATGCGCAAACCGAGCAGACCCATCGCTTTGCCACCGATTCGGCTGCGCAGCAGGCGCTGGCCAACACCATCAAGCTCGATACCGTCAACGCTGACGACTTCGACACCGTGTTCTACCCTGGCGGCCACGGCCCGCTGTGGGACCTGGCCGAATCACCGGTGTCCATCGCCCTGATCGAAGCCTTTGAACGCGCCGGCAAGCCCATTGGTTTTGTCTGCCATGCACCGGGCGCGCTGCGTCACGTCAAGGCGGTCAATGGCGATCCGCTGATCAAGGGCCGCCGTGTGACGGGCTTCTCCAACGCCGAGGAAGAGGCCGTCGGCCTGACCCAGGTGGTGCCGTTCCTGATTGAAGATGAATTCAAGCAATTGGGTGGCAAATATGAGAAGGGCGCCGATTGGCAATCCTTCGTTATCGAAGATGGTTTATTGGTCACAGGCCAGAACCCTGGTAGTTCCAGTGATGTCGCCAAGGCTCTGTTGAAACTCACCGCTTAAGTTAACTAACCGCTGTATTAATTGGCGGCTCATAAGAGCCGCCAATGCTTTTGCTCGTCCTGAATTTGGAAGGTCCCATGACAAACAGCATTTTAAATACCCCGATCAAACTGGGTCACCACACCTTGAACAACCGTGTGGTATTGCCGCCGCTGACCCGCCAGCGCAGCGCCCAGCCCGGCGATATCGCCACCGATCTGATGGCTGAGTATTACCGTCAACGCGCGGGCGCCGGGTTCATGGTCAGCGAAGGCACGCAGATCGAGCCCCGTGGTCAGGGCTATGCATGGACGCCGGGGATCTACACCCCGGCGCAGATCAACGGCTGGCGCAAGGTTACCGCAGCCGTGCATACCGAGGGCGGAGTGATCTTTGCCCAGTTGTGGCACGTGGGGCGTGTTTCGCACAACGCCTTGCAGCCAGGCGGCGCCGCACCGGTGGCGCCTTCTGCATTGCCGGCGTTGCAGGCCAAGGCCTTTATCGAAACCGGGCCGGGCATGGGTGAGTTGATGCAGCCGCCGGTGCCGCGAGCCTTGGCTGCGCTGGAGATCGAGGAACTGGTCGGGCACTACGCACAAGCGGCGCGCAATGCGCTGGATGCCGGGTTTGACGGGGTGGAGATTCACTCGGCCAACGGTTACCTGGTCAACCAGTTCATCTCGGCGCATTCCAACACCCGTGACGATGAATACGGTGGTTCGTTGGACAACCGCCTGCGCTTTCTGCGCGAGATCGTCGAGGCCGTGTGCAAGGTTGTGGGGCCGGACCGCGTGGGCGTGCGTTTTTCACCGTTGTTCAGCGGCACCGATGAAGACCGCGTCTACATCGGTCTGGTGGAAGAAGACCCGCATCACACCTATATCGAAGCGATCAAAGTGCTCGAAGCGTCGGGCATCGCCTATGTCTCCATCGCCGAGGCCGACTGGGACAACGCTCCCGTACTGCCGGACAGTTTCCGTGAAGCCGTGCGCAGCACCTTCAGCGGCCGCATTATCTACGCCGGGCGCTACACCGCTGAACGCGGTGCGAAACTGGTGGAGGCGGGGCTGGCGGACTTGATCGCGTTCGGGCGGCCGTTCATTGCCAACCCGGATCTGCCGCAGCGGCTGTTCAACGGCTGGCCGTTGAATCCGCTGCGTGAAGAGGGGATGTATGGCGGCGGTGAAGCGGGGTACATCGACTACCCGACGTACGCCGAATAACAGGTGCCAGCGCTTCAGCGCTGTATGTCGTGAGCGGGCTTGCCCCGCGCCGGGCAGCGCAGCAGCCCGGATACCGGCGATCCAGTGCTGTCTGGACGCATGCGGTGTCTGTGTTGGGGCCGCTTCGCGCCCCAGCGCAGGCAAGCCTGCTCACCACAACTGCAACCACACACCGCAGACCAAGCGCTCACACCACCCGCAACACAATTTTGCCGATATGATCGCCACCTTCCATCCGTGTGTGGGCCTGGGCGGCGTCGGTGTAGTCGTACACTTTGTCGATGATCGGCATGCAGCGACCCGCTTCCAGCACCGGCCAGATGTATTCACGCAGTTGCTCGGCAATCGCGGCCTTTTCTTCCCCGGTGCGTGCGCGCAGCAGCGAGCCGGTGATCACCGCGCGTTTGCCGAGGATGGTCAACAGATCAACGTCATTCGCCTTGGCGCCACCGAGGAACCCCAGCATCACGAGATGCCCGTCCATGGCCAGGGCCTTGAGGTTATTGTTGAGGTAAGAGCCGCCCATGATGTCAAGGATCACATCCACGCCCTGGCCGTCGGTCTGTCGGGCGATGACCTCGGCAAAATCCTGCTCGCGGTAGTTGATCGGTTCCCCACCCAGGGCGGTAATGGCCGCGCATTTGTCGGCGCTGCCGGCGGTGGCGAAGGTCTGGATGCCAAATTCGCGGCACAGCATCAGTGCGGTGGTGCCGATGCCACTGGTACCACCATGGATCAGCACCCGCTGACCGGTGTGCGCATCGCCGAGGCCGAACAGGTTGGCCCAGACGGTGAAGAAGGTTTCCGGCACGGCCGCGGCCTGAATCCAGTCCATGCCTTCGGGGATCGGCAGGGCCTGGCCGGCAGGCACCGCGCAATACTGCGCGTAGCCGCCGCCGTTGGTGAGCGCGCACACCTTGTCACCCAGCTTGAACGTCGACACACCATCGCCCAAGGCCGCCACTTCACCGGCCACTTCCAGGCCAGGATACGGGCTCATGCCGGGTTTCATCGGGTACTTGCCGGCGCGCTGCAAAGCGTCGGGGCGGTTGACCCCGGCGGCGTGCACGCGAATCAGGATCTCGCCGGGACCGGCCACCGGGACGTCGACCTGGCGCGGTTGCAGCACCTGTGGATCGCCAGGGGTGGTGATTTCAATCAGGGTCATGTGTGCAGGGAGGGTCATTTGAGTTTACCTGTAGCGATGAGCGTATGGGTTGGGACCGCATCGGGCGGCCGTCGGTTCAGCAGGGTCGTGCCCGGTTCCAGCGCCAGCGCGACCACGATCGCCACGACGGTGATGACGAACAACACAGCATGCGGGCCGCCGCTGAGGTTGAACAGCGCTGAATAGGCAAAGCCTGCGATCGCCTGGAAGGTGGCAAACGAGAGGGGCGCGCGGCGCCAGGCTGCTTGTTGCTGATGAGGGTGGGGGATCATCCCGCGGGTACGGGCGGTGACCGAGGAGATCATCGCGGCGTATGCCGGCACTGGAGAGTAAAAAGTCAGCACAGGCTTGCAAGCGTGCCAGCCCCTGGGTGGACACAATCGAGGTCGATAACCTGTCAATCACCAGGAAGCGCCTATGAACGAATCAAAACACCAGGACCTTGGGCTGTTGTTCCTGCGAGTGAGTGGGGCGCTGTTCCTGCTGTGGGTGCATGGCGTGCCCAAGGTGCTCAACTACAGCGAACAGCTGACGCTGATCGAAGACCCGTTTCACGTGGGGGCCACTGTCACGTTGCTGCTGGCGATCTTTGCCGAGGTGGTGTGCCCCGTATTGATCGTGGTCGGTGTCTGGGTGCGGCTGGCGTGCCTGCCGATCCTGGCGGTGCTATTGATCGCCATGCTGGTGGTGCATCCGCAGTGGACGTTATTGGAAGGGCAGTTTGGCTGGTTGTTGCTGATCATCTTCACCAGCGTACTGATCGCCGGGCCGGGTCGACTTACCCTGGGGCAGCGTTTTACCTGAACAAAAAAGGCCGGGCGAGCCCGGCCAAAGTAAGGAGAGCGGTGTTTCAGGCGTTTCAGCGGTTCAGGAACGCCAGCAAGTCTTCATTCAAGGCCTGGGCGTGGGTCACGGCAAAACCGTGCGGCGCATCCTTGTACACCTTCAGTTCGGCGCCCTTGATCATCTGGGCCGCCACCTTGCCGGTGGTTTCGAACGGCACGATCTGATCGCCATCGCCATGGATCACCAGGGTCGGCACGTCGATACTGGCCATGTCCGGGCGGAAGTCGGTTTTGGAGAAAGCCGACACACAATCCACCGTCGACTTGAGCGAGGCCAGCATCGCGATCTGCAAGGTTTGGCTCAGGGTGCCGGCGGAGACCACCTGGCCTTTGTTAAGGCCGAAAAATGGCGTGTTGAAGTCCGAGATGAACTGCGCGCGGTCCTTGAGCAGGCCAGCCTCGATACCGACGAACACCTCGACCGGCACGCCCTGCGGGTAATCGGCGGTCTGGCCGAAGATCGGCGTCACCGCCCCCAGCAAGACCAGGCCGGCCACCCGTGCGCTGCCGTGGCGGGCGATGTAGCGCGTCACATCGCCGCCGCCCATGGAGAAGCCCACCAGGGTCACGTCCTCAAGGTCCAGGTGTTCGATCAACTGGGCAATGTCATCGGCGAAGGTGTTGTAGTCGTTGCCGGTCCACGGCTGGTCCGAGCGGCCGAAGCCTCGGCGGTCGAAGGCGATGGTGCGGTAGCCTCGACTGCTCAGGTATTCCATCTGGTATTCCCACATGTCGGCATCCAGCGGCCAGCCGTGGCTGAACAGCACGGGTTTACCGCTGCCCCAGTCCTTGTAGTAGATCTGGGTACCGTCTTTGGCAACGAAAGTGCTCATGCAAAAACTCCTGGTTGAGGGGGCGAGAAGACGCAGTTCACTATCGCGCCAACAGGGACGGCGGGCTTGTACGGGTGTGCTAGGTTGGACGGTTCAGGGGCGTTGTGGCTTGACCGACGTGCCGAACGTATTGCCCATGCGCACGCTCGTCGCTGCCGGCGTGGATAAACCCACCGCGTTCGGCGCTCGTTTTTCCACGGACAGGTTCTGCGCCTCGCGGTTTTTCTTGGCGGCCTTGGCTGCATTCGTGTCATTGCCCAGCTGCCTGCCCAGGCAGCCATAGTCGGGCGCCTTGTACCCATCCACTGAAACCTCGGTGCAACTACCGGGCGCGTTTTCGGCGTGGGCGAGCGCAGGCAGGGCGGCGCACAGCAACAGGCTGGCGAGGGTGGTGAGCAGCTTCATCATGGCCTCCTGGCGGGCCCGAGGGAGTGGGCCGGTTAGGCTTGAAAGTGTAGAGCAGCGGGTCTCTCGTCACCGTGATGTTTTTTTTGCTGGCGCCGTAACATCAGATTCATAAACGGGCCTCAGGATGACGGTTTTCTAGGGCGCGTCGGCCGTGCAGCGATGCAGAGCGGGGGGTGAACAGGGGGGCTGGAGGCGCCGTGTATGCGCCTTGGTCTTGCTGTTGCTGCTGGTCGGCGCGCGCGTGGTGCAGGCCCAGACGCCGCTGTTGCCGCTCGACCTGCCGGCGCAAGACTTGGAACAGGCACTGCAAGCCTACAGCCGCGCCACCGGCATGGCGGTGCTGGTGGACCGCGAATTGACGCGGGGCCGGCGCTCCATCGGGGTGCGCGGGCGCTATACCGCGCAGGAGGCTCTGGCGATGTTGCTGACAGGGAGTGGCCTGATGGCACGTTATGCACGCAGCGATGCGTTCACCTTGCAGTTGCCCGAGGTCAGTCAGCCGCCCCAGACGGCTGGCGCGGCGGCGCGCAACGCCACGCGCATCAACAACAGCTATGCCACGGCCTTGCAACAGGCCATTGAAACCAGCCTGTGCCGGTCGCCGCTCACGCGCCCCGGCAGTTTTCGTGCGCTGGTGCAGGTGTGGGTCAACCGTGACGGGGTGATCGAACACAGCCGGCTGGTCAGCTCCACCGGCGATGAACAACGCGATGAAGCACTGGTACGCAGCCTGGGAACTGCACGGGTGGACCGCCCGGCGCCGAGTTCGCTGCGCCAACCGGTGACTTTACTTTTGATGCCCGACACAACAGGAACGCGCATGGAATGCACAGCAGCAACGGGAGCCTTGGGCGGATGAAAAATACCGGCCACAGTGCGATGGTCAGCTTGTTCCTGGCCTCCTATGAAGACTTCAAGGTACGTTTGCGCAAGCGTCTGGGCTCGGAAGACCTGGCCAATGACGTGCTGCACGAAACCTACCTGCGCGTCGACCGCATGGACGTGCCGCCGAACCTGGCGCAACCGAATGCCTACCTGTACCGCATGGCCCTCAACATCGCCGCCGACCGCCGTCAGGCCGATGCGCGTCTGCTCACCGGCAGCGAGGTGGAAGAACTGCTGCAAAGCGCCGACGAAGCCCAGGACCCGTCGCGGGTGGTGGGCGGCCAGAAAGAAATCCAATCCCTGGTCAAGGCGCTCTACGAACTGCCGGCCCGTCGGCGCAAGATCCTGATCGCCGCCCGCCTCGAAGAAGCGCCGCACCTGGAGATCTCCCAGCGTTTCGGCATTTCTACGCGCATGGTCGAGAAAGAAATCAAGGCCGCCCTGGGCCACTGCGCCAAGCGCCTGGAAAGAAAAGTGATCCAGCGGTTCGGTCCCGGGGCCGGAAAACCGTCTTAGTGTTGAGTCCCTGAAAAATCCGTGAGTATGTGCGCGCTTGAATATCTTTAGCCTCTCCATCGCCCGGCAATCCGCGGCCAGCCCCTTGCATGACGAAGCCCGTGACTGGTTGGTGTTGCTGACCTCGGGCCGCGCCACTGTGGCCGATGCCAAGGCCCTCAAAGCCTGGTGTGCCCAGAGCCCCGAGCACGCTCAGGCATTCGAGCAGGCCAAGCGTTTATGGCAGCACCTTGGCGCCGCGGCTGAGCAGTCGGAACGCCCTCGGCACTTTGGGCGTCGTGCGTTCCTGGGCGGTGCGATCGCCGCGTCGGCGGCGGTGGTGATGGTCAGCGTCGGCGTGCCCGGCGGCTTTGCCGGACTGACGGCGGACTATCGCACCGAAGTCGGCGAGCAGCGCCAAGTGCTGTTGAGTGACGGCGTGAGCCTGGAACTCAATACCCAGACGCGCATCAGCCGGGTCGGGCAGGGGATCGAATTGCTCGAAGGTGAAGTCGAAGTGCTCGCCCACGTGGCCCAGCCGCTCAAGGTCCAGGCTGCCGAGGGGTGGGTGAGCGCGGCGCAGGCGCGGTTCAATGTGCGGCACACCGATAGCACGGTGTGCGTGACCTGTATCGAAGGGTCGCTGTCGGTGGACGTCGCCGGTCACACGGTGAGCCTGGGTACTGGCCGGCAACTGAGCTACGGCGCGGCCGGGGTCAGTGCCGTGACGTCGGTGGATACGCAGGCCGTGGTGGCCTGGCGTGAACAGGTGCTGGTGTTCAATAACGCGACCCTGGCCACGGTGGTGGATGAGATCAACCGTTATCGGCCCGGAATGCTGGTGCTGCTCAACAAAGAACTGGGCCAGCGGCGCGTGCAGGCACGGTTCAGCCTGCGGCAGTTAGCGGGCGTGGCGTTGTTGATTCGGGATGCGTATGGCGCCAAATGCACCGAGTTGCCGGGTGGGGTGGTGTTGTTGAGTTAGCCGACCTCATCCCATGAATCTCTTTACAGAAGGCGTTCCGGCCTTAGCGCAAAGGCCCCATAACCTGCCGATACCGCTCCACCCCCTGGGGCGTCTGGCGCACCAGGCTGATCTCTAATCCCAGCGGGTCTTCACGTCGATTGCCGCTCAACTGCCGCCAGCCTTTATCCGCCTCCCACACCCGTACCTGCAGGTCACTGACGCCGGCCAGCACCACCACTGCGTCCCTGGCCGCCGGTAGCGGGAATCGATCCCGTGCCGGCGCCGCTGCGCGGTACAGGTTGTCGCCCTTGAGCCACCAGCGCACCCGTTGCAGGCCGTCACCGGGGACTGGCGCGCTGCGTATCACGTCGAGCCTGAAGCCCTTGCTGTCGGAACTGCGGATCGTTACCGCGGCGAGCCCTTCGACGTCGTTTTTCGGCGCGGTCAGTTCGACGCTGGCGCGCAGGCTGATATCGCGCTGCATCTGGTTCAGTGCTCGCAGCAGGGCTTCAGTCTGTTCGGTGCTGGCCTGTAAGTGCTGATCGGCGCGGGTCACGCTGTCGAGGCCGCGCCAGGCGATCAGGCTGACCAGCGCCATCAGCATGATCGCGACCATCACTTCGATCAGCGTAAAGCCTTTCTGGGACGTGCTCATGGTTGGCTCACCACACGCATCAAGCCCGCCGCATCCCGTTGCAGGCTGAGGCTGTGCTGCCCGTCCGACAGCACCACGCGCACCGGCGGGCTGATCCATTCTGCGTCAAGCACCAGGGTTTGCCGAGGTTCGATGCTGATCTGCATGGGCGTGCTCTCCCATAAGCGCGGGCGCAGTTGGGCGTCGTCCTGGAACGTCTCGGTTCCCGGCCCGCGGTCACTGCGGCGGTTGAAACCAAAGCCCTTGGCATCGGCGCGCCAGGTGATCGGGCGGCCGTCGGCGCGGGCTTCGGCCTGGGCCACTTGCAGCAGTTGGCTGAGGCGCTCGGCGTCTTTGCGCAGCAGGCGCAGTGGGTCGGGCTTGATGGTCAGGCTGATGGCGGCGCTGGCGATGCCGATGATCACCAGCACTACCATCAGCTCGATCAAGGTGAAGCCTTTTTGTTTCATCGCGAAGCACCTGCAGAACTGGCGAGGTTGTGACATAAAAACGTGCGAATTGGCCTGTACGCTGGTGACACGGACAAACAGGAGGTCCAACTCATGGCTTTTTCCCTGCGATTTTCAGCCGCCCATGGCGTGCAGCTCGGTGCGCTGCTGGCGGCCCTGGCCGGTGCGGTGGTGTGGACACCGCTGCTGCTCACCTCCGCCGAATCCCACACGCCCCAGGCCACCCCGCAGGCTCTGGCGGCGCGCAGCGATAACCCGGCGCTGCAATGGTTTTCCAATGCGCCGACGGCCTTGCAGGTCAAGGTTACCGGCGTGTTGGCCGGCGCGCGTGGCGCGGTGGCGATCCTTAGCCTCAACGACGGCCCGCCGCGCAGCTTTCTAGTGGGTGAACGTGTGAGTCCTGGTGTGCGCTTGACCGCCATTGAAGGCAACGGCGTGGAGATCGAGCGTGGCGGCGAGAAGCTGCGCGTGCACCTCGACAAGCTGCCGGATGCGCCGGCATTGCCGCGGCTCACTCGGCCATGACCTGGGTGGCCAGGCGCGCCAGGGGCGGCGCGTCGCGGCTGGCGTCGAGCACCTGTACCGAGACCTGAAACAGCGGGCCATCGGCGCTGATGGTTTGCTCGCAACGCAGCTTCAAGCGGCCCTGATCACACACGAAGGTCTGTTTGCCGCTGCGCAAGCGGCCCTCCAGACGCACCTGCGCCAAACGACTCTGGGCCGCCAGCAAGGCCATCGATTTGTCACGCAACAAGCCATTGCTCTGGGTCATCAAACCGGCCACGCGCACGGCGGCGGCCATGGCCACGGCAATGATCGCCAATGCCACCAGCACTTCGATCAGGGTAAAGCCTTGCTCGTTGCGATGGCCGTACATGGCACTCTCAAAGCCCGGAGACAGGCCCGCAGACTAACGCCGCGAGTTGACCGATTGGCGACCGAAACTCCCGAGGATTTTCAATACGACTGACATGTGTTCTTGCAACACTGCGCCACGAAATGCACTCAACCCAAGGAATGTCGAGATGGATATCGCGCGCCTAATGCCTCCATTGCCAGGCCCTCGCGGCCAGCGTGGCTTCACCCTGATCGAGATCATGGTGGTGGTGGTTATCCTCGGGATTCTCGCGGCGATGGTGGTGCCCAAGGTGCTCGACCGGCCGGACCAGGCGCGGGCCACGGCGGCCAGGCAGGACATCGGCGGCCTGATGCAGGCGCTGAAACTCTACCGCCTCGACCATGGCACTTACCCAAGCATGAACCAGGGCCTGAAGGTGCTGGTGGAACGCCCGGCGGACGCCAAAAACACCACCTGGCGCGCCTACCTGGACCGACTGCCCAACGACCCGTGGGGCCACCCATATCACTACCTCAACCCCGGTGCCAACGGTGAAGTCGACGTGTTCTCCCTGGGCGCCGACGGCCAACCGGACGGTGATGGCGTGAATGCTGATATCGGCTCCTGGCAGTTGTAAGGCGCCCCATGAAACGGTATTCGCCCACAGCGGCGAAGCAGCGCGGCATGGCGATTATCAGCGCATTGCTGATCGCTGCGGTGGTGGCGGTGATTGCAGGCGGCATGCTGACGCGCCAGACCGTATTTACTCGCAGCCTGGAAGCCGAACAACTGCGCATCCAGGGCCAGTGGTTGTTGCTGGGCGGTATTGAGCGCAGCCGCCAATTGCTCTGGGACGCGCGCCAGAAAGACGTGTTGACCCGCCTCGACCAGCCCTGGGCCCAGGCCCAGCGCGGCGTGTTCGATGGCCGGGTGGACGACGAACAAGGCAAGTTCAACCTGCGCAATCTGGTCAACCGCCAGCAAGTGGATACCGAGCAGTTGCAGAGTTTCGAGCGCCTGTGCGGCCTGATCGGGGTCGACCCGGCGCTGAGTCGGCGCATCAGCCAGCGGGTGATCGGTTCCTATGAGCGATTCGACACGCCGGCCAAATACCCGATGCTGCGCAGTCTCGATGACTTGAGCGCTGTGGAAGGACTCGACCCGCTGCTGTTGCAGCGCATGCAGGCCTTCATCAGCGTGTTGCCCGACATCACCTGGGTCAACGGCAACACCGCCCGCGCCGAGGTGCTCAGCGCGGTGGTGCCGCAACTGAGTCTGGCCCAGGCCCAGGCGCTGGTGGCCGAGCGGGACAGTGGGCAGTGGTTTATCAATCGCGGGGACTTCGTCAACCGCTTGCACCTGCCGCAAGTGCCGGTGGATTCGGTGCAAGTGGGCATTACCAGTGAGTGGTTTCGCCTGCAAGGCCAGGTGCGGCAGGACCCGCGCCGGGTGACCCTGGACGCGCTGCTGCATCGCCCGGAAAGTCGTCGGCCGCAGGTGATCTGGTCGCGGGTGGGCGTATGAAGCGCTTGCGCATTGGGTTGCCACCGCTGGCGCAGTTGAGCGTGGACAGCCAGGTCGCCTTTGCCTGGCTGGAGCGCGGCGCGGTGGTGTCCGAAGGGCATGAACGCCTGGCACGGCTGGGCAAGGGCCGCCAGGCGGTGGAGTGTTTTCTGCACCCCCGCGACAGTGTGATTACAAGCCTGGAACTGCCGCCATTGCCCGCCGCCAAAACTGCCGCGGCGGTGGCCTGTGCAGCCCAGGCGCTGATCCTCGGCCCCGTGGAGCAGATGCACGTGGCCCACGGCCCGCGCGAAAGCGACGGGTGCGTGCAAGTGGGCTGGGTGTCCACGGCCGAGCTGGAGCGGCTCGGCCAGGTCCTGGCGCAGGCACAACTGAAACTGCGGGGTGTGTACCCGGCACCCTATGCCTTGCCGGTGGGAGCGGCAGCGTTGGACGACGGTTATCTGTTGACCCGCGACAGCCCGCAACAAGGCACGGTGCATCCATTAGGGGGGCAGGCGCTGGATCTGCCGCCGATGAACGCGTCCCAGCGTTGGGCCGGCGCCGTACCTGCGTGGGGGTTGCATGCGCGCCTTCGCCAGGGGCCCAGTGGTGGCTGGGGCAGGGCGCTGGGCTGCATCGCCCTGGCCGCTGCCATTTGGGCCCTGGGCCTGAACCTGTACGCCGCGCGCAAGGTCGAGGAGGGCCAGCGACTCAAGGCGTTGATGAGTCAGCAGGTGCGTCAGGCATTTCCCGAACTGCCGGTGGTGCTTAACCCGTTGCAGCAGGCCCGTCAGCAACTGATGGCGCGCCAGAACGGTGCCGCTGCCGATCCTGCTCAGCGCTTTTCCGGGCTGTTGCAACTGGTGGGCACACACCTGCCGTTTATGGTGGGCAGTGTCAACGCCCTGACCTTCGAGCAAGGGCGCTTGCATCTGGAACTGCTGGCCGACAGCCGCAACCCGGCCGCGCAGGGCGATTGGCAGGCGGCGTTGGCGCAGGCCGGTTTTGCCGCCACACGGGACGATCACGGTTGGAGCATTGCCCCGGCGCAGGCCACGCAAAAATCGGGAGCCGACGATGAATAAATGGCGCCGCCTGCGCGGCCAGTCCCAGGTGTTCTGGAACGGCCTGGCCCTGCGCGAAAAACGCCTGCTGGCGGGTGTCGGCCTGTTGCTGGCGAGTCTGTTGAGCTGGCTGATTCTGGTGCAGCCGGCGCTGAAAAAGATCGACTACTGGCAGGCCGAAACCCCCAAGTTGCGCGCCCAGGCCGCCGCTTTACAGGTGCTGTTGCAGGACGTCGCAGCGCCCCGCGTGGCGGACGAAACCACGCTGCAAGAGGCCCTGGACAGCGCCGGCCTGCAAGGGCATTACCACTTGCAGGTGTTGGAACCCGGCGCTTGGCGCCTGACCTTCGACAACGCCCCGGCCGACGCGGTGGTTGGCTGGTTGCTGGGCAATCCCCGTTCGTTTTCTCTGGAAGTGTCCGAGGCACGTTTGCAACGTGCCGCGGACGCCGTCGACACCTCGGCCGGCACTGTGTCCGGGACCGTTCGCATGGATCAGGCGCCTGGCGCTAAGGAAGCTTCATGAAGTGGTCAGTCCCGCCTTTTCGCACCGTCGCGCCATTGCTGTTGCTGGCCCTCAGTGCGTGCAGCACCCAGGACGCATCCAAACCGTTGCTGGTGGACAGCGAACTTGGCCAGCCCTTGGCCGACACCCGTCGCAGCGGCGACACCGTGCTGGATCGCCAGCGCGACCCCGTACCCAAGCCGACCGTACAACATCGGGTGACCCAGAGCGCCCGTGGCCAGGCGCCGGCCACCGTCAAAGCGCGCAACCCATTGGGCGATCAGCCGGTGCAGCTCAATTTTGTCGACGCCGATATACAGGCCGTGGTGCGTGCGTTATCCCGTGCCACCGGCCAGCAGTTTCTGGTCGACCCGCGTGTAAAGGGCAACCTGACCCTGGTCAGCGAAGGCCAGGTACCGGCGCATCAGGCCTATGACATGCTGCTGGCGGCGCTGCGCATGCAAGGCTTCAGCGTGGTGGACGTCGGCGGTGTGGCCCAAGTGGTGCCGGAGGCCGATGCCAAGTTGCTCGGCGGGCCGATGTACAGCGCCGGCAGCAGCGGCATGCAGACCCGCACCTTTCGCCTGCAGTACGAAAACGCGGTGAACCTGATCCCGGTGCTGCGTCCCATTGTGTCGCCGAACAATCCGATCAACGCCTACCCCGGCAACAACAGCATCGTCATCACCGACTACGCGGAAAACCTCGCGCGGGTGGCCCAGATCATCAGCGGCATCGACACCCCCAGCGCCATCGACACCGACGTAGTGCAGATCCAGAACGGTATCGCCGTGGACATTGCGGCGATGGTCGCCGAGCTCCTGGAAACCCAAGGCGCCGACCAGACCCAGAAGATCACTGTGATCGGCGACCCGCGTTCCAACTCGATCATCATTCGCTCCGGCAGCCCCGAGCGCACGGAGCTGGCGCGCAACCTGATCTACAAACTCGACAACGCCCAGAGCAACCCCAGCAATATGCACGTGGTCTACCTGCGCAATGCCCAGGCGGGCAAGTTGGCCCAATCGCTGCGTGGGTTGTTGACCGGCGAGAGCGAGTCCGGCGTCAGCGACGAGGCGCGCAGCAAGCTCAGCAGCATGGGCGGCAGCGGCCAGAACACCGCGCAAGGCAGTAGCGCGCAAAACAGCAGCGGCACACCCACCGGCAGCGGCGTGCAGTCGGGCTATGGGCAAAGCAACAACACCGCGACCACCAGCACCGGTGGCACGGCCAAAGACCAGGACACCGCATTCAGCGCCGGCGGCGTGACCATCCAGGCCGACGCCACCACCAACACCTTGCTTATCTCCGCGCCGGACCCGCTGTACCGCAACCTGCGCGAAGTGATCGATATGCTTGACCAGCGCCGTGCCCAGGTGGTGATCGAAAGCCTGATCGTCGAAGTGGGCGAGGACGATGCCACCGAGTTCGGCGTGCAATGGCAGGCCGGCAACCTGGCGGGCAACGGCGGGTTTGGCGGGGTCAACCTGGGCGGCAGCGGCATCGTCAGCACCGGCAAGACCAGCATTGATGTGTTGCCCAAGGGCCTTAACGTCGGCCTGGTCAACGGCAGCGTGGACATTCCGGGGATCGGCAAGGTGCTCGACCTCAAGGTGCTGGCCCGCGCGCTGAAGAGCAAGGGCGGCACCAATGTGCTGTCCACGCCCAATCTGCTGACCCTGGACAACGAAGCCGCGAGCATTTTTGTAGGGCAGACCATTCCGTTCGTCACCGGCAGTTATGTGACGGGCGGCGGGGGCACCAGCAACAACCCGTTCCAGACCGTGCAGCGCGAAGAGGTCGGGCTCAAGCTGAACGTCCGGCCGCAGATTTCCGAGGGCGGTACGGTGAAGCTGGATATCTATCAGGAGGTCAGCAGCGTGGACACGCGCACCTCGGTGGACGCGGGTACGGTGACCAACAAGCGCGCGATCGATACCAGCATTTTGCTGGATGACGGGCAGATCATGGTGCTCGGTGGCTTGCTGCAGGATGGCTACAGCCAGAGCAATGATGCAGTGCCTTGGCTCTCCAGCATTCCCGGGCTGGGGGCGCTGTTTCGCAATGAAAAACGCAGTGTGAGCAAGACCAACCTGATGGTGTTTTTGCGGCCTTACATCATTCGCGACAGTGGCGCGGGGCGCAGTATTACCTTGAACCGCTATGAATTCATGCGCCGGGCCCAGGGCGGCTTGCAGCCGGAGCACAGTTGGGCGATGCCGGACGTGCAGGCGCCGCAATTGCCCTCGGTGGACAAGGCGATTCCGGGCGGGCAGCCGCCGGGCCCCAGGGCGGTAATTCGGGCGGTGCCGGCCCCATGAGCCTGCTGCCCTACGCGTGGGCCAAATCCCAGCGCATCCTTCTGCGCCCCGACGAGGCGGGCCGGCTGCTCACCGTCTGCCCCTCGACGCCCGGCTGGTCCATCAGCGAAGTCCAGCGCCAGTTCGGCGAGTCGCGGATAGAACAGGTGCGCGACGACGAACTCGACGGCCTCCTGGCCAGCGCCTATGCCGATACCGGCAGTGCTGCCGCGGTGGTGGGCGCCGCCGAAAACGAGGTGGACCTCGACCGCCTGATGCAGGACATGCCCGAGATCACCGACTTGCTCGACACCCAGGACGGCGCACCGGTGATCCGCATGATCAACGCCTTGCTCACCCAGGCCGCGCGCGACGAGGCCAGTGATATTCATATCGAGCCCTACGAAACCCATTCGGTGGTGCGCTACCGCGTCGACGGCACCTTGCGCGATGTGGTGTCGCCGCGCAAGGCGCTGCACGGCGCGCTGGTGTCGCGGATCAAGATCATGGCGCAGCTCGATATCGCCGAAAAACGCCTGCCTCAGGACGGGCGCATCGCCTTGCGCGTGGCCGGGCGGCCGATTGATATTCGCGTGTCGACCGTGCCCACCGGGCATGGCGAGCGCGTGGTGATGCGTTTGCTCGACAAACAGGCCGGGCGCTTGCAACTGGAGACCCTGGGCATGGCGCCGCAGTTGCTCGCACGCCTAGATACTCTGATCCGCCAGCCCCACGGCATTGTGCTGGTCACCGGGCCCACCGGCAGCGGCAAGACCACCAGCCTGTACGCGGCCCTGGCGCGGCTGGATGCGAGTACCAGCAATATCCTCACGGTGGAGGACCCGGTGGAGTACGACCTGCCGGGCATCAGCCAGATCCAGGTCAACGCCAGGATCGACATGACCTTCGGCCTGGCACTGCGGGCGATCCTGCGGCAGGACCCGGACATCATCATGATCGGTGAAATCCGTGACCTGGAGACCGCGCAGATCGCCGTGCAGGCCTCGCTCACCGGCCACCTGGTGCTCGCCACCCTGCACACCAACGACGCGGTGTCGGCGGTCAACCGCCTGATCGACATGGGCGTCGAACCGTTCCTGTTGGCTTCGTCGCTGTTGGGGGTGCTGGCGCAGCGCCTGGTGCGGCGCCTGTGCCCGCACTGCAAGCAGGAAGACCCGGCCGCGCCCGGCACCTGGCGCCCGGTGGGCTGCGCACAGTGCAACCAGATCGGTTATAGCGGGCGTACCGGTATTCATGAATTGTTCTGCGTCGACGACGACGTGCGCGGCCTGATCCACCAAGGCGCCGGCGAGCAGGAGTTGCGTGTGGCCGCGCGCCGTGCGGGGATGTTCAGCATGCGTGAAGACGGCGAGCGCTGGGTGCGCAGCGGCGCCACCGCGCCCGAAGAAATTCTGCGCGTCACACGGGACGCCTGATGAATCGCTATCGCTATGAAGCCGCCGATGCCAGCGGCAAGGTCGAGGCCGGGCATGTCGAGGCCGACAGCCAGAGCGGGGCGTTTGCGCTGCTGCGCAGCCGTGGCCTGACGGCGTTGCTCGTGCAGGTCGAGGTGGGGCAGCCAACGACGGCCGGTGGCAGCCTGTTCAGCGCCAAGCTGTCGGACAATGACCTGGCCTGGGCCACGCGCCAGCTGGCGAGCCTGCTCGGTGCGAGCCTGCCGTTGGAAGCAGCGCTGAGTGCCACGGTGGAGCAAGCGGAGAAAAAGCACATCGCCCAGACCCTGGCCGCCGTGCGCGCCGATGTACGCGGCGGCATGCGCCTGGCGCAGGCGTTGGCCGCGCGACCGCGGGATTTTCCGTCGATCTACCGTGCGTTGATCGCGGCGGGAGAGGAGTCCGGTGACCTGGCCCAGGTGATGGAGCGCCTGGCCGACTACATCGAGGAGCGCAACAACCTGCGCGGCAAGATTCTCACCGCGTTTATCTACCCCGGCGTTGTGGGGCTGGTGTCCATCGGCATCGTGATTTTTTTGCTCAGCTACGTGGTGCCCCAAGTGGTCAGCGCGTTTTCCCAGGCGCGCCAGGACTTGCCGGGGCTGACCCTGGCGATGCTTAACGCCAGCGACTTTATCCGCGCCTGGGGCTGGCTGTGTTTTGGTGGCATCGTCGGTGGTTTCTGGAGCTGGCGCCTGTACCTGCGCAACCCTGTGGCGCGGTTGAATTGGCACAGCCGCGTGCTGCGCCTGCCGCTGATCGGGCGGTTTGTGCTGGGCCTGAACACCGCGCGGTTTGCCTCGACGTTGGCGATTCTCGGCGGTGCCGGCGTGCCGCTGTTGCGCGCTCTGGAGGCGGCACGTCAGACCCTGTCCAACGAGCGCCTGAGCCAGTGCGTCAACGATGCCACGGCCAAGGTGCGCGAAGGGGTCAACCTGGCGCCGGCGCTGGCGGTGGAAAAGGTGTTCCCCCCGGTGCTGATCCACCTGATCGCCAGCGGCGAAAAGACCGGCTCGCTGCCACCGATGCTCGAACGTGCGGCGCAAACCCTGTCGCGGGATATCGAACGCCGGGCGATGGGCATGACTGCGTTGCTGGAGCCGCTGATGATCGTGGTGATGGGCGCGGTGGTGCTGGTGATTGTGATGGCGGTGCTGCTGCCGATCATCGAAATCAACCAGTTGGTCACCTAGGTCAGCGGAGCGAACTCGGGTTCCTCATCCTGTCATGTTTCACCCGTTCGGCACGCCCCGCGCGGCCTCCAGCCCACGGTTGCGAAGGCGTACTGAAACGCCGCTGTCACGTGGGCCTAAAACGCTCAAAAGTATGACCAAAACACCCGAGAATCTTTTTAAAATCAAGCGCTTCCTCCCGAGGTTTTTTCCTATATCTGTCATCGGAAACTGCGAGTTTCGTTCCCATGGTTTTCACCCCCGGCCACCCCCGCATACCGGCTTGGGACCGAAGCCATGGCGTCATGCAAGAGCCCTCTACCCATACGTACAAACACGACGAAAGGAGATTCTTCATGTTTAAGCGCAACGTTCTCGCGGTATCCATGACCCTCGCTGCACTGTGCTCGGCCCAGGCTGCAATGGCTGACATCAACGGTGGTGGTGCAACCCTGCCACAAGCGCTGTACCAGACTTCCGGCGTGCTGACTGCCGGTTTTGCCCCGTACATCGGCGTGGGCAGCGGTAACGGCAAGGCCGCCTTCCTGAACAACGACTACACCAAGTTCCAGGCCGGCGTGACGAACAAGAACGTGCACTGGGCGGGCAGCGACTCCAAGCTGAGCGCCACTGAGCTGTCGACCTACGCGTCTGCCAAGCAACCGACCTGGGGCAAGTTGATCCAGGTGCCGTCGGTGGGTACTGCGGTCGCTATTCCCTTCAACAAAAGCGGCACCGCAGCGGTTGACCTGAGCGTCAGCGAGCTGTGCGGTGTGTTCTCGGGGCGTATCACTGACTGGAGCGGTATTTCCGGTTCCGGCCGTACCGGCGCGATCACCGTGGTCTACCGTAGCGAAAGCAGTGGCACCACCGAGTTGTTCACCCGTTTCCTCAACGCCAAGTGTGCTGAAACCGGCACCTTCAATATCTCCACCACGTTCGGCACCAGCTACACCGGTGGTTTGCCTGCCGGCGCCGTTTCTGCCGCCGGCAGCCAAGGTGTGATGACCGCATTGGCCGGCGCCGACGGTGGTATCACCTACATGAGCCCTGATTTCGCGGCCCCAACCCTGGCCGGTCTGGACGACGCGACCAAAGTGGCACGTGTCGGCAAGGACGTCGCGACCAACACTGCGGGCGTTTCGCCTGCCGCCGCTAACGTCTCCGCTGCCATCAACGCCGTACCCGTGCCGGCCTCCACCGAGCGTGGCAACCCGGACGCCTGGGTTCCAGTGTTCGGCAAAGCCAACACCGCCGGTGTGCAGCCTTACCCTACCTCGGGCTACCCGATCCTGGGCTTCACCAACCTGATCTTCAGCCAGTGCTACGCCGATGCCACCCAGACCAGCCAAGTGCGTGATTTCTTCGCCAAGCACTACGGCGCCTCCAACAACAACGATGCAGCCATCACCGCCAACGCTTTCGTGCCGCTGCCAACCGCTTGGAAAGCCACCGTTCGCGCCAGCTTCCTGACCGCGAGCAACGCCCTGAGCATCGGCAACACCAACGTCTGCAACGGTATCGGTCGTCCGCTGTAACCCTCGCTTTCAACGACCTGCACCACCTGATCAGCAACGGCCTGCGCCGTTGCTGATTTTTTGCGTGGGTGCCCGCCGTTACCAGCCCTATGTGAACTTTGCATGACATAAGTTCAGTCCCGTCTCCCGCCAACCGCCTAACCCTCATACGTGAGCCTGTCTTGCTCCCTGCGTGATAACAAAGAAGGAAGATTCCCGATGGTCCGCTGCAAATCACCGGTCAACCTGAAAGCCCAAGAAACCGTGCTGCGCCTCAAGCCATTGGCCCAGGCCATTGCCTTGTTGATGGTGGCGGGCAATGCCCATGCGGCCACGGCGTTCAGTTCCAGTTGGTTTGCCGACAAAGGTGCGACGCAAGCGGCGACGGCGGCGCGCATCAGTGCCGGGCAGGTGCCGGGAATTCCTTCGCTGAACCAGCAGGCGCGGGTCAACCAGCAGTTGGCGCGTTCCATCAGCACCTTGAACACCAGCGTCGCGGCGATTGCGGCGCAGCAGGCCGCGCAAGCGGCGGGGCGTCAGGCGGCGTTCGGCCAGGTCTCGACGATTCCCGATGGCCTCGGCAAAGGTGGCCTGCAGGTGGATAACAGCCTCACCCAGGGCTGGACCAACGCCAAGGCCCCGACCCAAAGCCAGTCCGGCGGCAAGACCACGGTGAGTATCGAGCAAACCGCCGACAAGGCCATCCTCAATTGGGAGACCTTTAACGTCGGGCGCAACACCTCCGTGGATTTCCAGCAGCAGTCCAGTTGGGCCGTGCTTAACCGCGTCAACGACCCCGATGCGCGGCCCAGTGAGATCCAGGGCCAGATCAATGGCGCCGGCACGGTGATGATCATGAACCGCAACGGCGTGGTTTTCGGCGGCACCAGCCAGGTCAACGTGCGCAACCTGGTGGCCGCCGCAGCGAACATGACCGATGAGCAGTTCACCCAGCGCGGTCTCTATGTGGATGGCACCGGCACCCAGCCGACCTTCACCGATGCGGCGGGCAAGGTCCAGGTGCAGCGCGGCGCGCTGATCCAGACTCACAACCCGGCCACGTCCACCGATGCAGGTGGCTACGCCTTGTTGCTCGGTTCGGAAGTGGACAACGCCGGTACGATCATCACCGCCAAGGGCCAGACCACCCTGGCGGCCGGTGACAGTTTTTACATCCGCAAGGGCGTGAGCACGTCCGGCAATGACCGCTCCACCACGCGTGGCAACGAAGTGGCGACCAGCCTCAAACCCGGCAGCAGCGCCGGCAAGGTCAGCAACAATGGCCTGATCATGGCCGCCACCGGGGACATCACCCTGACCGGGCACCAGGTGCAGCAAAATGGCGTGGCCCTGGCCAGCACCTCGGTGGACACCCGTGGCACGATTCACCTGCTCAACTCCGCCACCGACACCACCGGCAGTGTGACCCTGGGCGAGGGCAGCACCACCGCGATCCTGTTGGACAGCAGTGGCAGCACCGCGCTGAACAGCCAGCAAAGCAATGGCCTGGTCAACCTCGACGGTATGCCGGCCAATCAGGCGACCGGGCGTTTCAATAACCTCAGCACGGTGGCCGACCGTACCGATCAGTCGCGCATCGAGATCGTCAGCGGCGGCACCGTGGATTTCCAGAAAGGCTCGATCACCCTGGCCACCGGCGGGCAGGTCGCGGTCAGTGCCGCCGGGCGCAGCCTGTTACGCGATGGGGCGCTGATCGACGTGTCCGGCGCGGTGGGCGTCAAGGTGTCGATGGAATCCAACAACATCAAGATCAACGTGCAGGGCAACGAGCAGCGCGACGCGCCGGTCAACCGTGAAGACGGGAAGCTGATCAACAACGATGTGTGGGTCGACCTGCGCGATCTGGTGTTTGTGCCCGCAGGCACCAACGGCTATGCAACGGATCGCTGGTACACCGCCGGCGGTTTGCTGGAAGTCGGCGGTTACCTTGGCACGCAAGGCCACTCGGTGGGCGAGTGGATGGCCCAGGGCGGCACCGTGACCTTTACCGGCAAGGAGGTGGTGACCCAGAAGGGCGCGCAGATCAACCTGTCGGGCGGCACCGTGGACGTGCAGGATGGTTATATCCAGCAGACCTGGCTCAAGGGTCCGGATGGGCGTTTGTATGAGCTGTCCAACGCGCCGGGGGACATTCTCTATTCCGGGTTCTACAAGGGCTATGAAGACACCAGCAAGCGCTGGGGCCAGACCGATTACTACTACAACCCGATGATTGCCAGGCAACGCCGTTTCGAGAGCGGGTACACCGTGGGCCGCGATGCCGGCAAGCTGGTGGTCGGCACCACCAGCGCGGTGCTCGAAGGGCAGGTGGTCAGTGATGTGTTCCAGGGCGATCGCCAGACCCAGGCACCGAATATCAACCTCGACGGTTATCAGCAGTCGCAGAAGGCCATGGCCCAGCGCGCGCAGTTGATCATTGGTGGCTACACGCCGGTCTACAACAAGAGCACCGGCACCCTGCGTTATGCGTTGACCGGCATTGCCGATGAGGTGCTGATTGACCGCAACACGCAGAAAATCGCCGACGGACTCGACCTCACCACCGCTCTGCCAGCGGATCGCCAGGGCAAGATGGTGCTCGACAGTGATCAGCTCAATGGCTATCAACTGGGCGCGATCAAAGTCGGCGTCACCAATCAGATCAAAGCCGGTGTCACGCAGCAGATCACCGTCAAGGGCGCGCTCAATGTGGCGGATGGCGGCGAGATCACCCTGTTCGGGCCAGTGGTCAACCTCAACGCCAACCTCACCGCCCATGGCGGCAGCATCAATGCGGGCAACATCCTCAATCAGGTCAATCTCAATGCCGGTAATGCGCTCGACGATGTGATCCTCGCGGGCAGCGGGCGGGTCGATGTGGCGGCGGGCGTCAAGCTCAATGCCAGCGGGCGGTGGAACAACCTGGCGCTGGACCCGAACACCCGTGAAGGCCTGGCGTATGTGAACGGTGGCAAGGTCTCGCTGCGCAGTACCGGTACGCTTGATCTGGCGACCGGCAGCCTGGTGGATACGTCCTCCGCAGGCACGCTCGGCGTTGACGGCAAGCTCAGCGGCGGCAAGGGCGGCGACGTGACGCTGGGGGCGCTTTGGGCCTTGGCGCTGGGCGGCGACATTCGCGGTTATGGCGTCAACGGCGGCGGCACGCTGGCGTTGCAGGGGCGCAAGGTGCAGATCGGCGACAGCGCCAATGCACCCGATATCGACACGCTGCAATTGACTGGCGGCTTCTTTAACAAGGGTTTCTCGGCCTACGACATCACCGGCAACGAGGGGCTGCTCGTCACCGACGGTACCCAAGTCGATGTGAATGTGCCGGTCTACCGTTTGGGCGAGCAGACAGCGATGACGCCAAGTGGCAGCGACCCGGCCACGGCTCTGGAGCGTTGGACGCCGACGCTCTACCAGGAAAACCCGACCCAGGGCGTTCTGACCCAGCGCCGGGGTGCCAGCCTGACGCTGACGGCCGGCTCCAAGGATTCCACCGCCGCAGAACTGGCGACCACCGCCCTGACGGTAGGCCGGGGGGCAGTGATTAATGTCGACCCCGGCCAGGGCATCAATTTGCGTAGCATCGGCCAGTTGACCCTCAATGGCAGCCTGAATGCCTGGGGCGGCAGTGTCAGCCTGGGCGGTTTGAGTGTCTCGCCAAAGACCTGGGAACCGTCGATTGCCGCGGGTCACGACCGCTCGATCCGGGTGGGCGAAGAGGCGTTGATCGACGTTGCAGCCCGAGCGGTCACGGCGGTGAGCAGCCGGGGCAACGTGTACGGCCAGGTCCTCAATGGCGGCAAGATCAGCATCGGCGGCGATATCAACCTGACCACCGGGATTGCCAGTGCCGGCGATGTGTTTGTGGTGGTCCGTGAGGGCGCGCGGCTGGACGCCTCCGGTGCCCAGGCGGTGCTCGACGTGCCCGGTCAGGGTCGCGTGCCGGTGGCCAGCAATGGCGGCAGTATCAGCTTTGCGTCGAACAACGGCCTGTACCTGGACGGCAGCTTCGTTGCCCGTGCGGGCGGGGCGGGTGCGGCGGGCGGCAGTTTGGCGCTTGCGCTGGAAAGCCCGTATTACCTCAAGGCCGGCGTCAATGACCGGGTGCTCAACGTGCGTGAACTGGTGCTCAGCCAGACCCATCAAACCAGCCCGAACGCCAGCCTGGAATACGGCCATGGCCGCCTCGGGGTGGACCAGGTCACCGCCGGCGGTTTCGACAACCTGGCGCTGCTCAGCAACGGCTTGCTGAGTTTCGACGGCGATGTGTCGTTGAGCATGGGCCAGAGCCTGCGCCTCTACGGTGGCAGCTATAACCTCAGTGAAACCGCCGCGGCCAGTTCACGGGTCAACCTGTCGGCCCCGTACCTGCTGCTGGCCGGCCTGCTCGCGCCCGCAGAAACCGGCAAGGAGGCCTACACCCGCGCGGTGCCGGTGTTGCCCAATCCCTCGGTGCTGGCCACCACGGCGCAGTTCAACGCCAACGCCAACCTGATCGAGGTGCGTGGCAATGTGGTACTCGGCAACAAAAGCTATCTGTTGCGGCCCGACAACAGCCGGGCCAGCCTTGAGCGGCGTGGGTTTGATGATGTGCAACTGACCAGCCAGGGCGACTTGCGCTTCCTGGCGGGGGCGGGGGCAGATGTGATTGCCCAGGGCATCAGCACGCAGTTAGTGACCGGTGGTGACATGACCCTGCGCGCGGCGCAGTTGTATCCGGCGACTGAAGTCGGCGCCCGGGTACTGGCGGGCTATGTGAATAATGCTGCCAGCAATGGCACAGGCTTCAATTACGATCCGACACGCACCCTGACCATCGCACGCACCGCCAACAGCAATGCCGCCATGCCTTACTCGGTCTTTGGTCGTCTGCAATTGGGCGGGCCTACCATCAAGCAGGACGGGGTGGTGCGTGCGCCCCTGGGGCTGATCGAGATCGGCAACCTGGGTTCTACAAACGTGCAACTGCTGCCGGGCAGCCTCACGTCGGTGAGTGGCAAGGGCCTGGTATTGCCTTACGGCGGTACCGTGGATGGCCAGATCTACAAGTACAACGGCAAGACCGTAACGTTCATAGGCCAAGGTGGCGGCAACGGTGCAGGCAGTCTGAACGTCGGGGTGATTCTGGGGGGCCAGACGGTGGCGGTGCTGCCGCAGGCGACGTTGGATCTGTCCGGCGGTGGCGAACTGCTCGGCGCCGGCTTTATTTCCGGGCGCGGGGGGTCTACGGATGCACGTTACAACCCACTGGTACAGTTCGGTGCGAACGGCGGGTTTGTACTGCCGGGTCTGAGTACCAACCCGATCTATGCGATTGTGCCGGGCGTGCAACCGGGTTATGCCCCGGTGGCGCCGGAAGGTGGCGCGGTCGATCCGTTGATCGGCCAGCAGATCACAATCGGCGCCGGCGTGCCGGGCCTGGCGGCCGGCACCTATACGCTGATGCCGTCCACCTATGCATTGATGCCGGGGGCTTTCCGGCTGGAGATCAACGGCCTGGCCGGTATGGGCGCCGACGGTGCGACCCAGGCGTTGCGCAATGGCTCATGGGCCACGGCAGGGCGCTTGTCCATCGCCAATACCGGTATCAGCAACAGTGCGCCCAGCCAGGTGATTCTCACGTCGGCCGATAGGTTGCGTCGTTACTCCCAATACAACGAGACCGGCTATTCACCCTTCGCCGTGGCCGACGCCACCCGGCTTGGTGTCCCTCGGGCACTGCTGCCGGTGGATGCCAAGACCCTGCAACTGGCCCTGCGGCCAGGCGCAGGTGCGGATGCCTTTTCGTTCCAGGGCATCGGCCGCTTCGAGGCCGCTGCTGGCGGTTACGGCGGGACCGTATCGCTGATAAACGGAGAAAAAACCGACATCGAAATTGTCGCGGCAGGCAACGCGGCCACCGCCAATTTCAAAGGCATTACGGTGGCTGCGGACAGCCTGAACGCAATGGGCGCGGCTCGCCTGCTGATCGGTGGAATGACCTATGTCACGTACGGCCAGGGCGGCAACTACATCAACCTCCCCAGCAACGTCACCAGCTCCATCATCCTGCGCGACGGCGCGAACCTGGCGGCGCCGGAGGTATTACTGGCGACCGTCACCGGGAAAATTACGCTCGAACAAGGCGCCTCGATCAACACGATAGGCCAGGGCAAGGCCAGCTACGACGCACGTGACGGCTTTATCTACAACCTGAGCAATGTGCTGGCGGTGTCCAACGGTTTGCTCAATGTCATCGCCGCTCCTTCGCCGGGTGGAGTCCCCAGCAAGGGCATTCAGTTAGGCGTATGCGCGAACGCATCCTGCAGTGGGCAGACGGCCCTGTATTCCGAGGGCAGCATCGTTACCGTCACCGACAGCACCCTGCAGATGGGCGACGAGGTACGTTATGGCACCCGTCACCTGAACCTGGGCGTGTCCAGCATCAACGTCGGCAGCCCCGAAGCCCTGGCCGCTGCAGCCGCCAACAATCGCCTGCCGGTGGGCATGACCCTCAACCAGCAAGTGCTGGAACGCCTGCTGCGCGGCGACAGCCAATTCGGCGCCCCGGCGCTGGAAACCCTGCAACTGTCGGCGCGTGACAGCTTCAACTTCTACGGCACCAGCACCCTGGACACTTATGACGCGGTGACCGGCAAGTCATTGCTGAGCAACCTGATGCTGTCCACGCCGGCGATCTACGGCTCTGGCGGCTTGAACGACGTGGCGACTATCCACACCGCCAACCTGATCTGGCAAGGTGCCGAGGCAGCTCCTGTGGCGGCGGTGACCGGTGGTGCCGGCAGCGGCAGCGGGCGCCTGGATATCAATGCCGAACGTATCGAATTCGGCTACGGCGACTTTGCCCAGCCGAGCACCACCAAGACCTTCGACCGCCTGGCCCTGGGCTTTGCCAGCGTCAATTTTAATGCCAGTGAGCGCATCACCGCCAACCACAAGGGCAGCCTGTCGGTGTACCAGAGCCAGGGTGCATTTGATGCGATCAAGGGCTTTGCCTACAGCGGCGGCAACCTGAATATCCTCACGCCGCTGATGACCGGTGAGGCCGGTTCGGTCAACCGTATTACCGCCGGTGGCGCGATTGATGTCAGCGCCTCGGCTGGCGCAGCAGGCAAGGTGGACGGCATCGGCGGCGAATTGTCATTGCAAGGCGATAGCCTGCGCCTGGCCACTGCCGTGGTGCTGCCCAGCGGCAAGGTGACCTTGGGCGCGCGGGGCGACGTGGTGTTGACCGATGCCGCCTCGATCGATGTGTCCGGCCGGGCCATTGCCTTCAATGACGTGACCAAATACAGCGCCGGCGGCGAGGTGTTGCTGGAAAGCCGTGCGGGCAATGTGCAGCAGGCCGCCGGATCGACCATCGACCTGTCGGCGCAGCACAACCAGGCGGGCACGTTGCGCGCAGTGGCGGTGGCCGGCGCAGCGGGGATCGTTGACCTGGCGGGCAAGATCACCGCCGGCAGCAGCGGTGGCTACGATGCCGGTGGCACCCTGGTGCCGTACCTCGCTGGCGCGGTGGAAATCCAGGCCCAACGCCTGGGCGGCAATGGCACCCTCAGCGACCAGTTCGCCGCGCTCAACCAGCGCCTCAACCAGGGCCAGGTCTACGGTGCGCGCAGCTTCCAGCTCAAGCAGGGCGACCTGACCATCGGCAGCGACGTCAAGGCCAACAGCGTCAACGTCTCGATCGACAATGGCAGCCTGCGCGTGACCGGCCTGGTGGATGCCAGCGGCGAGCGCGTGGGCAGCATCAACCTGGCCGCAAAAAATGGCCTGACCCTCGACGGCAGCGCCGTGCTGGACGCCCATGGCACACAATTACGCGTGGACAGTTACGGCAAGATCATCGATTCGCCTAACCGCGCCACCGTGGTCCTTAGTTCTGGCCAGGGCCAGTTGACCCTGGCCACTGGCGCGCGCATCGACCTGCGCCATGGCACCGAGGCCGCGACCGGCAACGACGGGCGCAACCGTGGCACGCTGGAACTCAACGCGCCGCGCGTGGGTGGCAATGACATCGCCATCGACGCCCGTGGGCCGTTGACTATCCAGGGCGCGCGTTCGATTGCCCTCAACGGCATGAGAACCTACGACGATGCCCCGACCAAAACCGATGAAACGCCGGATGGGCGCCCGTACCAAGTGATTGATCAGGACTACCTCAATGGCGTCAATGACGCGAATACGACATTCATCGATGCCGCGCGCGTTAACAGCAACTTGCTGCAGAAGCTCGCCGGCTTGAACAACGCGACCTACGGCGACGTGTTCCACCTGCGCCCCGGTGTAGAAATCATCAGTAAAACCCCGGACGGTGATCTGGTCGTGCAGGGCGATCTGGACCTCTCCAGCTATCGCTACGCCAGCCTTAAATCAACGGCCAAGACCGAGTCCGGCAGCCTGACCCTGCGCGCCGGCGGCGACCTGAACATCTACGGCAGCATCAACGATGGCTTTGCCGCGCCACCGCCCACCGACGATGACAGTGGCTGGGTGCTGCGCGCCGGTATCGACCACACCGGCGGCACTGTGGTGGTACCGGGCAGCGGCGTGACCCTGGATGTGGGCACCGTGTTCCCTGCGGGCGCTGCGCTTAATTTCGATGTACTGACCAACCCCCTGTTTCTGCCGGCGGGCACCCGCTTGCCCGTGGCGGCCACGCTGACTCAACCGTTGGTACTCCCGGCGGGTACGGTGTTGGCGGCGGCTGTTCGGGATGCCTCGGGCACTGTGCTGTTCGCGGCGGGCACGTTGCTGACTCAGAGCCAGACCCTCGCCAGTGGCAGTGTCCTGGAGGCCGGCAGCCTGTTGGGCACTTCAGCCAGTGTCGCCAGCCTGATCTGGCCCAAGGGCGTGCCACTGGCCACCAAGGTGACCCTGACCGCCAGCAAAGTGCTGCCCCGTGGCGCCCTGTTGCCGTCTGGGACAGACGTGAAGCTGCCGGGCGGCGTGGCGTCGGTGACGTTGCGTGACACCGGCCATCCGGGCAAAAACTGGGCCATTGCTCCCATGTTGGAGGAGGGCTCGCAGTCGTGGTCGATTCGCCTGGTTGCGGGGGCCGACACCGAGGCAGCCGACAGTCGCCTGCTGCAGCCGCACCCGGTAAGCGGCAATCTGCGATTGGCGGACAGTCACTACGGGACGTTTGGGAAGGGCGCCCAGGTCTGGACCCTTGAGGGCTCAGAGGGGTGGTTCGGCGATGACAGCATGGTAGGCCAACCGGTTGATTTCGACGCAATACAATACCCGGGGATATGCGAAGACCTCCCGGAATACTGCGTTATCAGTGGTACTGCCTACACGCTGCTGGTGGGCGGCAGCACTCGCTTCAGCGTAATCCGCACCGGCGCTGCCGACCTTGACCTGCTGGCCGCCGGCAACCTGAGCATGGAGTCGCTGTTCGGCGTATACACGGCGGGCAGTTCGTCCACCGGCACCTCGGCCAGCGATCCGTATAACCTCAAGCGAGCCCTGGGCAGCAATGGCAAGGTATTGGCTAACGCCGGGGGCAACGAAAAGCTGGTCAACGCAGACACTGCCAGCCCGTACCGTGCCTGGTACCCGGATACGGGTGGCAACTTGCTGCTTAAAGTGGGCGGCAACCTGACTGGCAATATCACCAGCCCGGCGCTGAATGGCGTCGGCCGTCCGGTGCCCAGCGACCTGGGCCAGGACTCAGCCAATGTCGGCAATTGGCTGTGGCGTCAGGGCAATGGCCTCAGTGGCAGCCAGGCGCAGGCCACCGCGTGGTGGGTCAACTTTGGTTCCTACGTGCCCGGCATGGCCTACCCAGGTGCGGACCAGATGGTCGGGTTCACGGGCTTCGGCACCCTGGGGGGAGGCAACCTTAACGTTGATGTGGGCGGCGACGCGGGGGTTCTCAACGCGTCGTCGGGGCCGCAGAACGTCAGCCCCCGCAGCCAAGGCCTGGTATTGGCCATCGGCGGCACCGGTCGCGTCGCCACCGATGGCAGCGTCCAACTGACCGGTGGCGGCGATCTGAACCTGCGGGTCGGCGGAGCGCTCAACCCAGCCGGCCAGATCAACCTGAACCACCTCAATGGCGTACTGGTGAATACGCGAGGGCATGTACAGCTCACTGGCGGCGCTCTGGGTAGCCTGACGCTGCTGTATGGTAACCAGGCCAGCTACCAGAGCCCGAGTGAGGTGCGCGCCTACGACCCGCTGCGCTCCACGTCCGCCAGGGCGGCGGGTGGTTTGAGCCTGTTGCCGGGTGACGCTACCTTCAGTCTCGCCACCCGCGGTGACCTGGTGCTGCAGGATGTCGCCGATCCGGGCCGCGCGCCGCAAGTCAACGCATTGGCCTACGCCAACGGTGGCGTCAACGGGATTGGCCACAGCTGGTTCAGCCTGTGGACCGACCGCACGGCGGTGGACCTGTTTTCCGCCGGGGGCAACCTCACGCCCCTGACCGAAACGCTGGACACCGACATGGCGGCCGTCTATCCCGCCACCTTGCGCGCCGTCGCCGCCAGCGGCAGCCTGTACTACGGTCGCGCATCGTACGGTGACCCAAGTACCGTGCCGCCGCTCAGGGCCATGGTGCTGGCGCCTTCGGCCAACGGGCAACTGGAACTGCTCGCCGGCGATTCGATCTACGGCGGCGACCTGCCCATCAGCCGCTCCAGCGCAGCCCCGCAAAGCCTGGCGACGATTTTGCGCCCGGCGTTTCTTGGTTTTCTGACTGATCAAAACCCGGTCAGCGGCAGCGGTAATCTGTCCAGCGATGGCAGCATTGCCACCTTCACGGTTTCGCCGCTGTTTGCCTTTGGCCCCAACACCGCCAGCACGGCCTGGGGCGACGCCCTGGAACCGGCACGTTTCTACGCGCTGAGCGGGGACCTGCTGGGTGTCAACAGCGGGCGTGCAATCACCATTACTACTGACGCCTCCAAGGACCCGCGTTTTGGGCAGACCTACTACGAGGGTGCCGGTCCGGTCTGGATGCAGGCCGGTCGCGACATCGTCAGCAGCGGTACGCCACTGAGCGGTGCCAATGGCGGTAATAAGACCACGGGTGAATACACCTACGCCGGCAACCTGTTCGTGCACAACAGCCCCACCGATATCTCCATCGCCAGCGCTGGCCGCGACATCCTCTACAGCAGTTTCAACGTTGCCGGCCCCGGTACCCTGGAACTGACGGCGGGGCGCAACATCCAGATGGAAGACAGGGTCGCGGTGAACAGCCTGGGCGCTGTGGCGGCCGGCGACAGCCGCCCTGGCGCAAGCATCGTCATGCAAGCCGGCATGGGCGCCAACGGCCCGGATTACCGCCGCTTCGTCGAGGCTTACCTGAACCCCGCCAACCTGGCGCAACCGGGTGAATCCCTGCAAGGCGCCAAGGTGGCCAAGACTTACGAAAACGAGCTGGTTACCTGGCTCACCGAACGCTTCGGCTTTGCCGGCGACAGCGAACAGGCCCGTACCTACTACGCCGCACTGCCCGCCGAACAACAACGGATCTTCGCCCGCGACGTGTACTTTGCCGAACTCAAGGCCGCCGGCCGTGAGTACAACCAGGACGGCAGTGTGCGCCAGGGCAGCTATGTGCGCGGCCGGGTGGCGATTGCCAAGTTGTTCCCCGAGACCGACGTGGCCGGCAACCCGATCACCTACAAAGGCGACATTACGATGTTCGGCGGCGCGGGTGTGCACACCAACTTCGGTGGCTCGATCCAGATGCTCACCCCCGGCGGCCGCCAGACCTTTGGCATCGAAGGCGCCGCACCACCGTCGACGGCGGGTGTGATCACTCAAGGCGCGGGAGATATCCAGCTGTACTCCCTGGGCAGCATCCTGCTTGGCCAGAGCCGCATCATGACCACCTTTGGCGGCTCGATCATGGCCTGGACCAGCGAGGGCGACATCAACGCCGGGCGCGGCTCCAAGACCACCGTGGTGTACACGCCGCCCAAGCGCGTCTATGACAATTGGGGCAACGTGAGCCTGTCGCCGTCGGTGCCGAGCACCGGTGCCGGGATCGCCACGCTCAACCCGATCCCGGAAGTGCCGGCGGGGGATATCGACCTGATCGCGCCATTGGGCACCATCGATGCCGGCGAGGCGGGAATCCGGGTGTCGGGTAACGTCAACATCGCCGCCTTGCGTGTGGTGAACGCGGCGAATATCCAGACCCAGGGCAAGTCGTCGGGCGTGCCGGTGACAGCGACGGTGAACACCGGCGCCATGAGCTCGGCCAGCGCGGCGGGGGCGGCGGCCTCCCAGGCGGCGGAAGACGCGGCGCGCGGTCAGCAGGCGGCGGCCAGGCAGGGCCGGGCCTCGATCGTGACCGTGGAGGTGTTGGGGTTTGGCACCGAACCGGTGCCCCGTGAGCCGCAGGAGCAGCAGAAAACCTCGGCGTACAACCCCAACAGCCCGGTGCAGGTGCTGGGCGCAGGCCCCTTGAGCGAACAGGCGCGGGCGCGTTTGACCGATGAGGAGCGCAAGCAGATTACCTTGTAGGGCGGTGCAAAGACCTCTCGTTGTACCTTGGGGGCGATCAGTGATCGCCCCGTTTTTTTGCAAGGTGGTGTACCCCATCCAGCCAAAAAATTGCCTCCCACCTAATCCCGAATGAACCTTTCATGACAAAAGTTCGGTAGCCCTTGGCCATCCCCGTCTCTCCTGTGTAACGCGCTCAAGGACACCATCACGGTGTTTCTCAAGTCGCCAGCAGGACGCCAGGAGTGGGGCAATGGGAACTATGGAACGTTATTCGAAAGTCGGCATGCAGGAGCTCGATCAGCGCCTGTCGAAGATCGTCGAAGCGGCGCGCAAGAAGCCGGTGTCGGTCTATCGCTATGGCGCGCCCTGGGTGTGGATCGTCTCCCAGGACGATTGGCAAGGCGCTTTGAAGGAAGTCTCCAGCTACATCCCCGCCGGTCATTCCCTGGTGTTGCTGCGTCCGCAGATCGACGAGGTGCTGGACCAGCACCGCGACCTGTTGGTGGTCGCGCCGTCAATGCAGATCGCGCCACACACCGTGCTGCAGATCCTGTTGCTGCAACTGCTGTACTCGGTGCCCAGCGAACAGCAACTGCACGAACAGCTCAATTACAACCTGCTGTTCCGCTGGTTTGTCGGTCTGGACCTGAACCAGAAGGTCTGGAGCATTCAGGTGTTGAGCCGCGACATTGCCACGCTGCTCGACAACCCGCGGGCGGTGCAACTCATCCAGAAAATCATCAGTGACGTGTTTTGTGGCGCCTTGCTGCACATGCCGGAGTTCTCCTTGAACTTCGCCTTGCTGCACACCTGGCTGGCCCGCCACGGCAACACCGCGATCGCCAGCAATTGAACCGGTTGAACGCCGGGCAACGCAGGGCGGCGCATAAAAATAGACCATTAGGGGGCGGTGTGGAGCATCTGTTCAAGTCAACGCTGGCGCTGTGCTGCCTGACGCTTTGGGCCATGGCCCAACCCGTGCTGGCAGAGGACGAAGCGGCGGCACGCAAGGTCGACGTCAATGAGTATTTCGTGCGCGGCAACACCGTGCTCGATGCGGCCACGATCGAAGAGGCGGTGTACCCGTTCCTGGGGCCGCAAAAGACCCTGGACGATATCGAAGGCGCGCGTGATGCGCTGCAGAAGATCTACCAGGCGCGTGGCTACCAGTCGGTGTTTGTCGAGCTGCCGGAGCAGAAAGTCGATGACGGCATCGTCTACCTGCAGGTCAGTGAAACCAAGGTCGGTCGGGTGCGTGTGGTGGGCGCCAAGCATTACTCGCCGGTAGAAATCCGCGAGCAAGTGACCGGCCTGGAGGAGGGCGCGGTGCCGGACTTTGCCAAGGTGCAAAGCCAATTGGCCGGGCTCAACCGCAGCGCCGGGCGCCAGGTCACGCCACTGGTGCGCGAAGGCCAGCGCCCCGGCACCATGGATGTGGACTTGCAGGTCGAAGACCAGAACCCCTGGCACGCCAGTCTTGGCCTGAACAACGACTACAGCGCCGACACCAAGGAACTGCGCTCAGTCGCCACCCTTGGCTACGACAACCTCTGGCAACTGGGCCACAGCATTTCCCTGACCTATTTCACCGCACCCGAGGACACCTCGAACGCCAAGGTCTGGTCCGGCTCTTACAGCGCGCCGTTGGATGAGCGCTGGACCTTGCAGTTCTCCGGTTACCAGTCCGACAGCGACATCGCCACCATCGGCGGCAGCAACGTGTTGGGCAAGGGTCACTCCTACGGGGTGTCGGCGATCTACAGCCTGCCAGCCGCCGGCAACTGGGCCAACTCTTTCTCGTTGGGTATCGACTTCAAAGACTTCGACGAGCGGTTGAAATTCGGTGCCAGCAGCGATCAGGTGCCGCTCAAGTACGCACCGTTGACCCTGGGCTACAACGGCTATCGCTATACCGAGCAATCCCAGTTGGGCCTGGGCCTGAACCTGATCGTCGGCACCCGCGCCTTCTTCGGCTATGGCAGCGACGCTGAAGAATTCGACTACAAACGCTACAAGGCCAGCGCCAGTTTTGCCGTGCTCAAGGGCGACCTGACTTACAGCTACACCTTCGCCAATGATTGGCAGTCGGCGTCCAAGGCCGGCTTCCAACTGGCCTCAGGGCCACTGGTGTCCAACGAGCAGTACTCGGCCGGTGGCGCCACCTCGGTGCGTGGCTATCTGGCGGCGGAACGCACCGGCGATGAGGGCTTGCTGCTCTCCCAGGAACTGCGCACGCCGTCCCTGGCCAAGTTCCTGGGCAGTTACGTGCAGGAGTGGCGCTTCTATGCATTCGCTGAAGGTGCGCGTCTGCGCCTGCACGAACCGCTGCCCGAGCAAGAAGACGAATACAGCCTGGCCAGTGTCGGCCTGGGCACCCGCGCCAGTTTGAGCAAATGGTTGTCCGGCAGCCTGGATTGGGGCTACCCGCTGCTCGATGGACCGAACACCCAGAAACAGGACTCGCGACTGCACTTCAGTGTGCAGGCGACTTTCTGACTTTTTCTTCCGGAGACTTCACCCATGCAACGCCTATTTCTGAGCCTGATGATCTGCCTGGGCTTCGCGCTCCCGGCCACCGCCCATGCCTGGTGGCAGGATGATTGGCACTACCGCAAACAGATTTCGGTAGACACCACCGCCCAAGGCGCGGCGATCAGTCAGGCCTTGGGGCGCACCGCACTGCTGGTGCGCCTGCACACCGGCAACTTCACCTTTGACGGGGTCAAGGACGACGGCGCTGATTTGCGGTTTGTGAGTGCCGATGACAAGACCGTGTTCAATCACCAGATCGAGAGCTTCGATCCGCTGATGGGCATGGCGTTGATCTGGGTCGATGTGCCCAAGGTCGAAGGCGGGCAGCGCCAGGACCTGTGGATGTACTACGGCAACCAGAAGGCCCCGGCCACGGCCAACGGCCAACTGACGTTCGACCCCAATTACACCGCGCTGTACCACTTTGACGGTGCCAACGCGACGCCGCCGCGCGACACCACGGCCTACGCCAATAATGCGTTGAACGCCGCCGGCTCGAGCATCGATGGCGTGATCGGCCGTGCCTTGCAGTTCGGCGGCCAACCGCTGATGTTGCCGGCCAGCCCATCGTTGCAACACGCGGCAGGCGGCGCGTTCACGTTCAGCGCCTGGCTGCGCCTGGACCAGGCCAGCGGTGAACAAATCGTCCTGGCCCGGCGCGACGGGCCCCACAGCCTCTTGCTGGGGCTGAACCAAGGCTCGCCGTTTGTTGAAATCGACGGCCAGCGTGCGGTCTCGACGCAGCCGCTGAACCCCGGCCAATGGCAGCACCTGGCGTTCACCGCCGAGGGTGACAAGGTCGCGCTGTATGTCAACGGCCGCGAAAGCGCTAGCCTCGCCGTGGCCATGCCCGCGTTCAACACGCCGTTGGCCATCGGTGCCGACCTGCCGGACGCAGCCGCTACGCACCAGCCGTTCGCCGGGGCCATGGATGAGCTGCGCCTGTCCAAGGTGGCGCGCCCGGCCGCGCTGTTGCTGGCCGATGCCAGTGCCCAGGGCGCCGAGTCGAAGCTGGTGGCTTACGGGGTGGATGAAGAGCAGTCGGGCATGGGCTTCGGCAGCCTGGGCTTTTTGCTCAACGCGGTGCCGGTGGACGCCTGGGTGATCATCCTGGTGTTGGTGGCGATGATGGTGCAATCGTGGTTCATCATGCTGCGCAAGAACCGTCAGGTCAGCCGCGTGAGCAGCGCCAACGAGGTGTTCCGCGAGCACTTTGCGCAGATCGGCACGCGCCTGGAGATGTACGCCGACGACGCCCAGTTGGGCGAACGCCTGACCTATTCGTCGCTGTGGCGCCTGTACCTGGTGGCGGTCAAGGAAATCCGCACCCGCCGTGCCCAGGGCGCGGACACTTCGTCGGTGTCGGCCGCCACCATCGAAGCTATCCGCTGCTCCATGGACGGCGTGCGCACCCGCGAAAACCAGGCCCTCAGTGCCAAGCTCTCAACGTTATCCAACGCCATCGCCGGCGGCCCCTATATCGGCCTGCTGGGGACGGTGCTGGGGATCATGGTGGTGTTTCTCGGCACGGCCATGGCCGGTGACGTGAATATCAACGCCATCGCCCCCGGTATGGCGGCGGCGTTGCTGGCCACGGCCATGGGCCTGTTCGTCGCGATTCCTGCACTGTTTGGCTACAACCGCCTGATCACGCGCAACAAGGAGGTCAGTGCGGACATGCGCGTGTTCGTCGACGAGTTCATCACCCGCCTGGCGGAGATGCACGGCGAGAGCCAACACAGCGAGACGGCGCATCGCCGTGAGCATCACGCATCGGTTCCGGCCTGAGGAGAATTGCCATGGCTTCTGTAAATGCCTCCCACGACGATGACGATGATGCGGCCGTCGACAGCATCAATATCACGCCCCTGGTGGACGTGCTGATGGTGGTGCTGGTGATGTTTATCCTCACGGCCACCGCCCAGGTCTCGGGGATCCAGATCCACCTGCCCAAGGCCAGCGCCTCGGTGTCGCTGTCGGAGGCCAAGACCAAGGCGATCTCGGTGAACGACGGCGGCCAGGTGTTCCTTGACGCCTACCCGGTGACCCTCGGCGAGCTGGAAGAGCGCCTGCGTATCGAGAAAGCGTTGAACCCGGACTTCCCGGTAATCGTGCGCGGTGACGCCATGGTGCAGTACCAGAAGGTCATCGAGGTGCTCGACTTGCTGCGCCGGCTGGAGCTGTCCCAGGTCGGGCTGGTCACCGGCAAACCGAGCCAGGGCTGAGTCATGACCGCACAGATGCCGATCACGCCCTTGCCGACCAAGACCAAGCCGCCGTTGCGCCCGCTCAAGTGGGGCGCCGGCCTGCTGTTGGGGGCCGTGGCCGCCTGGTTTTTGTGGCAATGGGCCAATGACATGAGTGGCGTACGCCGCGAAGCACCGAAGGTGCCAACGATCATTCCGTTGCCGCCACCGCCGCCGCCACCACCGGAAAAACCCAAGGAGCCCGAACCCCAGGTGGAAGAAAAAGTGCCGGAGCCAATACCGACCCCAGCACCGGAAGAGGTTAAGCCGGCCGAGGAGGCGCCACCGTCGCCCGCCGATGATCTGGCCAACCCGATGCAGATCGACGGCGATGCCCAGTCGGGCACCGACGGTTTCAATATCGGCGCCGGCAAGGGCGGGGGTATGGCCGGTTCCGGAGGAGGAGGCCTGGGCACGGGCACTTACAAGCAATACCTGGCTGGGGTGTTTCAACGCCTGCTGCGCGAAGACCCGGAGTTGCGCAAGAAGGCTTACAGCGTACAGGCGGACTTGTGGCTGAACGCCGAGGGCGAAGTCACTCGCGTGGCGTTGGCCAAGTCCAGCGGCGATGCCGACACCGATGCCCAGGTATTGGCCGCGTTGCGTGCACCCCATGCCACGCAACGGGTGCCGGCCTCGGTCAGCATGCCGGTACGCCTGTCGCTCAAGGGCCGACGGCCGGATTGATCGGATACGTATTCAACCGCATTGCTCAACTGAATTTTTTCAACGGTTTTTTACAGGAGTTGCGTACACATGATTTCCCCCGTGAATCGACTGACCCTGGCGGTTGGCATGGTCATCGCGACCCTGGTTGGCCAGGCGACGGCCGCCCCGGTCGCGCCTTCGGAAAACGTCACCATCAACCTGATCCGCCTGCTGGTGCAGCAAGGCGTGCTGACCCAGGACACCGCCAACGGGCTGATCGCCCAGGCCGAAAAAGAGGCCCGGCAGGCACGCCAGGCCAATGCCGCCGCGGCGGTCGCCAGCGGCCCGCCTACCGCCCCTGGGGACGTGCGTGTGCAATACGTGCCGCAGGCGGTGCGCGACCAGATCCGTGATCAGGTCAAGGCCGAAGTCATGGCCACCGCCAAACAGGAAAACTGGGCCCAGCCCAATACGTTCCCGGACTGGATCTCGCGTATCAGCTTTGATGGCGATATCCGTTTGCGCGACGAATCGCGCTACTTCTCGGGTAACAACAGCAACAACATCACCGACTTCGCCAAGCTCAATGACACCGGCCCGTACGACGTCAACAAAAACTCCAACACCAAGTTTCCGCCGCTGCTCAACACCCGCGAGGACCGCGAAAACCTGTTCCGCCTGCGCGCGCGCCTGGGCATGAAAGCGGTGATCTCGCCGGAGTGGACCGCCGGCATCCGCATCGCCACCGGCTCGGACAACAACCCGGTGTCCACCACCCAAACCCTGGGCGGCGGCTTCGGCAAAAAAGACATCTGGCTCGACCAGGGCTACCTGACCTGGAAAACCACCGATTACATGACGCTGACTGCCGGGCGTATCGCCAACCCGTTCTATTCCACCGACATGATGTATTCCAACGACCTCAACTTCGACGGCGTGGCGGCGCTCTTCAACCACCGCCTCAACAGCGAGTGGGGCCTGTTCGGGACCCTCGGTGCGTTCCCGGTCGAATACACCTCCGACACGGCCAGCAGCAACGGCATCGACAAGGAAGACAGCCAGACCAAATGGCTGTTCGGCGGGCAGATCGGTGCCGACTGGAAGATCAACCGCAGCAACCGCCTCAAGCTCGCTGCCGCTTATTACCAGTTCCAGGACATCGAGGGCGAGCGCTCCAGCCCTTGCTCCACGTGGCAAGGGGCAGCGGGGTGCGACACCGACGGCTCGCGCGTGGCGTTCATGCAAAAAGGCAACTCAGTGTTCAACCTGCGCAACAACACCACCAACCCGGCTGATCCTGTGCGCACAGCCGACCCGCAGTTTGTGGGCCTGGCGTCCAAATTCGACGTGCTCGACCTCAACCTGGTCTGGGACAGCGAACTGCCAAGCGACTTCAAGCTGCGCAGCCAAGGCAACTTCATCCACAACCTGGGCTACGACAAGGGCGAAATGCTCAAGCGCAGCGAAGGCGAGATCGTCAACAACATCAACAGCAAGGGCCAGTTTGAAAGTGGCGGCAATGCCTTGATGGTCTCGTTCACCCTCGGCAGTGCGCTGGAGATGCGCAAGCGTGGCGACTGGAACGTATTGGCCGGCTACAAGTACATCCAGCCCGACGCCTTGCCCGACGGCTTCAACGACTCCTCGTTCCACCTGGGCGGCACCAACGCCAAGGGTTACTTCATTGGCGGCAACTACGGCATCGACAAGAACATCTACGCCAGTGCGCGCTGGTTGAGCGCGTCCGAAGTGTACGGCCAGCCGTTCGAAGTGGACGTGATGCAACTGGAACTCAACACGCGCTTTTGATGCGCCGGGAGATGCCACATGAACACGCGAATCTGCGCACTGCTGTTGTTGTTCGTCGCCACCGGCGCCTCGGCCGAAGGCATGGAAGAGCGCCTGCGTACCCAACTGCGCAGCACCACCCAGCAATTACAGGCGCTGCAAAGCGAACAGGCCCAGGCCAGTGCGGCACGTCTGGCGGCCGAAACCCAGGCCAGGCAGGCCCAGGCGCAAATCAAGCAGCTTACGGCCGAGCTGGAAAAGACCCGTGGCATGGCCGAGCAACTGGCCGGCCAGCAACAAAGCCTGCACAGCCAGGCGCAGGCCCAGGTGGCGGCGCGGGATGAGCAGCTTGGCAAGTTCAAGAAGGCTTATGACGAACTGCTGGTACTGGCCAAAGGCAAGGAGGCCGAGCGCGCCCGATTGCAGGCGCAACTGAGCGAACGTGACACACAAGTGCAGCAATGTTCGGTCAAGAATCAACAGATGTACGGGGTCGCCCAACAGTTACTCACGGCCTATGAAAAAATCGACGTGGCGCAGGTCATGAGCATTCGCCAGCCCTTCGCCAGCAGCACGCGGGTCAAGTTTGAGGAATTGGCCCAGGGGTTTGGTGACGATTTGTACAAGAGCCGTTTCGATGCGCCCCAGGCAACCGCCAACCATTGATAGACAAGGAAGAGATCACCATGAGCGAATTGATCACCAGCGTCAGCGTGCAGAGCCTCACCGAGCTGTTGCAAGAGGCCGGCTACCGCGTCAACCAAAGCGAACAGAACGGCATCGTGCAGTTGCTCAGCGCCAGTCAGGGCATCGGCTATGCGGTGCGCTTTGGCAACGCGGCGGCCGAGCAGGGGAGTTATGTGGATTTCACCTACAGCTGTGCGCTGCGGGTACAGGGCGAATTGCCTGAAGGCCTGGCCCAGGTGTGGAACGCATCGCGGCGTTTTGCGCGCTTGTCGGTGCAGGGCGAGTTTCTGCTGATGGAAATGGACGTGGTGGTCGCCGGCGTTGGCGCCATGCACCTGCGCAGCCAGCTGGAACTGTGGGACCGCCTGTTGCAGGAGTTCATCGTGTACCTGCGTGAATACAGCCAGCACGCGGCGCACTTGCAGACCCAGTCCACACCCGTTGCTGAAGAGGCGCCGGCGCTGTGAAAAAGCCAACCTTGATGGTCGGCGCCGGCGCGCTGGCCCTGCTGGTGGTGGCGGTGGGCTTGAGCCTGCGCCCGGGCAGCGACCCGGTGGCGGCGCAACAGCCGGCTTCGGTGACTAACCCTGTAGCGGGCGGGCCGGCGGTGGCGCGCCTGGGCAACCAGCAAATCGACCTGCCGGAACTGAAAAGCGTATTGGCGAGCCTGCCGGCTGAGTCCCGCGAGCAACTGCGCGGCAACCGTGGCGCCCTGGAAACCTGGATTCGCTCGCGCCTGGCGCAAAAGGCCGTCCTCGAACAGGCCGACGCCCAGGGCTGGCGCCAGCGCCCGGAGGTGGAACAGCAGACCCGCGCCGCGACTGAGCAGATTGTGTTTCGCGACTACATGCTCTCGGTCAGCCAAGTGCCGGCCGATTACCCCAGCGCTGTCGAACTGCAACAGGCGTATGACAGCGGCAAGGCCCAGTGGATGACGCCGCCGTTGTACCGGGTAGGGCAGATCTTCCTTGCGGTGAATGACCCGCAAAGTGCCGATGCGGTACGCCGTCAGGCCCAGGAATTGAGCCGCAAGGCCCAGGCCGCGCCGGCGGACTTTGCCGCCCTGGCCACGCAGTTCTCTCAGGACCCGGACAGCGCCGCGCGCGGTGGCGACTCGGGCCTGCAGCCCTTGCAGCAACTGGTGCCGGCCGTGCGCGAGGCCGTCTCGCGGCTCAAGGTCGGCGCGGTGTCGGACGCGGTGCAGAGCCCGGCCGGGTTCCATGTACTCAAGTTGATCGGCCAGCAACCGGCGCGCACCGCCACCCTCGACGAACTGCGCGAACGCCTCACCCAGGCCCTGCGTGCCCAGCGTCAGGAGCAGATCGCCAAGGCCTATCTGGAAGGCATGCTCAACACCGCCACGCTGAGCATCGACGGCGCCGAGCTGAATAAAGTGCTGGAGTAATACGCTCCAACCCGCATTGGATGCATCGACCGACAAGACAGGGAGTCTGCCATGGCATTACTGGAACCGTCCGGCCCTCAGGGCCCCGCCGCCTATCGTGCACCGGCCGAGTCGCGCAGCCATTGGCTGGCTCTGGCCCATGAGATCGACCCGGAGGTGGCGCGTTACTTTCTGGTCAGTGCGCGCTGCGGCTGCTTCATGCAGGCCGCGCGCAGCTTGAATATCAAGGCCACCTTGCTGCGCAAACGCCTGGCGCAATTGGAAGGACACCTGTGCCACGCGTTGTTCAGCTACCAGGGCAATGGCCTGGTGCTCAGTCGCGATGGCCTGCAATTGCAGGCCCAGTTGGTTGCCCTGGCCCATGAACGGCGCCTGCCGGCGGTGGCGCAACCCTTGATTCGCCTGGCGGTGGCCGAGCCGATCCTGCACGACATCCTCGGGCGTGATCTGATTGCCTTGCTGCGCCGCAATGCCAGCGTGCGCCTGGAGATCATCTCCCTCGACAGCCGGCAGTCCCTGCAAGCGCTGGACGTGGACATCGTGCTGTGGTTATCGGGCAACGACGGTCCGTTGCCCGGTCCGGGTTTTGCCACCGAACCGCCCCGAGCGCTGGCGCGGTTGCAGTATTTGCCGCACATCGCCAAGCGCTATTCACGCGTGACCGCACGCCCGGACAGCGAGGCAGACCTCGACGATTACATGCTGGTGCAATGGCAGCCCGACGCACAGGTCGACGCGTTGCAACCGTGGAACCAGGTGGTGGAACGACGCCAGGCTGCCGTGGTACAGGTGCAGGCGTACTCGCTGATGCTGGAGATGATCCGCTGCGGTGCCTGCATCGGTTTGCTGCCGCACTACATGAGCAGCTTCGACCGTGGATTGGTGGCGCTGCCGGGGTTGCTGGCCGAGAGCATGCAGCGCCAGGTGTGGCTGGCGGTGAATGCACAGGTGCGCGATGCCGAGGCGGTGCAGATGATTGTGGCGCTGATCGTCAGTACCTTCGAGGGGCGACGCGCTTGGTTTGATTAGCGCTGCGGCGCTTTGTGCGGCCAGAGGCGTTGCGCCCTGGCGCTATCTGCGCCAGTCTTGACGGCCTCGTCCTTTGTGTTGGAGCAACCTGCGATGCAGGCCACCCGTTTGACCCTCGTCTGCCATGCCGTTACGCCCCTGCAAAAACAGGGGCGTTTTGCCGAGGACGAGTCGGTGGCGATGGACTGGCAAGGCGCGCGGTTGTCCCTGGCCGGCCGTTACACGAAAAACCTGCGCCTGCTGTGTGGCCCCGAGGCGCGAGCCCGGCAGACGGCGGGACTGTTCGGCGCACACCCGGTGATCGAAACCGCGCTGCGCGACGTTGACCTGGGGGCTTGGGCTGGCCGGGACATTGGGCAGGTTGAACCTGATCAACTGAGTGCCTGGCTCACCGATAGCAGCTGCGCGCCCCACGGGGGCGAGTCGGTGGCGCACCTGTGCACGCGGGTGGCACAGTGGCTGCAATCCCTCGAAAGCCAGCCGGGTCACGTCGTGGCCGTTACCCATCCCTTTGTGGTCCGCGCCGCGCTGCTGTACGTCATGCAGTTCCCGGTCTCGATGTTCTACCGGATCGATGTCGAGCCGTTGTCCACCACGGAACTGCGTTTCAACGGTGTGTGGCGCCTGCGTCTGGAAACTCACGCCCAGGCGCCTGAACATGGCAAAATCCACGCCCCGCAATGAGAGCAACCCATGAAACGCATCCTGATCATCGGCATTGGCGCCGGCAACCCTGACTACATCACGATGCAGGCCGTGAAGGCGCTGAACCGCACCGACGTGTTTTTCCTGATGGACAAGGGCCAGAGCAAAGACAAGCTGATCGACCTGCGCCGCGAGATCTGCCAGACCTATATCACCGAACCCGGCTACCGCTTTGTCGAGGCCGATTGCCCCGAGCGCGTGCGCGGTGACATCGACTACACCACCGCCGTGCAGGACCTGAACCGCGACAAGCAAGCCACCTTCGAACGCATGATCAACGAGGAAATGGCCGACGGTGAAGTGGGCGCGTTCCTGGCCTGGGGCGACCCGGCGCTGTACGACAGCACCATCCGCATCCTGCAGGCGATCCTGGCCAGCGGCCGCTGTGCATTTGAGTTTGAGGTGATCCCCGGCATCACCAGCGTGCAGGCCCTGGCGGCGCAGCATAAGGTGGCGTTGAACCGTATCGGCAAGTCTTTGGAGATCACCACCGGTCGACGCCTGGCGGCGGGGCAGGCGAGTGATGCCGACACCCTGGTGGTCATGCTCGACGCCGAAGATTCCTACCACACGGTGGCCGATCAGGACCTGGATATTTATTGGGGTGCCTACCTGGGCACGCCGGATGAAATCCTGATCAGCGGTAAAGTCAGCGACGTGGCTGACGAGATTCAACGGGTGCGCAAGGCGGCACGCCTGGCCAATGGCTGGATCATGGATACGTATTTGTTGCGCAAACCCTGAGGTAACGTCCCCATGTTCAAGCTGTTTGCCCTCGCGCTGACCCTGGTGGCCGGCGTTGCCCACGCTGATTCCGAGTTGCACACCGATTTGCCGCTCGCTTACCTGGAACAGAGCCAAAGCGATGCGCGCAATGAGCCGCTGGTGATCTTTTTGCACGGGTTCGGCAGCAATGAGGAAGACCTGTTCGGCATCAAGGACGCGTTGCCGTCCACATGGACCTACTTGTCCGTACGCGCGCCGATGCCGGTGCAGCCCAGCGGGTTTCGCTGGTTTACCAAGACGCCGGGTGACGGCGATTACGATGGTGTGACCGCTGATTTGCGCAGCAGCGCCAAGCTGATCAAGGACTTCGTCGTCAAGGCCACCGCGAAATACCACACGCAAAGCGATCGGGTGTTCCTGGTGGGGTTCAGTCAGGGCGCGATCATGTCTTATGAGGTGGCTTTGCGTGATCCCGCTCTGGTGCGGGGCATTGCGGCGTTGAGTGGCAGCCTGTTGCCGGTGCTCAAGGCAGAGCTCAAGCCGGATCAGCGCTTGGGCAAACTGGCGATCTTTATCGGCCACGGCACGCTGGACCAGGCGTTGCCGTATGTCTCGGCGACGCGGGCGAATGAGGTGCTGGTGGGGTTGGGGTTGCAACCCGAGTTTCATGGGTACCCGGGGATGAATCACACCGTCAGTGAGGCGCAGTTGAGCGATTTGAAGGCCTGGTTGCAGAAGAGCCTGCGCTGACGGAGTGTCTGTCGGCTATTGAGTCGGCGTTACTTACCGCCCGTAATCTGCTTCACCAGCGCGGCATGCCCCTTCGCATCGTCGGCCCGCGAGATTGCCTGGATCACCAGCAGCTGGTTGCCCGAGCCGCCCAGGAAGGTGGAGTTCAAAGTCTTGCCGCCGCCCTGGGTGGCGGTGCTGTCCACCTGGCGCAGGCCCAGGCCTTTGAGGGTCAGTTTTTTCTCACTGAGTTTCTTGAAGTCGGGCAGGGCGGCGCTTTGGTCCTTGACGAAACCGGCCACGGCGCCGTCGAGGAACTTCGAGTCGTTGTCCTGGATGTTTACCCCATCGTTGCGCACGGTTTCGGCGACGATCACCACACTTTTCGTGGTTTGGTTGGCGTACATCGTGCCCTGGGTGTCGGCGGTGCCGTCTTCGGCCTTGCCGGCCGGCAGGGTGTCGGCCGCGTAGGCCTTGGGCAGGGTGAAGGTGAACTTGCCGCCCAGGGTGGAGATGGTCTGGGTGGTGGGCTTGGCTGCGGCGAACGCGCTGCCCGCGGCGAGCACGAGGGCGAGCAGGGCGGCGGTCTTGGTGAAGGTGGCCATGAAGCGCTCCAGTGATGAACGAAATTGCGGAACATTCTGTCAGAAATTTCGCAATTTCGTTCACCCGCAGGCTCACCCCTTGTCGGACTCCTCCTCAAGGCGGTCCATCTCAAACAGTCGCGCCAGTTCCGTGCGGGCTTCCTGGGCGGTTTGCATCACCTTGGCGGCATCGTCGTAGACCGCGTGTTGGGCGGCCAGCACTTGCAGGTCGTGGTTCTTGAAGCGGTTGATGCGCGCATCGGCCTGGGCTTGGGTCAGGCCCAGGCCGACCAGGGTGCGGCGGCTCATTTCCAGGCTGGAATAGAAGGTCTCGCGCACCGGCGACGCATCCAGGTCCACCAGACGATGCACGTGCTGGCGGTTACGGGCACGGGCGATGATCTTCATGTGCGGATAGAGGTTGCGCACCAACTCGGCGGTCTTGATGTTGATCTCCGGGTCGTCCATGGCGATCACGAAGAACTCCGCCTGGTCGACCTTGGCCGCGTGCAGGATCTCGGGGCGTTGCGGGTCGCCGTAGAACACCGGCATGCCGCCGAAGCTGCGGGTCAGCTCGATGGTTTCCACCGAGGTGTCGAGGGCGATGAACGAGATGTTCTGGGCGCGCAGGATCCGCGCCACGATCTGTCCCATCCGTCCCATGCCGGCGATCACCACCCGCGGCGCATCGCTCTCGATGGCGCGGAATTCCTCCGGCACATGCACTGGTTTGACCTTGGGCTTGAACAGCTTTGGGCACACCAACAGCAGTAGCGGCGTGACGGCCATGGACAGGGTGATGGTCAGCACCAGGATGTCGTACAGGTGCGGTTCGAACAGGCCCTGGTCGCGGCCGATCTTGAACACCACGAAGGCGAACTCACCGCCCGCCGCCAGCACCACACCCAGGCGCAGGGCACTTTCGCGGTTGAGGTCGCCCACCAGCCGGCCCACGGCATAGAGCAGCGGCAACTTGAGGCCGATCAATAGCAGCGTCAGGCCAATCACCACCAGCGGTGAACTGAGCAGCAGGCTGAGGTTGGCGCCCATGCCCACGCTGATAAAAAACAACCCGAGCAACAGGCCCTTGAACGGTTCGATCTGGGATTCCAGTTCGTGGCGGTATTCGGAATCCGCCAGCAGCAGGCCGGCGAGGAACGCGCCCAGCGCCATGGACACGCCTACCAGTTCCATCAGCCAGGCCGTGCCGATCACCACCAGCAAAGCGGTGGCTGTGGACACTTCGCGCAGGCCGGTCTTGGCGACGATGCGAAACACCGGTCGCAGCAGGTAACGCCCGCCGATGATCACCACCGCAATGCTGCCGAGGATCTGCAGCACGTGTTGCACGCCTTGGGCTTCGGTGGTCGGGTGATCACTGCCGGCCAGCAGCGGCACCATGGCGATCAACGGGATCGCGGCGATGTCCTGGAACAGCAGGATGGCAAACGCCAGCCGACCGTGGGGCTGGTTCAGCTCTTTGCGTTCGGCCAGGCTTTGCAGACCGAATGCGGTGGACGACAGCGCCAGGCCCAGACCCAGCACGATGGCGCTGTTCCAGGCCTGCCCAAACACCCAGAGCGCCACGGCGCCCATCACCAACCCGGTCAACAGCACCTGGGCCAGGCCGACCCCGAAGACCGCCTTGCGCATCACCCATAAACGCTTGGGTGACAGTTCCAGGCCAATGATGAACAGCAGCAACACCACGCCCAGCTCGGAGAACTGCGCCACGCTTTGCGGGTTGCCGATCAGGCCCAGCACCGACGGGCCGATGATCACACCGGCAAACAGATAGCCCAACACCGCGCCGAGTTGCAGGCGCTTGGCCAGTGGCACGGTCAGCACAGCGGCGAGCAGGAACACTACGGCTGCTTGTAACAGGTTGCCTTCATGGGGCATTGCGAACTCCAGAATCTTTAAAACCAATCAACAGGCGCGTATTAGAGCGCTTTTTGCCGGTTGAAAATTGTGTTTTTGCTGCGTGGCCGTGAGATATCGCGTGATGGGCGTTGTCGCTCAGCCTTTGTTACTATCGCTCCCCCTCGTCACCAGGAGTCACTGCCCCATGCAACACCAGTGGGATGAAATGCACCGCACCCGCAAGCCCACGTTCGTACTGTGCGGCGAGCCCCAGGGGGATGTGCTCAATCTCTATGTTCACGGTTATTCAGCGTTCTTTAACCGGCAACAACTGGGCAATTTCCAGCAGCAGTTGGCGCGCATTGAGGGCTCGACCAATCTGATGCTGTTCTGGCCGGCGGGGCACTTTCTGGAAAACCTGTTTGCACCTTTCAAGGAAGTGATTGGCGCGATGCTCGGCGGCGGCAGTGTGGGGGCTGCCACCGTGGGCGTGGGCAAGGCGATTGCGTATTTCCTGGACCACTATAAAAGCGTCGAGGCGCGAGTGGATGAGGTGGCCAAGAGCCTGCTGCCGGAACTGGCCGGCTACCTGCATGGCCAGGCGCTGCCAGTGCGGCGTATCAATTTGATCGGGCATTCCCTGGGCGCGCGGATTCTGGTCAAGAGCCTGCTGGCCAGTCCTGAAACCGCGCGTGAGCTGCCTTTGGACAACTTGCTGCTGATGGGCGGCGCGATCTGCACATCGAGCCCCTGGGATGAGGTGTCTGCGCCACTCAAGGGACGGCTGATCAACTGCCACTCCAGCAAGGATTGGGCCTTGGCCCTGAAGCCGGACACCGAGCGTTGCATCGGGCGTTATGCGATCCCCGTGACGCCGGCGCTGAAGGCGAAGGTGACCAATGTGCATTTGGCCACCTTCGACCACGCCGCCTACTGGCCGCAGTTACAAACAGTGGTGCAGTACACCGACCTGCTGCACGAACGACGCGGCATGATTCGCTCCGACCAGCGCAGTGCCGAGGTGCGCTTTGCCGAAGAAGACACCGAGTTGTTCCCGGCCTTGGTGCAGGCGCGGCCTGAGGAGTTGAAATTCCTCGCCGAGTTGATGGCGCAAAAGCGCAGTGCATCGATTGACACCACGGTGCGTGAGCCGCTCAAGCTGGCCATCGAGTTGCAGCGCATGGGTGGCGATACCTTTATGAACCTGGCCCGTGGTCATGGTGTGAGTTACCGCCAGATCACCGAAGACGTGGCGCAGCGCCTGGGGATCAAGTTTGACGACCCGCTTGAGAGCGTGGTGCTGGCGGACATTGAAGCCCAGGTCGCAGAAAAACTGATCGAGCAGTACAAGGACAAACTCAGCAACGCTGACCGGCAAGTATTCGATGCCGAACTCAAGGCCGCCGCGCAAAAAGAGCAGGGCTTGTTCAATCGCATCGACCTTGGCCGTTCGGCCACCACTGCCTTGAGCGGTACGGCATTGGCGGGGCTGACCGGGTTTATCCTGCGTCGGGGGGCGGCCACTGCAATTCCGGTGGTGGGGCAGGCGTTGGCGGCGGCGATGCTGCTGGTGAGCGGGGTGCGGGCATTTTCGGGGCCGGCCTATTCGATCACCACCCTCGCCGTGCTGGTGATCGGTGTGATTCGCCAGCGCATGGAGCGTGAGGCGCTGAACCAGGAGATGGACCTGGTGGTGCAGGTGGTGGAAGCGTTCGACCTGCCGCGGGATACGGTGATGCGCACGGTTGCATCCGACTGATAAGCTGCGCGCCTGTCTAGTGTGTTTGCCTGGGATACCGCGTGAAATTCAGCCTGCCAAAAATCGCTACCGCCCCGTTCTGCCCGCCGGAAGTGGCCGGTTCCGTCGCCGTTGATCCCAAGGCGTCGTTCTTCAAGCGCGTCCTGATGTTTGCCGGCCCTGGCTTGCTGGTCTCTATCGGTTACATGGACCCCGGCAATTGGGCCACCGCCATCGAGGCGGGTTCGCGTTATGGCTACAGCTTATTGTTTGTGGTGTTACTCGCCAGCCTGGCGGGCATGGCGGTGCAGTGTCTGTGCTCGCGACTGGGCATCGCCACCGGCAAGGACCTGGCGCAACTGTGCCGCGAGCGCTACAGCAAACGCTCCTCACGCACCCAGTGGGTGTTGGCGGAAATCTCGATCATCGCCACCGACCTTGCCGAAGTGCTCGGCTGCGCCCTGGCGTTTCACTTGCTGCTGGGCGTCTCGCTGACCACCGGCATTGTGATTACCGCGTTCGATACGTTGTTGGTGTTGGCCCTGCAAAACCGTGGATTTCGTCGCCTGGAAGCGATCATGCTGGCGTTGGTGGCGACCATCGGTGTGTGTTTCTTTATCGAGCTGGCGCTGATCAAGCCTTATTGGCCGGACGTGTTCAGCGGCTTTGCGCCGTCCCTGTCGGCCATCAGCGATGCCGCACCGCTGTACCTGGCCATCGGCATCCTAGGGGCGACGGTGATGCCCCATAATCTCTACCTGCATAGCTCGATCGTGCAGACCCGCCTGATCGGCAAGGACCTGGCCAGCAAGCAGGACGCGGTCAAGCTGGCGCGTATCGACACCATCGGCTCCCTGGCCCTGGCGTTGTTGGTCAATGGTGCCATCCTGGTACTCGCCGCCGCTGCCTTCCATAAGACCGGGCATACCGACGTGGTGGAAATCCAGGACGCCTACCACCTGCTCGACCCGTTGGTCGGCGGTGCGTTCGCCAGCATCCTGTTTGGTATTGCCTTGCTGGCGTCCGGGCAAAGCTCGACGTTTACCGGCACCATCGCCGGGCAGGTGATCATGGAAGGTTACTTGAACCTGCGCATTCCCTGCTGGCAACGCCGTTTGATCACCCGTGGGCTGGCGCTGATCCCGGCATTTGTCGGTGTGTGGGTGATGGGCGACGATGCGATCGGCAAGTTGCTGATTCTGAGCCAGGTGGTGCTGAGCCTGCAGCTGCCGTTCGCGCTGTACCCGCTGATCCGCATGACCGGCGACAAGCAACTGATGGGGCCGTTCGTCAACCGGCTGCCGACGCGGGTGCTGGCGTGGTTTCTGTTCGCCGTGATCAGTGGCGCGAACGCGTGGTTGATCGCTCAGTGGCTGTTTTGAGGTGCAGGGGCCCGGAAATCAGCACGGGCCTCTCTCAACCCTTCTGTACATTCCTTACCGGTCCCAATACGGCACCGCTCCAAAACACTCTACAAAGTAATCGATCACCGTCCTGACCTTCAGCGACAGGCGCCGGCTGCCCGGCCACAGTGCCGCAATCTGTTGAGGTTCCAGGGTGGTCGCCACGTCGTATTCCGTCAGCACTGCCTGCAAGGTGCCGGCGCGCAGGCTTTCACCGATCAGCCAGGACGGAAACACCACCAGCCCCAGGCCCTGTTCGGCGGCGTGGGTGAGGGTGTCGGCATGGTTGCCGGTGACCGGGCCTTTGACGCTGTAGGACGTCCAGTCGCCCTGATCGCGGCGAAAGAACCAGCGTTGCTGGCCGGTGACACCTTTGTAGGCCAGGCATTGATGATGTTTGAGTTCGTCGGGGTGCGTGGGCGTGCCGTGCTCTGCCAGGTACGCCGGGCTGGCGGCGATACGAAAGCGCTGCGGGGCGAAGATGCGGGCCTGCATGCTGGAGTCGTTGAGCACGCCGATGCGAAACAGCAAATCGGTGCCGTCCTGTAGCGGGTCGACGTAGGTGTCGGTTTGCTGGATATCCAGTTGCAGCTTCGGGTAACGCCGGCATAGCTCGCCCAGCCAAGGCGAGAGATGCCGCTGGCCGAACACCATCGGTGCATTGATGCGCACCACGCCGCTGGGTTCGCTGTCCTGTTCCTGCAAGGCCTGGCTGGCGGCTTCCAACTGTTCGAGCATCAAGCGGGCATGCCCGCCCAGCAGGCGACCGGCTTCGGTGGGGCTCACCGCGCGTGTGTGGCGATAGAGCAACTGCTGGCTGAGGGCCTGTTCCATCAGTTGGATCTGGCGCGAGATGGAGGAGGGCGCCAGGCCTTCGCGCCGCGCCACTTCAGAAAAACTGCCGTGGTCGAGCACTGCGACGAACAGGCGCAGGGCCTTGAAACTCAATTCATTCAAACCGTGCATCGGGGCTCCGTGCGGTGCGTTTTACGCAAAGGTGTTATCCGTATGCTCCCATTTATCGCACAGCACAGCCATCGGATAATGCGCGCCATTCAAAACAGCGTTCAACGCAGGTGATGTATGCAATCCAGATCTATCGAAGGCGTGGCACCGGCCAAGCCGAAAATTAACCTGTTGCGGCTGCTGCTCTTGCCGCTGGTGATCCTGGCCGGCATGGGCTTGTCGGTGGAAGCCGGTTTGCTCGGGCCGCTGGGCGAGCAGGTGGGGCATTTATGGGCGACCCTGAGCATTTTTGGCGTGGGCTCGGCAATTCTGGGGTTGCTGCTGCTGTTCAGCGGCCCGCAAAAGGGCCCGGCACTCACCGAGCTGCCGCGCTGGCAGTTGATCGGTGGTTTTCTGGGGCCGATCTACGTGGTGGTACTGACCCTGGCCACCCCCCATATCGGTATCGCCATGACCATGATCGCGATCCTCTCGGGACAGGTGGGCAAGAGCGTATTGATCGACCATTTCGGCTGGTTCGGCACCGCGCGCAAGCGCGTCAATGGCGAGCGCTGGATTGCCCTGGCGTTGATTGTGGCGGCACTTGTTTTGATTGCACGAGGATAAGGCGATGAATCTGATTCTGTTATTGGTCGTGGTGGTGGCAGCGGGCGCGGTGTTGAGCGTGCAGGCAGCCATCAACGGGCGTCTGGGCCAGACGGTGGGCGTGCTGCGCAGCAGTCTGGTGACCTTTGGGGTCGGCGCCGTTGTGACGGCTCTGTTGATTTTTTTCTTCGAGCCCGTCCAGGCCGTGAGCTTGCTGGAAGTGCCCAAATGGCAGCTGACCGGTGCGCTGTTCGGTGTGGTGTACATGATGGTGATGGTCGGTGCGGTGCCGGTGGTTGGCGCGGCAGTGGCGACCGTTGCGGTGATCACGGGGCAGTTGGCCATGGGGATGTTGATCGATAACTTCGGCTGGCTGGGCAACCCGGCGATTGAGCTGTCAGGCAGTCGGATCGTGGCGATGGTGTGTCTGGCCCTGGCCCTGGTGTTCATGTATCGCAGCAACACGCGCACCGACTGATGGTTTGAACGAACGGCGCGGGCGTGCAGTCATTGCTTAAGGTGCCGGCGTTCGCCGCACCGGGACGACCATGAAGAAGGAGTCTGAACATGCCGGATCAAACGTGTGCTTGCCCCCACTGCAAATGCGTACTGGGGGTCGATGCGATCATGAAAGATGGGAAGGGCTATTGCTGCCAGGGGTGTGCGGAACATCATGCCCACGGTGAGCCTTGTGCCGCGCCGACAGGCTGTGAGTGCGCTAAATCGGCTCACGGCTGACGCTGTTGCCAGGCGGCCGGTAGCGCCGGCCCCTGGCGCGATTCATTGGGTTTCCAGCTCCAGCTGCAAGCTGTGGTCGGCCAGACGCTGGCGGTCTTTGACCACACCACTGGTACGCCGCCCCTGCAGCGCGAACACTACCGTCTGGGCATCCTGCAGGTCTTCCGGCAACGGCTGGAACACCTTCACCACCAGCCATCCAGGTGTTTTTTGCAGGCTTACCTGACACTCCGCATGCTTGGACAAGGGGCCAAGCAGCGTGTCCTGGGTGTAATCGATCCGCGCTTTGCCATGGATCTGTTCGGGTAACGTCATGATTCATACTCCTTGCTTGATCAGGCCTGGGCGCGCGCGTCCGAGCGGCGCCATTGCACGTTATGGATGCCGAACTTCTCGGCTTGAGCCTGGCTGGTCTTTTTCACTTTCTCGCGGGAGAAACGTCCGATACGTCCCACGCCGGCGTCACAACTTGCCCAATGCCAGGCCTCTGCTGCATCAAGCTTATCCAGGCGGATGATGAATGACTTGGCATCGCCATGCAGGGTGTAGTCGATGACAAACAATTTTGCGTTATTCATTGGCCCGTTAACCTTGGTGGTGTAAGCAAGTGATCCCCGGTGCTGGTAAAAATTCACTCGGATGGTCGAGCGGTCATCATTTTCACGACCGCCTTTCCCTTGATCGATGCGCACGCCACGGGCCTGGGCGTCCCCCCCGCTGGCCGTTGGGGCTGCCAGGGACGTGAGTCGAGGCAGCGCGGACACAATCTCCGGCTGCCTTGATTGCGCGGTTATACCTCGGGAACGCCCTTTTCCCAGGCCGACCAGTTGTTGAGGATCGCCTGTACCAACGGATTGCCCGTGCGGTACAGGTTTTCCAGGGCCGGTACGAAGCCGCCCTGATCCGCGTATTTGAGCAGGTTGTCCACCTCGCTGTAGCCGGGGTAAGGCCGGTCGAAATCGGAACCGGCACGCACCACGGCCAGGCGCTGGATATCCACCAACCCTTCACGGCTGGCGCGCAGCAGAGCCTCATAGGTGGAGTTGTCTTCCTGTTGGGTGGTGCAGTACTCGCCTTTATTGTCGGTCAGCAACTTGGTCCAGACTTCGGCGCGTTCACTCAGGCGCGTGCCGGAGAACCAGGTATTGCCCGCCAGCGTGTCGCAGCGCGTGACCTGCGGCGGCTGGTTGGCCGGCGCGGCGGGGTAGTGCTTGCGCCAGGCGCTGGACTCCTTGCTTTCCGTCAGTTCGACCTTGTGCGACAGGGCAAACGCCTTGGCTTGCAGCTTGGGGTTCAGCTCGAACACTTCGGTCTTGTAGTCCAGCGGTGGTTTTTCGTTGGGACCCTTGGTGTTGATGCCGATATAGCCGGTCGGCCAGTCTTTGGGCGCATCCCGTGAATCCAGCTCCCACTGAGTGCCGAATTCCACCAGGTAATGGGCCCAGGCAGCGGTGCCGATCGTGCCGTGCTTGGGGTTGATGCCGGCGATCCCGGCAATCAGGAAGTAGCTGTGGCGCAGGTCGAACCTGGGCGACAAGGCCAGGGCCAGAGTGGATGCTGCGGCGTTGGTCTGGCCCATGCCGGTGACCAGCAGGCACACGTCCTGAGTATTGCAGCGGATCACCGGGTATTCGGCGGACAGGCCCGGCACACGAACTTCCTGCGTGAGTTGCAGGCGCTCGATCCAGGTTTGCGCCTCGGGGGCGAACATGGTGATCAGCATCACCTTGGGTTTGATCGGTGCCGGGGCGTCAGCCAGCACCAGGTGCGGCAGCAAGCTCAGGCCAGCGGCCATCGACAGACGGGTAAAGGTGTTCATCTCATGCTCCTTGATCAGAATTGGTAGCCCACGCCGGCGTAGTAACCCCAGCCGTCGGAGCGTGCGCGGAAATTGCCTTCGCCGAAGTTCAACTCGCTGCCATCCTCCCAGTTGCCGCCGTTATGGAAGTAACGGCCGACCAGGGTAAAGCGCAGGTGGGTGAAGGCATACAGCAGCACGTTGGTGGCCACCGTGGAATTGGCGGTGCGTGCCGGGTTGTCATGGTGCAGGTTCGATCCGAAATCGTGGTTAGTGAAGCCGATGTAGGTCAGCGAGGCGCCGTTGTCGAAGGTGCCGATGGGCACGATGTACTTCATCTGCGCGCGGTAGCCGTCCCAGGAGTATTCATTGCTGGCGCCGTAGTTTTCCCACTGGTAACGTCCGTAGAAATTGGCTGAAAGGTTAACCCGCGAGTGGGTGTCGATGTCCGTGCCCAGGCCGCTGTAGAGGGTGTTGGCGCGGTTTTCCTTGTTGCTGCCGTGGTCGTAGATCCAGTCGAACGCCACGTACCACTCCTTGAACGGCCCGATGGCCAGGCTGCGTCCGGCGAGGTAGTCGATCGAAATACGCGGCTCATGCTCCATGAACACCGGCGAGCCATGGTCCCATACGCCTTTGTCATTGCTGTTGCCGATGCCGAGGACCTTTGGCACATCAATATAGCCGTACAACTCGAAAGGCCCCTTGCGGCCGAAGTACTCGTATTCCAGGTAGATGTCGTCGGATGGTTTGGGGCCGAAGCTGATGTCCTTGCTGCCGATCAGGGTCAGGTCCTGGTTGAACCATTCGGAGAGGTAGGCGCCTTTGTTCGGGCTTTGTGTTTCAGCGCTGAGGGTTTCGCCCTGAGCTGAGTCATTGACGGGCAGGTCCTGCGCCAAAATGGGTGCGCTGAGTACTCCCGTAACGGCGGCCAGTAGCACGCAAACAGCAAAGAGAGGACGAGGCCTTGAGGTGGGGTGCATGGAAAGTCCCTATTCGTACGCGGTTTGAACCCGCTGCTGCGGGCCGTGGTGAACTTGATGCTCAAGTTCGTACCGCAAACGTTTGCACAGGCTGTACCAACTTCTCTCAATGGCTTGAATGGCCTGGGAAAAAGCCGAATTAGTCGACCTTTCGGTCAAAAATGACTGGGTGGCATTTTTTCGATGCGGTTGTACAGATGCATCGCGCTTTCGCGGCGGTAGTCACTCGGGGTCTGGTTCATCTCGATGCGAAAGTGCCGGTTGAAGTTGGACAGATTGGCGTAACCCACCTCAAAGCAAATGTCCGCCACCGACCGGTCACTTTGCAGCAACAGCCGGCAGGCGCGCTGCACGCGGAACTTGCGCATCAGGTCGATAAAGCCGTGGCCGGTGTTGCGCTTGAAGAACCGCGAGAAGCCCGGTTCGCTCATCTCCAACTGTTGGGCGATCACCGACAGGCGTACGTCACCGGTGAGTTCGCGCATCAAGTAGTCGAAGGCTTTGTTGATGCGCTCGGCGCTGCGCGCGTCCAGGGTTGGCGCATAACAGGCGCTGGCCAGGGTTTTTACCTGGGGCGGCGGGGCGTTTTTCAGGGTGTCCAGCAACTGCAGGAACAGGATCAGCCGCTGCAGGCCGTGGGCATGGCCGATGGCCTCCATGTGTTGGGCCGCCCGTATCGCGGTGTCGCCTGTAAACTCCAGGCCGCGCCGGGCCTGTTCGAACAATGGTTGCACATCGCCCAACTCGGGCAACGTCTCGCGCAGGGCGAGGAGGGCCGCGCCGTCGAATTGCAGCACCACATCGCGTCCGCTCAGGTGTTCACCGGGGGCCAGTTCGCCGATCCAGTCGTGGGGCAGGTCCGGGCCTATCAGCGCGACATGGCCGGCACCGAACGCACCGATATAGTCGCCCGCGACCAACTTGCCGCTGCCTTGGCGGATCAGATGGATTTCGAATTCGGGGTGGTGGTTCCAGCGCGCCAGGTCGTAGGGGTAGTCATGTTCGAACCAGCGGAAGCAGTGGTCCGGCTCGGGCAGGATCACTTCGCGTTCGGCAGGGCGGTGTTCAAACAGCTGGGCGCGGCTCACGGGCATGGTGCGGCCTGTTTTTTATCGGATTGCCTTAAAAATACGCGCCCCGGCCCTTCAGGCGCTACCCCGGATTTTGTTCGATGCTGGTACTTTTTTGATCCTGGCAGCAGGGTTAAAAAAGTACCACTCGGGCATCCGCCATTCGTTTGTGAGGGCCTGTCCAAGCTGCTGTAATCGGCGTTCAACAACAAAAACAACAGGTGGAAACCGCCATGTCAACGTTCCCTAAAGCACTGTTCCTGCTGTCCGGTCTGGCTCTGGCCATGCCCAGTCATGCGGCTGATACGGTGACCATTGCCACGGTCAACAACAGTGACATGATCCGCATGCAGCGCCTGTCCAAGGTGTTCGAGCAGCAGCACCCGGACATCAAACTCAATTGGGTGGTGCTCGAAGAAAACGTGCTGCGCCAACGCCTCACCACCGATATCGCCACCCAGGGCGGGCAGTTCGATGTGCTGACCATCGGCACCTACGAAACCCCGCTGTGGGGCGCCAAACAGTGGCTGGAACCGCTGAACCAACTGCCGGCCGATTATGACGCCGAGGATATCTTCCCTTCGGTGCGTCAGGGCCTGTCAGTCAATGGCACCCTGTATGCCTTGCCGTTCTACGGCGAAAGCACCGTCACTTACTACCGCACCGACCTGTTCAAACAAGCTGGCCTGAGCATGCCCGCGCATCCTACCTGGACCCAGCTCGGTGAGTTCGCCGCCAGGCTCACGGCCAAGGACAAAGGCCAATACGGCATGTGCTTGCGCGGCAAGGCCGGCTGGGGCGAAAACATTGCATTGCTGAGCACCATGGCCAATGCGTTTGGCGCGCGTTGGTTCGATGAACACTGGAAAGCCCAACTGACGAGCCCCGAGTGGAAGGCCGCCGCCAACTTCTACGTCAACACCCTCCAGCAGTACGGCCCGCCGGGCGTCTCCAGTAACGGCTTCAACGAAACCCTGGCCCTGTTCAACAGCGGCAAGTGCGCGATCTGGGTCGACGCCAGTGTCGCCGGCTCCTTCACCACCGACACCCGCCAGAGCAAGGTCGCCGACAGCGTCGGTTTTGCCGCGGCGCCCACCGAGGTGACGGACAAAGGCTCTTCCTGGCTCTATGCCTGGTCCCTGGCTATCCCGGCCACTTCTAAACATAAGGACGCCGCCAAGGCCTTCATTATCTGGGCCACGTCCAAGGACTACATCCAACTGGTCGCCGACAAAGAAGGCATCACTAACGTACCGCCGGGCACACGCCAGTCCACCTACAACGACGCCTACCTCAAGGCGGCACCGTTTGCTCAGGTCACCCTGGAGATGATGAAACACGCCGACCCGGCACACCCTTCGGTCAAGCCGGTGCCGTACGTGGGCATCCAGTACGTGACGATTCCCGAGTTCCAGGCCATCGGCACCTCGGTCGGCAAGCTGTTTTCGGCGGCGCTCACCGGTGGCATGACGGTTGATCAGGCCCTTGAACAGGCGCAGTCCACCACCGAGCGCGAGATGAAACGCGCCGGCTATCCCAAGTAACCTTGACGGACCCCCACACCATGAAACGACTCGAAGGTAAAAGCGCGCTGATCACTGGATCGGCGCGCGGGATCGGCCGCGCGTTTGCCCAGGCGTATATCCAGGAAGGCGCGACCGTTGCCATCGCCGACATCGACCTGCAACGCGCCCAGGCGACGGCCACCGAACTGGGGCCCCAGGCCTATGCGGTGGCGATGGACGTCAGCGATCAGGCTTCCATCGACGCGGCGATTGCCGCCGTGGTGGCCCACGCGGGCAAGCTGGATATCCTGATCAACAACGCGGCGCTGTTCGACCTGGCACCCATCGTCGACATCACCCGCGACAGCTATGACCGGCTGTTCTCGATCAACGTCGCCGGCACGTTGTTCACGCTGCAGGCTGCGGCCCGGCAGATGGTCCTCCAGGGCCGCGGCGGCAAGATCATCAACATGGCAAGCCAGGCAGGGCGGCGCGGCGAGGCGTTGGTGGCGGTGTATTGTGCGACCAAGGCGGCGGTGATCAGCCTCACCCAATCGGCGGGGCTCAACCTGATCAAGCAGGGCATCAACGTCAACGCCATCGCCCCCGGTGTGGTGGATGGTGAGCATTGGGACGGCGTGGATGCATTGTTTGCCCGGCATGAAGGCTTGGCGCCCGGTGAGAAGAAGAAGCGGGTAGGGGCCGAGGTGCCGTTTGGGCGGATGGGTACGGCTGAAGACCTCACCGGAATGGCGATCTTCCTCGCTTCGAAAGAGGCTGACTATGTGGTGGCCCAGACCTACAACGTCGATGGCGGCAATTGGATGAGCTAGCGTCACACAGCCATTTGATTGCCGATGCTCGTTAAATCGGGGCTACTCGGCAAAGCTGCGATCAAACAAATAGATTTCCCCAGGCTTCAGGTTCTCCATCGTGGCCTGGGGCCTGCCGCCTTCACCGTGTTTCTTGCGGCCGGTCTCGCGCAAATAACCCGCCTCGGTCAGCTTCAACAAACGCTGGCGAATACTGGTCTTCAACACGGGGCGTGCCAGCACCAGGGAAAAGATCGTGGTCGCTTGCGGCGCGCTGAACTCCTCTCCCAGGAACATCAGCGGCAAGCTGCTGTACAGCGATTTGGACACCAGCCGCTCCTGCACCGCTGCCACGATCAGGTTGTGATCGAACGGCAGCTTGAAACGGCCTTCCGCCACGGCGTTCAGTGAAAACCAGCCCTGATGCTCACCCAATGGCACCTCATCCGCCACGATTGCCAGGTAGAACGTGGACGATGACCAGCATCTCGGGTCGCGAAACGCATCACCCACCGTACCCACCTGCTCGCTCCAGGCCAGGTCCAGGCCGATTTTGTCACTGGCGCGCAACCGTTCTACGGCAGCCTGGAGGCTCAGATCTTGCACGCCGCCATTGACCACCACGCCCGGCAACGCCCAATGCCCGGCAAAGGGCTCGGCCTCGCGTTTGTTCAACAGCAGTTTCAGTTCGCCCGACGCGCGGCAGTAAAACAGCACGCACAGGTCGACGGTGTGGAGGTAGGCGCTAAGTGGCATATGACGTCCTTCTGAACAGCGGTGGGGCACAGTCTAACGGAACGAACAGCGATGTCATGTACTTGCTTGGGCACATATAAATAAATGTTTCTTGCTATGAAAGTACATGACGTGTACTTTTGTGTTCAGGCCACAGGAGAACCATCATGACCCTTGCGAAATCTGCCCTTGCTTCATTCGATGTCGATGCCCAAAAGAGCTTCACACCGCTGTGCCCCGATGAGTTGCCTGTGGCCGGTGGCGACCAGATCGGCGCCGAACTCAACTACATGGCCAGCCTGGCTGGCCACCGTGTCGGCAGCAAAGACGCACACACCCCGCATGCCCCCTGGGTGGTCACACAGCCGAGCCAGATGTTGAAAGCCACCGGCCTGGAGCATGCCGACCTCACCTGGGTCGCCCACTGCGTGCCGGGCACCGAAGGCTTCACGTTGCTCGACGAACTGCCCACGCCCTATGACTACGACTACTTCATCTGGAAAGGCGTCGAACCCGACCTGCACCCCTACGGTGCCTGCTACCACGACCTGCACGACAAGCTCTCCACCGGGGTGATCGAGTACCTCAAGGCCCAGGGCGTCAGCCGTGTACTCGTCGGCGGCCTGGCTCTGGACTACTGCGTCAAGACCACCGCCTTGCAGTTGCTCAAGGCCGGTTTTGAAGTGGTCCTGCATCTGCCGGCATGCCGGGGTATCAGCGAGGAGGGCGGTGTCGAGGCCGTCAATGCGTTGCTCAAGGCCGGTGCCGGCATCAGCCGCACCCGCGAAGAACTGGCCACGATGGCCACGCGTTAAGGAGAACCACCATGGAAAGTGCCTACGACTACGAATCCCCGGTGATCCAGGGCTTGCTGGACACCGACTACTACACCTTCACCATGATGCAGGCGGTGTTGCACCAGCACCCGAATGTGGATGTGGAATACAACTTCATCGTCCGCTCCCAAGAAAAACTCGGCCACCTGATCCCGCAATTGCGCGACGAGCTGGAAAAACTCGCGGGCCTGCAAATGCGAGAAGGCGAGCTGCGCTTTCTGTTCAACCCGCGCTTTCGCGAATACCTCACCCCGGACTACGAGCGCTTCCTTGGCCTGTTCCGCTTCAACCTGCGTTATATCCATGTCAGCGAAGTCGACGGCCAGTTGAACATCCGCGTGGTCGGTCCGATGCTGCACTGCATCATGTTCGAACAGCCGGTACTGGCGCTGGTGAGCGAGTTGCGCAACCGCGACAAATACCCCGACGTCACCTTGGAAGACGTCACCCGCAAGCTCTATCAGAAGTTCGACTGGCTGGAGAAAAACCTCAGCCGCGATGAACTCGCCGACCTGCGTGTTTCCGATTTTTCCACCCGCCGGCGCCTCTCGTTCAAGGCCCAGCGCGAAGTAGTGGACATCATGCGCCGTGACTTCCCCGGCCAATTCGTCGGCACCAGCAACGCGCACCTGGCCTACGCATTCGACCTGCCGCTGATCGGCACCATGGCGCACCAGTGGATGATGGTGCACCAGCAACTGGGTCGCTTGCGTGAGAGCCAGAACGCCGGGTTGGAAAACTGGGTGCGTGAATACCGTGGGCGCCTGGGTGTGGCCTTGACCGACACCATCAGCACCGACTTTTTCCTCAAGGATTTCGACCTGTACTTCGCCAAGCTCTACGACGGGCTGCGTCAGGACTCCGGCGACCCCATCGCCTGGGCCGACAAGGTGCTGGCCAAATACAAGGAACTCGGTATCGACCCCATGACCAAAGACCTTATGTTCTCCGATGGCCTGAACTTCGAAAAATGCCTGCCGATCCTGCGCCACGTGCGCGGCAAGGCCAGGTTCGGCTTCGGCATGGGCACCAGTCTGGCGTGCGATGTGGACGGTGTGGCGCCGCTGAGCATCGTGATGAAACTGGTGCGGGTACACGGCGAACCGGTGGTGAAATTCTCCGATGACCCGATCAAGAACGTCTGCGAAGACGCCTCGTTTTTGCAGTATGCAGCCAAGGTATTCAACGTCGGCAACGTGGAGGTGTGACATGCAGGATCGTATCGCTCAGGAACTCAATATCGACCGCACCTTGGGGAAGGGCGGTGAGGCCAGGGAAATCCAACGACGCATTGATTTCATCAAGACCACGCTGCGTCAGTCGCGCTGCCAGGCCCTGGTGCTGGGTATCAGCGGCGGCGTCGACTCCCTCACCGCTGGCCGCCTGTGCCAGTTGGCGGCGGAGCAACTGCGCAGTGAAGGCTACGCCGCGCGCTTTATCGCCATGCGCCTGCCTTACAAAACCCAGGCCGACGAACGCGATGCCCAGGCCTCGCTGGACTACATCGTCCCGGACCACATCGATACCCTCAACATTGCCGCCGGCGTCGACGGCCTGATGGCGAGCCTGACCGCCCCTGAGGCCAGTGCTGCCCAGCTCGATTTCATCAAAGGCAACGTCAAGGCCCGCACCCGCATGATCGCGCAGTACGCCGTGGCCAACCTGCACAACGGCCTGGTGGTCGGCACCGACCACGGCGCCGAAGCACTGATGGGGTTTTTCACCAAGTTCGGTGATGGCGCCTGCGACCTGGCACCGCTGTCGGGCCTGACCAAAACCCAGGTGCGCCTGCTGGCCAGCGCACTTGGCGCCCCGGAAAACCTGGTGCACAAACACCCCACCGCCGATCTCGAAGAACTGGCGCCGGGCAAGTTGGATGAACATGCCTATGGCTGTTCTTACGAAGAGATCGATGCGTACTTGATGGGTGAGCCGGTGAGTGAGCGGGTGCGGGCGATTGTCGAGGCGGCATACAGCAAGACAGCGCACAAGCGTGCGCTGCCGATTACGCCTTGATTTCAGCAATGCACTCCATATCTACAAGCGCCCTGGCAGAGTGTTTGTAGCGTCCAGGCAGGGTTCGTCGCGAAGTAACTTGGCACGCCAGCCGGGTAGGTCGTCTGCATCCACATCCAAGCGCTTGAGCCACTGGTCAGCCGACCAGTCCACCAGACGCAACTCGCCATCATGAGAGCCACCGTGCAATGAACCCACCGTCTCGTAGCGAATGCCCTTGAGTACATGGTTCAGTAATACATAGGCGGCGGGCTTCGGATCATCGGCATCACCGGCAAGGTACGGGTATGCGCCGGCCTGAATCACGACGCCGTTACCGTAGTCATAGAAGGCAAAATGGCTTGAGGGTAGCTGCGCACGCAGCCCCACCAGGCCGCCAACAAGATCCAGGCGCGCTTGGTCGAGCAAGGTCAGCCAACTGACCGTTTTGATTTTCGTGGGTTTGAACTCGGGGATATTAACCAGCAGACCGGCTGTTCCTACGTCCAAACCAGGCATGCGCGCCGCCATAAAGGCTTCGGTAGGCTCGTTGCCATCCCGGTTGGTGACGGAAAGATTGAAGGCATGTCCGGCGTAGCCCTGCTCTGGAGCCAGTCGGCGTGCTGAGTCAAGAAACAAGCGCAGGAAGCTGAGTGGGTTCTGCTCTTGGTACAGAAGCGGTATTGAGAACTCCAGAGCGCTTAGGTCATCTCCCATCTTTGCCTGCCATCCCCGCATACCAAAAACATCGAAGAGCCAAGCGCTGGCGTCGTTGGATTGCTTGCCGCTGGTGTAGTAGAAACTGAGGTAGTCGTCTTCATCCATTGCGCCCAGCATTTCACGCAGTGACTTTGTCTCACCATACGCTGACAGTGGTTGACCCTGTCTAGGCTCCTCACGCCAGAGCCAAGTGAGATGGGGCTCGGCTAGACGCTTGAAGTCGTCGAAGCACTTGCATAAGGCTTCGCGCACTAAGGGTGTATGGGCCTCCTTGAAATACAGTGTTCCTCGCAGACAGAGTACCGCGCCGATATAGCTCTGGGGCCCGCCCTTCATCAACAGGTGACCGGGTATTTCCAGCAGGTGGGGTTGCTTGGCAAGTTCTTCGGCTACATTGAATTCCGGTTCCATGGGTGCTCCTTCGAATCAGTAAGCGGGGATCATTGGCCGAGGGGAGCGGCCACGCGTCAGGATAAACATCACACTCCCAGCGATGGCTGCGGCCCACCCGAGCTGTTCCACCGGCACATTGGACTGCTGATGTTCTTGGCTGCAGTCGCATTCGGTGGATGTCATCTCAACGACCTTGTTTTTGTTGCCGGCAATTTTTGCATAGCCCTGCGCCTGTCGTGTATCCGGTGGGTCAGGCGGAAACTTCATTTCCACCACTTGTTTGATATTGTCCTGAGTTGGCGGCCTGCTGGCATAGCGAGAACGGGAAGTGTCCGTCAGTAAAAAGGAAAATCTCCTACATGGTTATGGGATATTGATTCTTTACGCTCTGCGCTCTTGTGAATTCAGGAGTAAAGGAATGGCTGCCAGCGTATTGAAGGACGGTTTCCCCAAGGCCTGATCTTGCGGGAGATGCCGAGGTCGATGGCGCGGTTGGATTCTGTGCGGCGGTGGGAGAATGAACCGAGGGAGTCGCAGCTTGTATGCGAGCGGGGGGACTGCCGAAGCGTTACAGCTGCGACCAAATTCGTCGTGCCACGTTGACTCAGTTAAAGATATTTTGGGAGGGATTCTGGACTTGGCCGGAAGTTACCGAAATGGTCATATTGGAAGTGCAACGACGATGGTAATTGGTTTGTACGAGGAGATTGCAGAGTGAATGAATCACTTATTAGCTTTCTCATCCGTTACTTTCCAGTGTTCATGGGCAGCTAGTTTGTTAATGGGCTATTTCGCTTTCTGCCTGATGCTAGTGATATCAACGATTCAATCCGGCCCGCATACCGTAGCGTTTTCTCTCGGGGTAGTGTTTTCCCTCCTGGGGTTACTTCTGCTCAATACTGACCGTCATCGAGAAATGAGGCAGAAGTTGTTTGAAATCCGCATTCAGCGCAATGCGGTGAGAACGACCTATAAAAAATATTCCAATAAACTCAAAACCAGGGCGCGCAGGCCAAGGTAGGCGTAGCTCCCACGTCAACGACGTGGGAGCGACCGCCAGGCCAGCCTACCGCTCAATCGACCGGCTCCACCGCGCATTCCACTCCGGCCGTGCCTGGTTCACCTGGTCCCAATCAATCGAAATCGCCGTTTGCAAGTAACCCTGCATCGCTTCAACCCGTGCGCGGGTCTTGTCGGTGGTGGGCGTGGTCGGGTTGGACGGGATCTGGTCACCTTCCTCCAATGCCGGCGCCTGGGCCTCTGCGGTGAGCAGGAAGGCTGCGAGCTTTTGCGCCAGTTCCGGCTGGTCGTTACGGGCGATCACGCACTCGGCCACGTTAAGCACCACCGCGCCTTCTTTGGGTTGCGCGTATTCCATCGGCACGCCCAACAGCTTTTGGGTGGCGACTTGAGTTGGCGTCAGCGGGAAGATCGCGGCTTCGTCGGTCTGCACCATCTCAGAGATCTTCGCCGAACTGGCGATGTATTCCAGCACATTGGGGCCGACGGTTTTCGGCCAGGCCTTGAAGCCCGGTTCCACGTTGGTTTCATCGCCGCCCTGGAGGCGGTTGAACATCAGGAAACCGTGCAGACCAAAGGTGGAGGAGGCCAGGGACTGGAACACCACTTTGTCCTTGAAGCGCGGGTCGGCCAGGTCCATCCATGAGGTGGGCGCGGCCCAGCCTTTTTCCTTGAACATCTTGGCGTTATACCCCAGGCCAGTGACGCCCAGGGTCACCGCCACGGCTTGGTCCTTGATCCTGGCTTTGGCCGGGATCTGCTCCAGGGGCGTGCTGGCGGCGAGCTTATCGCACAGGCCCATGGAGATGGCGCGGTACATGATGCCGTCGTCGAGGAACATGACATGCATCTGCGGGTTGTCTTTGTTGGCCTGGACCTTGGCGAGAATGTCCGACGAGGTGCCGGGCACGATCACCACCTTGACGTTATTGGCCTTTTCGAACGCCGGCAGCACTTTGTCGGCGTAGACCCGTTCCATGGTGCCGCCGTTCATGCCCAGGTACAGCGTTGGTGCGGCATGGGCGGTAGACGCGAGCAGGGCGAGGGACAAGCAGGACAGCGCAATACGTGTGTTCATGGATGTTTTTCCTCTCAGGCTTGGAAACGACGGATGGAAAACGCTTCGATGGGTTGGCGGCTGGCGCCCGTGCAGACAATCTCTGCCAGGGCTTCACCGACGGCGGGGCCGAGCTGGAACCCGGCACCGGCAAAGCCGAAGCCGTGGAGCAGGCCAGGTGTGGTGCTGCTGGGACCGATCACCGGTTCATGATCGGGTAGATAACCTTCGGTGCCACTCCAGGTACGAATGGCCTGGGCACCTTTGAGAAACGGATAAAGTTCGCCGGCATTGCGCAGGATCTCCAGGACCGCCGCCTGACCCGGCCGGGCCTGCAAAGGCCCAAGCGCAAAGCCGCGACCGCCGCCCAGGATGCAATTGCCCCGGGCCACCTGGCGCGCATAAATGCCGCCGCCTTCAACGCCGGTGCTCACGTCCATCACCACCGGCAGCGGCTCGGTGACCAGCATCGCCGGGTGCGCCGAGGTCATCGGCACCGGTTCGCCAAACTGCGCGGCGACATGGCCGGCCCAGGCGCCGGCGCAGTTGAGCAGCCACGGCGCCTGCAGCTGCAGGCCGTTGGCGCAGTGCACCTGGAACAGCTGCCCGTCGTGTTCAATTCCAACCACCTCGGCCTGCTCAAACACGGCCGCGCCGAGTTGCCGCGCTGCGCGGGCAAAGGCGGGCGAGACCAGTCGTGGGTTGGCATGCCCGTCCTGCGGGCACAGCGAGGCGCCGACCGCCACGTCCCCCACCCACGGGAAACGCGCGCGCAACTCGGCGTGATCGAGCAGTTGCAAGCCCAGGCCAAAGCCTCGGGTGTGCTCGGCGTAGGCCTGCAGCGCGGCAAAGTCGGCGTGGCTGCGCGCCAGCTTCAAATGCCCGGAGCGCACATATTCGCCATCGATCCCAATCAGCCCCGGCAGATCAGCCCACAGCTGATGCGCCCGTTGCGACAACGGCAATTGATGCAGCGGCCGCCCCTGGCGTCGCACGCCGCCGTAGTTCACGCCACTGGCGTGCGAGCCGCAAAAGTCCCGATCCACCAACGCGACGCGCTGGCCTCTGTGCGTAAGCATCAAGGCGGCCGACGCGCCGACAATCCCGCCACCCAGTACGATCACGTCGATCATGGCTGCACCTGCACACCAAACGGCAGCGGCTTGATCGGGGCCTGGCCGCGCAACCGGCCGACCTGTTCAACCCCGCGCCCACTGCGTTCAGCCACGATCTCGGCGGCCGCCAGCCCGCACATGCGGCCCTGGCAGCGGCCCATGCCCACGCGGCAATGGGCTTTGACCCGATTGATTTCCCAATGCCCTTCATCCACCACCGCGCGCACGTCGCCCGCGCTGACCTCTTCGCAGCGGCACACAATCACTGCATCCGGTGCCTGCGCCGCCCAGTGTTCAGGGAAGGGGAACGCGGTTTCCAGGCCATGGCGAAAACGTTGGATGCTCGCCAGTTGCTGCTCCAACTGCGCCGCGCGGCGTTGCTCAATGGCGACCCCTCGGTCTTCCAGCAACGCCAGTGCCGCACGCTCGCCGGCCATGTGTGCGGCATCCGCGCCCATGATGCCGGCACCGTCGCCTGCCAGGTACACGCCTGCGACGCTGCTGCGCCCGGCACTGTCCCGTTGCGGCAGCCAGGCGCGGTTCAAGGCGCTCCAGGCAAACCCACAGCCGAGCAGGTCCGCCAGTTGTGTCTCGCTGCGCAGCGCGTGGGCAAAGGCCACCGCATCGCATTCCAGGGTGCGCTGGCCAAAACGAATGGCGCTGACGCGTTGCTCGCCGTCGATCTGTTCGAGCGTCGCGCCCTGATGCACGGGAATGCCATGGGCCGTCAGCCAGGCGCGGTAGTACATCCCTTTGGCCAAGGTTGCCGGTTGCCCAAGCAAGGCCGGTAGCGCACGGCATTGGGCGCTGAAGGGTGCGCTGTCGAGCACTGCCACCACGTGCGCCCCGGCCTTGGCGTACTGATACGCCACCAGGTACAGCAACGGCCCACTGCCACAGAACGCCACGCGCTCACCAATCGCACAGCCCTGGTATTTCAAGGCGATCTGCGCCGCGCCCAGGCTGTAGACGCCGGGCAAGGTCCAGCCCGGTACCGGCAGAATCCGGTCGGTTGCGCCGGTGGCGACGATGATCTGGGCATAGTCGACGCTCTCGGCGCGGCCGTTATTGAGCATGTCCAGGCGGTCGTCTTCGGCGTTCCATACCAGGGTGTCGGGGCGGTAGTCGATCAACGGCGCCAGTGTATCCAGCGTGTTGTGCGCCGCTTGGGCCTTGCGTGCATCAAAGCCGTAGATCTGCTTGGCCGTGCGTTGGAAGCCGGGCGGTTGACGTCGATAAATCTGTCCGCCACCGCGCAGGTTTTCATCCACCAGGCAGGGGCGAATGCCATGGTCGAGCAGCGTGCGCGCGGCGCTGATACCGGCCGGGCCTGCGCCCACAATCACAATCGGCTTCATGCCTGGCGCCCCGTATCGCGGCTGATCGCCTGGCCTTCTTCCAACAGCGTCGAACAGGCGCGCACTCGCCGCCCATCGTCCAGGCGTACCCAGCAGTCCTGGCAGGCGCCCATCAGGCAAAAACCCGCACGGCGTTCGGCGCTGAAATCGCTGCCGCGCAGGTGCTCGGCGCAGGTCAGCACGGCGGTCAGCAGGGTGTCGCCGAGCAGGCCGGTGGCGGGTTGGCCGTCGAGGGTAAAGGCCACAACCGGACGCCGGGTCTCGGCCAAACGTTTAAACAAGGCCATCAGTGTTTCCCCACCAGCACGCGGTCCAGGCCATAGACCCGGTCGAGCAGGATCATGGTCGCGGCGGTCAGCGCAATCACCAGCGCCGACACCGCCGCCATCATCGGGTCGATGGATTCGGTGGCGTACACATACATGCGCACCGGCAGAGTTTGCGTGGCCGGTGAGCTGACGAAGATCGACAGCGTCACTTCATCGAAACTGTTGATGAACGCCAGCAGCCAGCCCCCGGCGACACCGGGCAGGATCATCGGCAGCGTGACCAGCCGAAACAAGGTAAAGCGGCCCGCGCCGAGGGATTCGGCGGCCTGCTCGGCACTGCGGTCAATCCCGATGGCCGCCGCCAGGACCAGGCGCAGCACATACGGCGTGATGATCACCACATGCGCGAGCATCAACCAGGTAAAGCTGCCATTGACCCCCATCAGCGCAAACAGCCGCAGCATCGCCACGCCCAGCACAAGGTGCGGGATGATGATCGGCGACAGGAACAACCCACTGAAAAAGTTGCGCCCCGGAAACTGATAGCGGCTGATGGCCAAGGCCGCCGGCACCGCGATCAATGTCGCCAGGGTTGCGGCGGTGAACGCCAGGATCAGGCTGTTATAGAACGCCTGGATAAAGTCGGCGCGTTCAAACACCGCGCGAAACCAACGCAGGGAGAAGCCCGAAGTGGGCAGGCTCAAGGTGTTTTCCGGCGTGAAGGCCACCAGGCACACCACCACCAGCGGCGCCATCATGAACAGCACCACCAGGCTATGAAAGCCGAGGGCCAAAGGACCGTTTCTGGACATGTGCTTAAACCCCCAGGGACTTTTTGTAGCGGCGTTCGACCATGCGGTTCCAGCTCAGCATGATCAGCAGATTCACAGCCAGCAGCACCACCGCAATGGTCGCGCCCATGGGCCAGTTGAGTTCCGAGAGGTACTGGTCGTACACCACTGTGGCGACCATCTTCAGGCGTCGTCCGCCGAGCAGACCGGGGATCGCGAACGAACTGGCGGCCAACCCGAACACAATCAACGTGCCGGAGAGCACACCAGGCATCACCTGGGGCAACACGATCTGGCGCATCACCGTGGCTTGGCTCGCGCCGAGCGACAACGCGGCCTGTTCGGCCGACGGGTCGAGTTTTTGCAGGGAGGTCCACACGGGGATGATCATGAACGGCAGCATCACGTGCACCAGCGCGATGATCACCGCGAAGGGCGTGTACAGCAGCTTCACCGGGCGCCCGCCGAGCAACTGGATCACTTGGTTGATCAGCCCGTCGGCGCCCAGCAGCAGGCTCCAGCCGAATGCGCGCACCACCACCGAAATCAGCAGCGGCGTGAGGATCAGAATCAGAAACACCGAACGCCACGGCGTGCCCATGCGGCTGAGGATGTAGGCCTCCGGCACGCCGATCACCACACAGAGCAAGGTTACCAGCGCGCTGATCCAGAAGGTGCGCCAGAAGATCTCGTAGAAGTACGCGTCGCTGAACAAAGACAGGTAGTGGGCGAACGTCCATTCATCCGCTTTGACGCCCACTTGGTAGTCGAACACGTTGAACGACAGCACCAGCGTCAGGCCCAGCGGCAGGATCAGCAGCCCGGCAAACAGCACCAGCGCCGGCAATGACAGCAGGTAGCCGCGACTCATGGGCGCACCTCATCGGCCGCCAATACCCGCAGCAAGTCCGCCTGCCAATCCAGGCCCACCGACGCACCGTTGCCCAGCGGCGCGCTGCCGTCATTGCTGCGCACCACGGTGATGTCGCCCAAGGACGTGTGGATGCGGTACAGCCACTGGCTGCCGAAGAAATAGCGGCCGAGCACCTGGCCCTGCAGGCGCCCGGTGCCGGCCTGCACCAACTGAATTTTCTCCGGGCGCAGGCTCAGGGTCAGATCGCCGTCGCCGCTTTCGTGGCGCACTTGGGGGATGCCCAGTTGATCGTAATCGCCTGGCAGCAGGTTGGCCTTGCCGACGAAGTCCGAGATGAAGCGTGTGCGCGGGTGCTCATACAGGTTGTAAGGGGCGTCGATCTGGGTCACGCGCCCGGCCTGCATCACCACCACGCGGTCGCTGATGGACAGCGCTTCCGCCTGGTCGTGGGTAACCATCAGCGTGGTGATGCCCACGGCGCACTGGATGCGGCGAATCTCGAACTGCATTTCTTCGCGCAGGTTGGCGTCGAGGTTGGACAGCGGCTCATCGAGCAACAAAACGGGCGGTTCGATCACCAGGGCGCGGGCCAGGGCCACGCGCTGGCGTTGGCCGCCGGACAGTTCCCGAGGGTAGCGCTCGGCGTGTGGAGCCAGCCGCACCAGCTCGAGCACGGTCTTGACCTTGTTGGCGATATCGGCGGCCGGAACTTTGCGCATCTTCAGGCCAAAGGCAACGTTGTCGCGCACACTCATGTGCGGGAACAGCGCATAACTTTGGAACACCACGCCCAGGCCTCGGCTGGCGGGCTTGGCGTGGGTGATGTCGCGACCGTCGAGCAGGATCTGCCCGCCGCTCACGTCGACGAAGCCGGCGATCATTTGCAGGGTGGTGGTCTTGCCGCAGCCCGACGGGCCGAGCAGGGAAACGAACTCGCCTTTTTCCACCGCAAGGTCGGTGGCGACCACCGCGTCGACGGCACCGTAGCGTTTGCTCAAGGCGTTGAGTTGGAGAAATGCCATGTCTGCGTTCCACCTTTTTTGAGTCGCGTCGAAACGCGCTTTTTTGTTTTGGGCAGATGCGAAAAGGGTGTTGCGGGTGCGTTGGCGCTCGATCTCAAGTCGGCTGCCGGTTGTTGTTCAATTCGCCCCTGTGGACGCAGATTAGGACGAAGACTAGGATGGGCGAAAGATGGAATTTCACTGAATGGATGATTAATTTCTGTTTTATTCATTCAATAGAATAATTAATGAGATAAAGAGAGATGGATTCCACTGAGCGGAATGAGAGCACCAAAGAGGTCGGTGCAGGCGGGGTGTCCCGGCTGTTTGCGCTGCTGCGTGCCCTGGGTGAGGTGCCGCAGGGCGGCGAACGGGTGACTCAGCTTGCGCAGCAGGTCGGTCTTTCCCAACCCACCACGCACCGTCTGCTGCGCAGCCTGATGGACGAAGGCATGGTCGAGCAGGATGCGCGCAGCAAGCGCTATCGCCTGAGCCTGGAGTTCTTTGCCCTGGCGGCGAATGCGGGCAAGACCGACAACCTGCGCGACCTCGTACGCCCCAGCATGCTGCGCTTGAGCGCCTCACTGGGCGACTCGCTGTTCCTGCTGGCGCGCAGCGGCTTCGATGCGATCTGCCTGGACCGCAGCGAAGGCCCGTACCCTATTCGCACGTTCACCGGTGACATCGGCGGGCGCGTGGCCCTGGGCGTGGGGCAGGGCAGCCTGGCGATCCTGGCGTTTTTGCCGGAGCAGGAGCGCGAAACGGTGATCCGCTACAACCTGCCACGGCTCAAGGACTTCCACCTGTATGACGAAGTGCTGCTGCGCTCGGAGGTGGAAAACGTGCGGCGCCTGGGCTACGCGGCGCGCAACACCGGGGTGCTGGAAGGCATGGCGGGCTTGGCGGTGCCGATCCTCAACCGTGACGGGCACGCGGTGGCGGCGTTGAGTGTGGCGACCATCAGCGACCGGTTGGGGCCCGGCCGCTTGCCGATGGTGGTGGAGTTGTTGAAACGCGAGGCGGCGGCGATCGGGCCCAGGATCAATCCGTTTGATCCCACGTTACGCAGGCCCTCGCAAACCTTCGACGCCCCTTGAGCGTCAACCTGTTTGCCGGGGCTGGATGGATTACGGGTCGAACTGGAACCGGCACTGGCCGAATGCATCGTGCAAGGCGACCCTCGGCACCTGACGGGAACCGTGCGCAACGCCCGGCTGGTGGTTGAACCGATACCGTGATAAAGCACGGGAAGATTGGATCCAGTTACGGTATAAACCTCGGACGCTTTCGTCCTCCGAGGCCCCGTTTTTCATGCAAAGCCCCTTGCAACGCCCGCTGTGGCAGGTCTACCTGATCTTTCTGGCGCCGATGGTGCTGTCCAACTTCCTGCAGAGCTTTTCCGGCACCCTCAACGGCATCTACGTCGGGCAAATGCTCGGTACCCAGGCGTTGGCCGCGGTGTCGGGGATGTTTCCCATCGTGTTCTTCTTTATCGCGCTGGTGATCGGCCTGGGGGCGGGCGCCTCGGTGTTGATCGGCCAGGCGTGGGGCGCCCAGGAAACCGCGATGGTCAAGTCGATCACCGGGGCCACCCTGACGCTGGGGGCGCTGGTGGGGTTGATCGCGGCGGTGTTGGGCGGCCTGTTTGCGCGGCCGGCGTTGCAGGCATTGGGGACGCCGATTGACGTGCTCGATGACGCCGTGGGCTATGCGCAGATGATGATGCTGATCATGCCGCTGCTGCTGGTGTTCATCCTCTATACCCAGTTGTTGCGCGGTGTCAGCGACACGATTTCACCCTTGCTGGCCTTGATGGTCTCGACCCTGGTCGGCCTGCTGCTGACCCCGGCGCTGATTCGCGGGTGGGTCGGCCTGCCGCCCCTGGGCATCCAGAGCGCGGTGTATGCGGGCCTGGTCGGTAACGCCCTGGCGATGCTGTTCCTGGTGCTGCGCCTGCGGCATAAAAGTCATGTAATGGCGCCGGACCGCGAACTGCTCGCGGCCTTGCGCCTGGACCGCGTGATCCTTGGCAAAGTCCTGCGCATCGGCCTGCCCACGGGCCTGCAGATGGTGGTGCTGTCGCTGTCGGAGCTGGTCATCCTGGCGCTGGTCAACGGTCACGGCTCCCAGGCGACAGCGGCTTATGGCGCGGTGACGCAGATCGTCAACTATGTGCAGTTTCCGGCGCTGTCGATTGCCATCACTGCGTCGATCCTCGGCGCTCAGGCGATTGGCGCCGGCCGTCTGGAGCGCATCGGGCCGATCCTGCGCACCGGCCTGTTGATCAACACCGGCCTCACCGGTGGCCTGATTGTGCTGGGCTATGGGCTGTCTCACTGGTTGCTGGGCCTGTTCATCACCGACGATGCGGCGCGGGTCAACGCCGAACACCTGCTGCATATCATGCTGTGGAGCATCCTGGTGTTCGGCTTCCAGGCGGTGATCGGCGGGATCATGCGCGCCAGCGGCGTGGTGTTGATGCCGGTGGCGATCTCGATCTTCTGCGTGCTGTGCGTGGAGCTGCCGATGGCCTATCTGCTCAACGCCCACTTTGGTCTGGAGGGCGTGTGGATGGCGTTTCCGGTGACGTACCTGGCGATGCTGGCGTTGCAGACGGCGTATTACCGTCTGGTGTGGCGGCACAAGCAGATCAAGCGGTTGGTGTGACAAACCGTTGCGAAATTTAAGTACAGAAGGCATTTGAATCATGGCGAACCCCTACGCCGAATTGTTCCAGGTCCCCGGCGCCCGCGCCTTTGTATTGGCAGGTATGTTGGCGCGTATGCCGGTGTCGATGACCGGTATCGGCGTGATCACCATGCTCTCCCAGGTGCATGGCGGCTACGGCCTGGCGGGCTCGGTGGCAGCGGTGTTTGCCCTGGCCACCGCGTTTTGCGCGCCGCAGGTGTCGCGCCTGGTGGACCGCTACAGCCAGGGGCGGGTGCTGCCAGTCGCTGCGCTGATCGGCGGCGGCGGGTTGCTGATGCTGTTGCTGTGCACCCGCATGCAAGCGCCGAACTGGACGCTGTTTCTGTTCGCCGCACTGGCGGGCTGTATGCCGAACATGTCGGCCATGGTGCGGGCGCGTTGGACCGAGGTGTACCGTGGCCAACCCAAGCTGCAAACCGCGTTCGCCCTGGAGTCGGTGCTCGACGAGGTGTGTTTTATCGTCGGCCCGCCGCTTTCCGTGGGCCTGAGCGTGGTGCTGTTCCCGGAAGCCGGGCCGCTGGTGGCCGCGCTGTTACTGGCGGTGGGGGTGACCACCTTTGTGCTGCAACGGGCGACCGAGCCCCCGGTGCACGCGCATCACGATCACCACGCCGGGTGGCTGATCGCGTCGCCTTCGGTGCTGATCCTGATGATTCTGCTGCTGGCCATGGGCGTCATCGTAGGGGTGGTGGACGTGGTCAGCGTCGCGTTTGCCCAGCAGCAGGGCCAGCCGGCCGCGGCGAGTATCGTGTTGTCGGTGTATGCCATCGGCTCGTGTCTGGCGGGCCTGGCCTTCGGCACCCTCAAGCTCAAGGCGTCGTTGCCCCGTCAATTCCTGTTCTGCGGGGTGGCCACGGCGCTGACCACCTTGCCGTTGCTGCTGGTGACCAATATCCCGGGCCTGGCGGCAGCGATCTTCGTGTCCGGGCTGTTCTTCGCGCCTACGCTGATCGTGTCCATGGCGCTGGTGGAACGCATCGTCCCGGCCAGCCGCCTGACCGAAGGCATGACCTGGTTGATCACCGGCCTGAGCATCGGCGTTGCCCTGGGGGCCGCCAGCTCAGGGTGGATGATTGACCACTTCGGTGCCGCCAGCGGTTTCTGGGTGGCTCTGGTCGCCGGTGCGGTGGTGCTGGGCTCGGCGGTGCTGGGTTATCGCCGGTTGGGTTAATCAGCCAATCGGTGTGTAGCCCGGTCGACGCCACAGCATGACGCGTTGGGCCAGGTAAACGCTGTTTGCGCGTTGAGCCATTTGACGCGCCGTTTTTCATGGTGGGACGCGCCGTCCCACACCCAAGCCGCCGCTAATTTTTCTTTGCGAGATTCGTTTTATAGGGACGACGTGCCTTTGTGCTTCCTGCCTATTGCTCCGGATCCCAACAAATGAATGCTGAAGACTCCTTGAAACTTGCTCGCCGGTTTATCGGGTTGCCCCTGGAAAAACGCCAGCTGTTCCTGCAAGCGCTGCAGAAAGAAGGGGTGGAATTTTCTCGGTTTCCGATTCCGGCAGGTGTCGAGGTGGAGGATCGCCAGGCGCTGTCCTATGCACAGCAGCGCATGTGGTTTCTCTGGCAATTGGACCCGGCCAGCGGTGCCTACAACTTGCCGGGCGCGGTGCGGCTCAGGGGCACGCTGAACCTGAAGGCGCTGGAGCAGGCGTTCGCCAGTCTGGTGGCGCGGCACGAAACCTTGCGCACGGTGTTCCAGCGTCAGGCGGATGAGCGCCTGTTGCAGGTGGCGGTGGCGCCGGTGCTGGCGGTGGACGGGGTGGATCTGAGCAACTTGGCGCCGGCCGAGCAGGAGCAGGCGGTCAACGCGGCCGCGACCCGTCAATCGGAGCTGCCGTTCGACCTGGAGCATGGCCCGCTGCTGCGTGTGCAATTGCTCAAACTGGCGGCGCAGGAGCACGTGCTGCTGCTGACCCTGCACCATATCGTCTCCGATGGCTGGTCGATGAACGTGTTGATCGAGGAGTTCATCCGCTTCTACGACGCCCATGAGCGCAACGAAGCGCCGCAACTGCCGGCGCTGCCGATCCAATACAGCGACTACGCCCTCTGGCAGCGGCGCTGGCTGGAAGCGGGGGAACAGGCGCGGCAGTTGGAATATTGGCAGGCACGCCTGGGCACCCAGCATCCGGTGCTGGAGCTGCCCACCGACTACCCGCGTCCCGCCATGCCCAGCTACCGCGGCACCCGTCACACCTTCGCGGTGGACACCGGGCTGCTCGAGCAATTACGCGCCTGTGCCCAGCAGCATCAGGTCACGTTGTTCATGCTGTTGCTGGGGGCGTTCAATGTCCTGCTGCACCGCTACACCGGGCAGGGCGACATCCGTGTCGGGGTGCCCATCGCCAACCGCAACCGCGGTGAAGTCGAGGGGTTGATCGGTTTTTTCGTCAACACCCAGGTGCTACGCACTGAACTGACCGGGCAGACCCGCGTTGACGAATTGCTGCGCGACGTCAAGGAAGCGGCGCTGGGCGCCCAGGCCCATCAGGACCTGCCCTTCGAGCGGCTCGTCGAAGCGCTGAACGTCGAGCGCAGCCTGAGCCACACGCCGCTGTTCCAGGTGATGTACAACCACCAGCCCCATGTGGCCGATATTTCCACGATCAGCACCGCGTCGGGCCTGGAATTAAGCACGGTGCAGTGGCAAGGCCGCACCACACAGTTCGACCTGACCCTGGATACCTACGAACAGTCCGGCACCCTGCATGCCGCGCTGACCTATGCCGATGACTTGTTCGCGCCGTCCACGATCGAACGCATGGCCGGCCACTGGTTGCGCCTGTTGCAGGGCATGGTCGACGACGCCCGGCAAACGGTTGGTGCCTTGCCACTGCTGGACCCGCTCGAGTACCGACTCATCATCGTTGACTGGAACCCCAGCCAGGACACGTTTGACCGGCACCTGTGCATCCACCAGCGCATTGCCGCCCAGGTGGCGCAGCACCCGCACGCGCTGGCGGTCACCTGCGGCACCCGCACCCTGAGTTACCAGCAGGTGGACCAGCAGGCCAACCAACTGGCCCATCTGTTGGTCGCCAGTGGCGTTGGCCCGGAAGTGCGTGTCGGCGTGGCGATGACCCGTTCCGAGCACCTGCTGGTCGCACTGCTCGCGGTACTCAAGGCCGGCGGCGCCTACGTGCCCCTTGACCCGGATTACCCGGCCGAACGCGTGGCCTACATGCTCGAAGACAGCCGCGCCTTGGTGCTGCTCACCGAACACGCGGTGGCCGCCAGCCTTCCTGCCGCGACCGGCACTCAGGTGGTGCTGCTTGACGACTGGCCCGCGCTGCTGGCGCCGTGGCCGCTGACGGCACCCGACAGAGACGTGACACCGGACAACCTGGCCTATGTGATCTACACCTCGGGCTCCACCGGCAAGCCAAAAGGCGTGGCGATTGCCCACCGTAACGTGCTGGCCCTGATCGACTGGTCGCAGCGCGTTTACCGTCAGGACGACATGCAAGGGGTGTTGGCATCGACCTCGGTGTGCTTCGACCTGTCGGTGTGGGAGCTGTTCGTCACCCTGGCCCTCGGCGGCTCGCTGATCATCGCGCGCAACGCCCTGGAGCTGCCGGACTTGCCGGCGCGTGACCAGGTGCGCCTGATCAACACGGTGCCGTCGGCTATCGCGGCCCTGCAACGCACTGCGCAGATCCCGGCCGGTGTGCGCATCATCAACCTGGCGGGCGAACCCCTCAAGCAAACGCTGGTGGAGGCGCTGTATCAACAGCCGGGCATCGAGCACGTCTTCGACCTTTACGGCCCTTCTGAGGACACCACTTACTCAACCTTCACGCTCCGCACGGCGGGCGGCCGCGCCAGCATTGGCCGGCCGATCACCCATACCGCCGCGTACGTGCTGGACGCCGAACTCCAGGCCGTTCCCCAAGGCATCTGCGCCGAGCTGTACCTGGCGGGCGCCGGGATCACCCGTGGCTATTTGGGGCGCGCCGCGCTCACGGCGCAGCGCTATGTACCCAACCCGTTCGCCGTGGACGGCGAGCGCCTGTACCGCACCGGCGACCTGGTGCGCTACCAGGACGGCGGCGTGTTGGAATACCAGGGGCGTATCGACCACCAGGTCAAAGTGCGCGGTTTTCGCATTGAACTGGGGGAAATCGAAGCACACCTGCTGCAACACGAGGGCGTGCGCGAGCTGGCGGTACTGGCCCAGGACAGCGCCAGTGGCCAGCAACTGGTGGCCTGGATCGTACCGTCCGACGCCGGCGTGCTGGAGGATGCCGCCGCCCAGCAAAGCCTGCGAGAAAGACTAAAGGGCGCGCTCAAACAGGTGTTGCCGGCGTACATGGTGCCCAATCATTTGTTGTTCCTCTCGCACCTGCCCTTGACCCCCAACGGCAAGCTCGACCGCAAGGCGCTGCCGGCCTTCGACGCCAGCCAGCCGCTGCGTGAACATGCCGAGCCGCGCAACCCGGTGGAAAAGGCCCTGGCGGCGATCTGGCAAGCGCTGTTGGGGCTGGAGCGTGTCGGCCTCGACGATAACTTCTTCGAGCTGGGCGGCGACTCTATCGTGTCCATGCAGGTGGTCAGCCGTGCGCGCCAGGCCGCCATCGGCCTGAGCCCCAAGCATGTGTTCCAGCACCAAACGATCCGCAGCCTGGCGCAAGTCGCCGAGCAACGCCACGAGCCGCAGGTCGACCAAGGCCTGGCCAGCGGGGCCGTGGTTCTCAGCCCGGTGCAGCAATGGTTTTTTGCCCTGGATATTCCCCAGCGCCAACACTGGAACCAGTCGTTGCTGCTGGTGCCTCGGCAGCCGGTGGTGCCGGCACTGTTGGAGGATGCCCTGCAACGCCTGGTGCGCCACCATGACGGTTTACGCCTGCGTTATGAGCCTGGCAACGATGGCTGGCAGCAACACTACGCCGAGCACACCGACGCGCCGCTGTTGTGGCAGCGCCAGATAGACAGCGCCGACGCGCTGACCGAGGCGTGCACCCATGCTCAATGCAGCCTGGATCTGCAGCAAGGCCCGTTGCTGCGCGCGCTGCTGGTGGACATGCCCGATCACAGCCAGCGCCTGTTGCTGGCCGTTCATCACTTGGTGGTGGATGGCGTGTCCTGGCGGGTATTGCTTGAAGATCTGCAGCAGCTCTACACCGGTGCTGAACTGGCGCACAAGACCAGCACTTATCAGGACTGGAGCGCGCGCCTGCAAGCGTGCGTGCCACGCTTTGTGCCGCAACTGGACTACTGGCAGACATCGCTCGGCGGCGCGCCGGTCCACGACCTGCCATGCGACAACCCCCATGGCGCGTTGCATCAAGGCCTGGAGCGCAAAGTCACGTGCACCCTGGATGCCGACACCACGCGCCAGCTTCTTGCCCAGGCCCCGGCGGCCTATCGCTCGCAGGTCAACGACCTGCTGTTGACCGCGCTGGCCCGCGTAATAACGCGTTGGAGCGGGCAGGGCAGCACCCTGATTCAGTTGGAAGGGCATGGTCGCGAGGACCTGTTTGACGGCCTGGATCTGACGCGCACCGTGGGCTGGTTCACCAGCCTGTTTCCGGTCACCCTGACCCCCGCCGACGACGTATCGACTTCGATCAAGGCGGTCAAGGAACAACTGCGTGCCGTGCCCGACAAAGGCGTGGGTTACGGCGTGTTGCGCTACCTGGCCGAACCTGCAGTCGCCGCGACGTTGGCGGGCCTGGCGCAGCCGCGTATTACCTTCAACTACCTGGGGCAGTTCGACCGCCAGTTCGATGAGCAGGCGTTGTTCTTGCCGTCCAGCGAAGGCCATGGGCTGGCCCAGGACCCTCTGGCACCGCTGGCCAACTGGTTGACCGTGGAAGGCCAGGTCTACGGCGGGCAATTGTCGATGAGTTGGGGCTTCAGTGGCGAGATGTTCCAGGTCTCGACCATTCAGCAACTGGCCGACGATTACGCGGTCGAGCTCAAAGGCCTGATCGAACATTGCTGCGTCACGCCCGCCGGGCAAGTCACGCCGTCCGACTTCCCGTTGGCGAACCTGACCCAGCAGCAGCTTGACCAGTTGCCGGTGCCGGGGCCCGCCATCGATGACATTTACCCGCTGTCGCCGATGCAGCAGGGCATGTTGTTCCACACGCTGTATGCACAGGGCGACGACACCTATGTCAACCAGTTGGCGGTCGATGTCGAAGGCCTGGACGTGCAGCGTTTTCGTCAGGCCTGGCAAGCGACGCTGGAGGCCCATGACATTTTGCGCAGCGGGTTTATCTGGCAGAACGGCAGCGAGCAACCGCTGCAATGGGTACGACGCAGTGTCGAGCTGCCGCTGACGGTACTGGACTGGCGCGACCGTTCGCCCGCCGCGCGGGATGTCGAGGCGTTCGCCGCCGAGGATCGCCGGCAAGGCTTCGACCTGGCACAGGCGCCCTTGCTGCGCTTGACCCTGATCCGCCTGGATGAACAGCGCTATCACCTGATTTATACCCACCATCACATCCTGATGGACGGTTGGAGCAACGCGCAGTTGCTGGCGCACATGCTCGCCCGTTATGCCGGCGAGCCCTCGGCCAAGGCGCCAGGGCGGTACCGCGACTACATCCAATGGCTGCAGCGCCAGGACGCGGCGGCGAGCCAGGCGTTCTGGCTCGAGCGCCTTGGCCATCTGGATGGCCCGACCCTGCTGGCCTCGGCGCTGCCGCGCCAGGACGCGCCGGGCCGGGGCTATGCCGAAACCGATCTGCTGCTGGAGGCCTCAGCCACTCGGCGCCTGGCGACGTTTGCCGGTGAACAGAAGGTCACCGTCAACACCTTGGTACAAGCCGCCTGGCTACTGCTGTTGCAGCGCTACACCGGCCAGCAGTGCGTGACGCTGGGCACCACGGTCTCCGGACGTCCGGCGCAGTTGCCCGGCATCGAAGAGCAGGTCGGCCTGTTCATCAACACCTTGCCACTGATCGCCGAACCCCAGGCGCACCAGTCGGTCGGTGAGTGGATTGTCCAGGTCCAGGCGTTGAACCTGGCCCTGCGTGAGCACGAGCACACGCCGCTGTACGACATCCAGCGTTGGGCCGGCTCCGCAGGCGAGGCGTTGTTTGACAGCATCCTGGTGTTCGAAAATTTCCCGGTGGCGCAGAGCCTGCAGCAAGGCGGCAGCGACGGGTTGCGGTTCAGCGCCGCGCAGAATCACGAGCACACCAACTACCCGCTGGCCCTCACCGTCCACAGCGGCGAACGCCTGTCATTGAGCCTGGGCTATCAGCGCGAGCGCTTTGGCGAGCAGACCGTCGAGGGGTTGCTCGGGCACCTGCGGCATCTGCTGGAGCAGTTCGTCAACGCCCCGGCGCAGGCACTCGGACAGCTGTCGACGTTGTTGGCGGCTGAACATCAGGCCATGGTGCACGCCTGGAACCCACCGCAAGACGCCCCGGCCGATGCCTGTGTGCACCAGACATTCGAGGCCATGGCGCGGGCATGCGGTGCAGCCCCTGCGCTGATCTTGGATGCGCAGCAGTTGTCCTATGCCGAGCTCAACCGGGACGCCAACCGGTTAGCGCACACGTTGCGCGAACTCGGGGTTGGCCCGGATGTGCTGGTGGGTGTGGCGGTGGGGCGCTCCCTGGACATGATTGTCGGCCTGCTGGCCATCCTGAAGGCCGGCGGCGCCTACGTGCCGCTTGACCCGCAATACCCGAGCCAGCGCCTGGGCTGGATGATCGAGGACAGCGGCCTGCACCTGTTGCTGACCCAATCCGACCTGCAGGCGCAGTTGCCGATTCCGGCAGGTGTCCGCGTGCTGTGCCTGGACACCCGCGAACAATGGTTGGCCGATTCCCCGTCCCATGACCTGACGAACCTGGCCCAGCCGACGCACCTCGCGTATGTGATGTTCACCTCCGGCTCCACCGGCCGCCCCAAAGGCGTGGGGATCAACCGGGGTTCCGTGGCGCGGCACGTGCAGGTGATGCAGGCGCTGTTCAAGTTGACGCCTGAAGACCGTGTATTGCAGTTCGGTACGTTCAACTTCGACGGTTTTGTCGAGCAACTCTACCCGGCACTGTGCACCGGCGCCTGTGTGGTGCTGCGCGGCGGCGAGCTGTGGGACAGCGAGACGTTCTACCGGCAGGTCATGGCCCACGGCATCAGCGTGGTCGACGTGACCACCGCGTATTGGCACATGCTGGCCCGTGACTTCGCCGCCGTCGGGCCGCGCAACTATGGACGCCTGCGCCAGGTTCACGCGGGGGGCGAGGCGATGCCACCGGAAGGGTTGCATGCCTGGCGTGACGCCGGGCTTGGGCACATTGCGCTGTACAACACCTATGGCCCCACCGAGGCGACAGTGACCGCCACGGCGCTGGACTGTGCCGACTACGTATCCGGCGCGCGGGCCATGCCGCTGATGATGCCGATCGGCAGGGTGCTCGATGGCCGTGCGATCTACATTGTGGACGATGCGCTCAACCCGGTGCCGGTGGGCGTCGTGGGCGAGCTGCTGATTGGCGGTGAGCTGCTGGCGCGCGGTTACTTCAACCGGCCGGCCCTGACCGCGGAAAAATTCATTCCCGACCCGTTCGGCAGCGGGCGTTTGTACCGCACCGGCGACCTGGCGCGCTATCGCGCTGACGGGGTGATCGACTATGTCGGACGTGCCGACCATCAAGTGAAAATTCGCGGGTTCCGTATCGAACTCGGCGAAATCGAAGCCCGTGTGCAAGCGTACCCAGGGGTTCGCGAAGCGTTGGTCATGACCGTGGAGGGGCCGGGCGGCTTACAGATTGCCGCGTGGGTGGTGCCGCGCGAGGCCGGGCTGGTGCACGCCGAAGCAGAGGTGCAGGGCGTGTGGCGCGATGGCCTGCGAGCGCAGCTCAAGGGGGTGTTGCCCGACTACATGGTGCCGACTCACCTGATCCTGCTGGCGGGCCTGCCCCTGAGCCCCAACGGCAAGCTGGACCGCAAGGCGCTGCCACTGCCGGACCTGAACCAGGGACGTACGTCGTACCTGGCGCCGGTCACGCCATTGCAACGGCAACTGGCGGCGATCTGGGAGCAGGTCTTGCAGGTGCCGCAAGTGGGCCTCAGCGATCATTTCTTCGAGCTGGGCGGGCATTCGCTGCTGGCCACTCGTGTGGTGTCCTGTGCCCACGCCGCAGGGCTCGATGCAGTGCGCCTGCGCGATGTGTTTGAGTGCGCACAACTGGGCGCCCTGGCTGAACGCCTGGAACAGCGCCGCGTGCAGGCCGAACCCAAACGGGCCCTGCCGGCCTTGACGGCGCAGCCACGAGAGGGCGTGCTGCCGCTGTCGTTGGCACAGCAGCGGCTTTGGCTGGTGGAGCGTATTTCCAGCGACAGCGCCGCCTACAACTTGCCGGCTGCACTGAGTGTGCGCGGCGAACTGGACCTCTATCGCTTGCAGCGCAGCTTTGTGCAACTGATGGACCGCCACGAAATACTGCGCACCAGTTACCACGAAGACGAAGACGGCAACCCTTTGGTGCGGGTCGCGCAGCAGGTGGACTTGCCGATCCGCCTGCTGGATATCAGCGACCTGGACGCTCAGGCACGGCAGCAGGCGAGGCAGCAATGGTTGCTCGACTGCGCCGCCGAGCGCATCGACCTGGAGCAGGTGCCGCTGTTGCGTGTGCACCTGCTGCGCCTGGGGGCGGGCGAGCATCTGATCTTCTTCGCCATGCACCACATCATCTCCGACGGTTGGTCGATGGCCGTGCTCGTGCAGGAATTGCTCGCGTTGTACGACGGCTCGAAACCCTTGGCGGCGTTGCCGGTGCAGTACCTCGACTATGGGTTCTGGCAGCAACGCTTGCTCAACGAGGGTTGGCTGGCCGCCGACACTGCCTATTGGCGCGAGACGCTGCGAGGCGCGCCGGCCTGCCTGCCATTGCCCCATGACTTTGCGCGTCCGGCCCAGCCGAGCCATGACGGCGATGGCCTGGCGTTGCGCCTGCCGGCGCCGTTGTATCAATCGATCAAGACCCTGGCCCAGGAACTGAGCTGCACGCCTTACTTGCTGATGCTCGCGGCGTTCCAACTGATGCTGCACCGGACATGCGAGACCGCGGATCTGGTGATCGGTACCGACATCGCCGGTCGTCAGCAACAGGCGCTGGAAGGTCTGATCGGGTTCTTCGTCAACGTCTTGCCGATGCGCTCGCGGCTGCTGCAGGAGCAACCGTTCAGCGACTACGTGCACACGGTGAGTCGCGACGCGTTGCACGCCTTCGAGCACCAGGAACTGCCGCTGGACCTGATCATCGATGCCTGCGCGGTGGAACGTATCAAGGGTGTCAATCCGCTGGTTCAAGTGCTGTTCGTGATGAACAACACCCCCAACGCGACCTTGCAGGTCGATGGCTTGGAATTGGAGCCCGTGGAATTAAAAGAGCGCCACTCGAAATTCGAGATGGGCCTGTTCGTTGAAGAACTAGGAAATAGCCTTGTTTGTCATTGGTCTTACGCCGTCGCGCTGTTCCGTCGCGAAAGCATCGAAAGAATGATGCGCAGCTGGATCGGGATTCTCGAGCAAGCGGTGCAGGACCGACACACACTCTCAGGAGAATTCGTCATGTCTGCTGCACAACAAGTGCCTGCCACGGAAAAGGTCGCAAGCAAAAAGTTCGACAAGCTCAACAAGTTCCTCAAGAAGGGCCCTGCGGCAGCCCCGGCCGGCGCGGCGCAGGTGCGGTTCTCGCCGTTGCGCCCGGATCAGGTGTTCCCATTGCTGGCGCAACCGGCGGACAGCGGCCTGGATGTCATCGAATGGGTGCGCAACAACCGCGCACTGGTGGAAGAAAAACTCGCCAGTCACGCCAGCATTTTGTTCCGCGGTTTCGCCCTGAACGGTATCGAGGAATTCGAGCAGTTCGCCGAAGCGTTGCAGCCGGGGCTCTACGGTAACTACGGCGATCTGCCGAAAAAGGACGGCGGCAAGAATACCTACCGGTCCACGCCGTACCCGGAAAAGAAAATGATCCTGTTCCACAACGAGAGCTCGCACCAGGACCGTTGGCCGCGCAAGCAGATGTTCTATTGCGAGTTGCCGTCGCCGGTGGGCGGCGCGACGCCTATCGTCGATTGCCGCGAGATGTGCCGCCGGCTTCCGGCGGACCTGCTGGCGAAGTTCGAGAGCAAGGGCCTGCTCTACGTGCGCACCTTCACCGACAAGCTCGACGTGTCGTGGCGGCACTTTTTCAAGACCGACAGCCGTGAAGAGGTCGAAGCGCGATGCCGCGCCGCCGGCATCCAGTGGCAGTGGCTGGACAATGATGAATTGCAGACCCGCACCCACTGCCCGGCGGTGATCCGCCATCCCTTGACCGGTGCGCGTTCGTTCTTCAACCAGGTGCAGTTGCACCACATCTACTGCCTGGACGCCGACGTGCGCGACGACCTGATCGGCCTGTTCGGCATCGATAACATGCCCCGGCACGTCTACTACGGGGACGGTACGCCCATTGAGGATGAAGTGATGGAACTGGTGGGCCAACTGTACGAGGCGTGCGCGGTGCGTTTTGACTGGCAGCAGGGCGATGTGGTGTTGATGGACAACATGCTCGCCGCCCATGCGCGCGATCCGTTCGAGGGGCCGCGCAAGATTGTGGTGGCGATGGGCGATATGTTTGATCGGGCCGATCTGAATGCCTGCTCCACAGCGCCAAACCGCCAGACGCTGGAAGAGGAGGTGGGCCAATGAGCACTGCCTTTGACCAGGCCCTGAGCCCGGAACAGCAGGCCGCCCTGGGCACTGCCGCCGAGGGCCGCCATTCGGCCTTGTTGTTGCTGATAGAGGTGCGTGGCGAGCTGGACCCGGCGCGGTTGCAGCGCGCGGCAGACCAGGTGCTGGCCCGGCAGCCGATCCTGGCCACCCGCCTGATTCGCGTGGCGAGTTATCGCGGTGTGCGCCAGACCCTCGAGCCGCGTGCCCATTGGCCGCTGGTGCTGGAACCGGCGGCGATGCCGAACCTCGCGTCGTTTGAACAGCATATGCGCGACCTCCAACAGCAGGGGTTCGCCGAAGATGCACAGCCGTTGGCGATGCTGCATCTGTGCCGTCTGGGCGAGCAGCATTACGGTTTGGCGCTGCGTATTTCGGCGCTGCTCAGTGATCGTAACGGGTTGCAGGTGTTCCACCGTGCTTTGCACCAGGCGTATGCGGCCGATGAAACCACGGCGATCGACGAAGAGGCCGCGCAGTACGCCCAATACGTCGAGTGGCGCGGGGAAATGGCTCAGGATGAAGATGCCGCCAGCGGTCGCGATTACTGGCGGCAGCAGGGCACCGCGGCCGCTCCGACCCTGGCCTGTCGGCGCCACAGCCCGGCGGGCGCGCAGGTCAGCAACCGCCTGGCGGTAGACCTCGACTCTGACCTGCAGCGCGGGCTTGGCGCTTACGCACAGCACCTGGACCAGCCGCTGGAGCGGATTGCCAGGGCCGCGTGGTGGGGCCTGTTGGCGCGGATCAGCGGCCAGACCCGCATGCAGGTGGGCTGGCGCCACGATTGTCGGCTCGATTATGAGTTTTTTGCCGACTGCATGGGCCTGTTCGAAAAAACCTTGCCGCTGGTAATCGACGTGCCGTTGCAGCACAGCCTTGGCCAATGGTTGCCGACCCTGGACGCGCAGGCACAGGCGCACCTGACCTGGCAGGAGCACTGGCCGGTGGAGGCGCCGCCCAGCGCCGCGCACCTGGCGTGTGGCTTTGCCCACGAAGGCGTGATGGCGCCCGTGACGGTGGGGGGCGGCAGTTGGTCGGTGGTGGCGTTGGACGACGGCGTTGCACCGTTTGAACTCGAACTGCGCTTGGTCGAAGCGCGGGCCTTGCACTTGCGCTTTGATCCGGCGCATTACGACGAGGCGTCCATGGCGGCGCTGCTGGAGCAATATCAGACACTGTTACGCAGCCTGCTGGCGAACCCCGCCACGGCGCTGGCAGACCTGGGGTTGATCAGTGCGCGGGAAGGTGCGCTGCAACAGCAGTGCATCGGAGCGCCCTTGTCGTTGCAGGGGCCGAGTCTGCCGACACGCATTACCGAGTGGGCCCAGCGTACTCCCGAGGCGCCGGCGTTGAGCTTTGCCGGTACTCAATTGACCTATCGCCAAGTGGATGAGCGGGTCGAGCAACTGGCGCGGCACTTGCGCCTTCAGGGTGTGCAGCCGGGCGATAGGGTTGCGCTGCTACTGCCGCGCTCGTTGGAGCTGGTAATCGCCTCTCTTGCTGTGTGGCGCGTCGGCGCGGCATGGGTGCCGCTTGACCCGCAATGGCCGCAGCACCGCCAGGCGCTGGTCATCCAACAGGCCGGTGCCGTGCGGGTACTCAGTGACGCCGATCACGCAGACGGCGACGTGGCGGTGGTGCGCGTCGACGGGTTACCGCCGCTGGATCCTGCCGAGCGATTCGATTGGGCGCCGGCCGCGCTCGACCAGCCCGCTTACGTGCTGTTCACCTCCGGCAGCACCGGTGTGCCCAAAGGCGTGGTGGTCGAACATCGGCAATTGCTCAACTATGTGCAGGCGTCTACGACAGCGCTGGGCCTGGCTGAGTGCAGCGCGTTTGCCATGACCTCCACGGTGGCTGCCGACCTGGGCCACACCACGCTGTTTGGCGCGCTGTACCTCGGCGCTGCGCTGCATATTGCCAGCGACGAGCACATGCAGGACGCCAAACGCTTTGCCGATTTCCTGCGTACTCACGCGGTCGACTGCCTGAAAATCGTGCCGTCGCACCTCAGTGCCCTGCTCGATCAGGACAGCACTGACTTGCCAGCCACGCTGGTGCTGGGCGGCGAAGCCGTGGCGCCAGGCCTGGTCGAGCTGATATTCAAGGTGGCGCCGGCGTGTCGCGTGTTCAATCACTACGGGCCGACGGAAACCACGGTCGGCGTGCTGTATCAACCGCTGTCGCGTAACAGCGACTTGAGCGCCGGCGTGCCGTTGGGACGGGTGTTCGACGGTTGCGCGGTCTACCTGTTCGATGAACACCTGCGTGAAGTGCCCTTGGGTGCCGTGGGCGAGGTGTATATCGGCGGTCAGCAAGTGGCGCGCGGCTACCTGGGTGAGCAGGGGCGCGACGCGTTTATCGAGCACCCGCGGCGCCCCGGTGAACGTCTGTATCGCAGTGGCGACCTGGGGCGCTATCGGCCACAGGGCGGTGTGCAATTGATGGGCCGGCGCGACCATCAAGTCAAAGTGCGGGGGTTCCGTATCGAACTGACGGAGATCGAACAGGCCTTGCTCGCGCTGCCGGGCGTCGCCCAGGCGGTGGTGGTGCCGTGGCGCGCCGGTGCCGCCGTGGACGGCGATGTGCAACTGGTTGCTTACGTCGAAGCGCAAGGAGCCTCTGGGCCCGACTGGGCCGACGAGCTGCGTGCAGCGTTGGCGGCCAGTCTGCCGGCGGCGATGGTGCCCACCCATTGTTTCGTGTTGGATCACCTGCCTCGGTTGGCCAACGGCAAGCTGGATCGCCAGGGCCTGCCGGCGCCTGAGTCATTGTTGACGGCACAGGTGCATGTCGCGCCCAGCAGCGCGCTGCAAACCCTGCTGGCCGAGGGCATGGCGCAGTTGCTGGGGATTGAGCGACTGAGCGTCGAGCAGAACTTTTTTGCCATCGGCGGGCATTCGTTGCTGGTGATCAAGCTGGTCTCGGCCCTGCGCAAGCAATTGCAGCTCGAGGTGCACCCAGGCGTGGTGTTCGACCACCCCAGCGTGGCCGAGCTTGCGGCGGCACTGACCCGCGATGAAAGCGTCCCGGGCGCCCTGGAACGTACCGCCCAGGTGCGTTTGAAGCTCAATAGCCTGTCGCCGGAGCAGCGCGAAGCGCTGTTGGCCAAGTCCCGCGCCAACGCTACTGCGTAAGTCCTTAGCCTGCGCGCCCGACGAGGGCGCGCAGGCTTTTTCGGTGACGACCTGCTTTTTTCGCAAAAAAACTTTCCGGTTTTACGGCGATGATCCGTCTCATGTCTGACTTCAAACAAGTAGCATTCTCATTCGTGATAGGTGTTACTGACCAACCTCACTCATAAGGGCATATAAATGTCTGCTGAACGACACACCACCACCGCACTGCGGCGGTCTTTCGATGCAATCATGGGGCGTTCCACCTTCACTGCGGCAGTTTTCGGCCTGTCCCTGGGGCTCTCCGGCTCCCTGGCGGCGGCAGAACTGAACATTTCCGCCCAGTCACTGGAAGGGGCATTGCGTGAGCTGGGCCAGCAATCCGGTCGTCAGATCCTGTATTCGCCGGATCTGGTCCAAGGCAAGCGGTCGGTCGCCCTGCGCGGCGATCTGGATGTGTCGTCGGCGCTGCAACAACTGCTGCGCGGCACGGGCATTTCCTATCGAATTGAGGACAACACGGTATTGCTCAGCGGGCCACCGGAAGACGGCGCGCTTCAACTCGATGCTGTGAAAATTGGCGGCCTGGCGATGGGCCAGACCACCGAAAACACCGGTTCCTACACCACCGGCGCGGCCACCACCGCCACCAAGTTGCCACTGAGCCTGCGTGAAACGCCTCAGTCGGTCACCGTGATCACCCGCCAGCAGATGACTGACCAGGGCCTGGGCACCATTTCCGATGTGCTGCAGCAAACCCCGGGCGTGGCGGTGATGCACGATGACAGTGAACGTTTCAACTTCTACTCCCGTGGCTTTGCGCTCAATAACTTCCAGTATGACGGCGTACCCACCTCGGACTTCACCACCAACACCAATGGCCTGGGTGTGCGGGACATGGCGATTTACGACCGGGTCGAGGTCGTACGCGGCGCCACCGGTTTGATGAGCGGCGTCGGCAGCCCGGCCGGTGTGGTCAACCTGGTGCGCAAGCGTCCGACCAAAGAGTTCCAGGGCTACCTTTCCGCCAACGGCGGCACCTGGGACCGTTATCGCACCGAGATGGACTTGTCCGGGCCGCTCACGGAAAACGGCGCGTTGCGCGGTCGCGTGGTCGCGGCGTACGACGATGCCAACTCGTTCATCGATTACTACTCGTCGAAAAAGAACGTGTTCTACGCCATGGGTGAGGCGGATATCAGCGACAACACCATGATTTACGGTGGTATCGACTATCAGAAGATCAACTCCAACGGTTCGAGCTTCGGCCAGTTGCCGCTGTTCTACTCCGACGGTACGCGTACCGACTTCTCCCGTTCCAAAAGCCCGGCGGCCAAATGGGCCTACGGCGACAGTGAAAGCACCAAGTACTTTGGTGGTGTCGAGCATCAGTTTGACAATGACTGGATGCTGCGTGTCGAAGCCAGCCACTGGAAAGGCGACACCGAACAACTGCAGGGCAACATCATCGGCTGGGGCCCTTACCCCGACCGAACGACGCGCCAGGCCCAGTTGTTCCGCAGCCACAAGACCTACGTCATCAACACCGATTCGGTCGATGCCTATGCCACCGGGCCGTTTTCCCTGTTCGGTCGCTCCCACGACCTGATCCTGGGGCTCAACGTCAGTGACCGTCGCTCGGATTACTTCTCGGAAAACGCTGACCTGAACTCCTCGCGCCTGAGCGTGGACTTCGACAGCTGGGGCAACAACCCGCCCAAGCCTACGTCCTACGCCACCTGGACCACCCAGGATTACCACATCAAGGAAGTCGGTGCGTTTGGCGCCGTACGCCTCAAGCCTACCGACGATCTGTCGGTGATCCTCGGCAGCCGCGTGGTCAACTACAAGCGTGAAGGCGAGCTGGGCTACAACTCGGACCCGGCAAACCCGGACCACGATGACGCGAAGAAAACCGGTAAGGTCATTCCTTACGCCGGCGTGGTCTACGACCTGACCGAACAGCATTCCGTGTACGTCAGCTACACCGACATTTTTGAACCGCAAAGCAACATCGACATGAGCGGCAAGGTCTTGGAACCGATGGCCGGGAAAAACTACGAGGCCGGTCTCAAGTCCGAGTTCTACGGTGGCGCGCTGAACACCAGCGTCGCGGTGTTCAAGACCAAACAGGACAACTACGCGCAGTACGTTGGCAGCACCGACCAGGGCCTTGACGCCTATGAAGGCGTGACCAACACCACCACCGGTTTCGAACTGCAGGCGTCCGGCGAAGTGTTGCCGGGCTGGCAAGTGCTCGCTGGCTTTACCTATTCCCGGCCGCGGGATGAGCAGCATCAACGTCTCGACACCCAACGCCCGGAGCGTCAGTTCAAACTGGCCAGCACCTACAAGCTCGACGGTGCGCTCAAAGACCTGACGGTTGGCGGTAATCTCAATTGGCAGGGCAAGACGTACTACGTCGACAGCTCTCTGGAAGCACAGGCCAAGGAAGGCAGCTACGCCGTGGTGGGCCTGCTGGCACGCTACGACATCGACAAGCACCTGAGTGCCTCGCTCAACTTCAACAACATCTTCGATCGTCAGTACTACTCGGGCTATGGTCTGTACAACAGCTATTACAGCGGTGATCCGCGCAACATAATGGTGGGGCTCAAGTACCAGTTCTAATCCTGGCAGCCGCCTCCGATACCCCCGTGCCGCAAGGCTCGGGGGTATTTTTTTGCGATTCGAGTAATGGAGGCGCGGGTTATTTTTTGGTTAAGCAATTGATATCAAAGGACATGACCTGAAAAGCCGATTTTCTTCTGTCTCTAGATCGGAATAATTACTTACAATTTAATTGGCGCCATTAAATTGCCACCATAGGATCGCCGCCAGTTGATGGCATAACGCCATGCGGAGGGATCTGGAAATGTGGCGTTCGGTACCTCGGGCCAGGCTCAGCCTGCTGTCCGCTTTTTTTTGCCTGGGATTAGCTGGGACGGCTCAAGGTGCCACCCCGCAGAACACGCCGGGCGTCACCGACCTGATCCGTGATCGTCAGGACCGCCTGCTCGAAGAGCAACAACGGCGCCTCGAAGAACTCAAGGACCTGCCCGGCAAGGCCGCCCCTCCTGCAAAGCCGACAGCGCCCGCCGACACCCGTTGCTTCCCTATCAAAACCATCGAACTCACCGGTGCCGACGCGCTGTCTGAAGGCGAGCGCTCCAGCCTGCTCAAGCCCTATATCGGCCAATGCCTCGGTGTGCCGCAGCTAAATGAGCTGCTCAAGGTCATCACCGACCGCTACCTTGAGAAAGGGCTCGTCACCAGCCGCGCCTACCTGCCGCAACAGGATCTCTCCAGCGGTAACCTCAAGGTGCAAGTGGTCGAGGGCCGACTGGAAGGAATGAAGGGCGCCGAAGGCAGCGGCATCACCGACCGCCAACTGTTCATGAGCTTCCCAGGCAAACCGGGCGACCTGCTCAACCTGCGCGAGATCGAGCAGATGGTCGATCAACTGAACCGCCTGCCATCGAACCAGGCGCAGATGGAATTGGCGCCGGGCAAGGCCGTCGGCGGCAGCGACGTGCTGGTCAAGAACACCCCGCAAAAGCCTTGGCGCGTCGGCCTGTCTCGTCACAACGGCGGCCAACGCAGCACTGGCGAACAGCAGTGGGGCGCCAGCCTGGACTGGGATAACCCGCTGGGCTTGGCCGATCAATTGTCGCTGCGCGGCGGCCACGATGCGCTCAGCGATCACCAGAAAACCTCGCGCAATTCGATGCTCAATTACAGCCTGCCATTTGGCTGGTGGAACCTCAATTACAGCTACAGCGAAACCGAATATCGCTCTCTGGCCCAGGCCAGCGGCTTCAACTTCAAGCAGTCCGGCGACAGCCAAAACCACCAGTTGCGCCTGGAGCGGGTGATCCACCGCGACGCCCTGAGCAAAACCTCCCTCAGCACCGGTGTGGCCTACCTGCGTACCAACAATTTTATCGAAGACAGCAAACTCGCCCTGAGCAGCAACCGCCTCAGCGAAGCCCAGTTTGGCATCAACCATGGCCGACGCATTGGCGGTTCGTTCCTCAACATCGACCTGGGCATGCAGGACGGCATCGGCGCGTTCGACGCCCAGGCCAACCACAACCCACGGCCCGGCCAGGCCGATGCGCGCTACCGCAAATACACCGCGACCCTGAGCTACCTGTACCCGTTCAAGCTGTGGGGCGAGTCGTTCAGTTTCAGCAGCCTGATGACCGGCCAGCGCAGCGAAGACGTGCTGTTCAGCCCGCAACGCATGAGCCTGGGCGGGCAATCGTCGATTCGTGGCTACAAGGATCAAAGCCTGGCCGGCGACAGTGGCGGCTACTGGCGCAACGACCTGCGCTGGAGCCGCCCGGTGACCTGGGCCTGGATCCAGCCGGCGTTCAGCGAGTACGGCACCAGCCTCGGCTACGACCAGGGCGTGATCAGCCATGGCCGCTACAACGCCGAACAGCACGGGCGCATGACCAGCAATTCGCTGGAGCTGTTTGCACGCAGCCAGAACGTCGCCGCCACGGTGACCTTTGCACACTCTTTGGAACGCCCGGGGCCGATCACTGAACGTGAAGCGCCGGTCTATTTTCGCCTGGATTTCTCCCTTTAAATTTTGACCGCCCCTTGGGCATCGAGACATCACATGGACGTTCGCCAGTTCGCTTTCCTCGCGCGCCAACCTTCTGCGGCCTTGAAAAGTCGTTCCAACTTTCTGGGCTTGCCCAAGCGTGGCTTAGCGTTGGTGTTGGCCAACGCTATGTTCTGGCAGCCGTTGCTGGCCCAGGCGGATGGGATTGTGGTCAGCGCACCGGGTACGACGCTGGGCCAGGCGGGCAATGGCGTACCGATCGTCAACATCGCCGCGCCCAATGGCAGCGGGCTGTCGCATAACCAGTTCAGTGATTACAACGTCGGCGCCAACGGCGTCATCCTCAATAACGCCACCGACCGTACCCAGTCGACTCAGCTCGGCGGCATCATCGTCGGCAACCCGAATTTTCGCGGCAGCGCCGCCAACGTCATCCTCAACGAAGTTAACGGCGGCAGCCCCAGCCAACTGCGTGGCTACACCGAAGTGGCGGGGCTGTCGGCCCATGTGATCGTGGCCAACCCGTATGGCGTCAGTTGCAACGGTTGCGGCTTTATCAACACGCCCCAAGCAACACTCACCACTGGCAAGGCGGTCATCGAAAACGGCCAGGTCAGCCGCTATCAAGTCGATCAAGGTAGCGTGTCCATCGAAGGCGCCGGCCTGAATGCCAACAACATCGACAGCTTCGAAATCATCGCCCGCTCGGCCAAGCTCAATGCCGAGATCCAGGCGAAGAACCTGACGATCATTGCTGGTGCCAACGACGTCGATGCCAAGACCCTAAAAGCCACCACCCGCGCCGCCGATCCTGCGACCAAGCCGCAACTGGCCATTGACTCCTCGGCCCTGGGTGGGATGTATGCCGGGGCGATCAAGCTGGTCAGCAGCGAAGCCGGTGTCGGGGTGAAACTCGATGGCAAGATGGCTGCTAGTGCGGGTGACATTCAGCTTGATGCCAATGGGCACCTGAGCGTCGTCGATACTGCGGCCACCGGTGCAGTCAACGTCACGGCTGACAGCCTGGAAGCCAAGGGGCCGGTCTACGCCGGCACCACCCTGGATGTGAAAACCCAAGGTGACCTGACCAGTCAGAACAACCTTGTCGCCAAGGACCGCATCACCCTCACCAGCGGCGGCCAGTTGACCAACAACGGCATCATCGAAGGCGGGGTCAATGCCGATAACACTCGTAATGCCACGGGCGATGTCAGCATCAGTGCACAGAGCGTCAACAACACTGGCAAGAACATCATCGCCAGTCGTGACCTGGTTGCTAACGCAACTCAGACCCTGACCAACCAGGGTGGCACGCTCAGCGGACAAACCACCACCCTCAACGCCAGGACTCTGGACAATCAGAACAACGGTCGGGTGTTGGGGAACGGTACGCTGAATCTCGCTGCTAATCAGGTGTTCAACACACAGGGCGTCATCACCAGCCAAGGCAACCTGACCGCCAATCTTGGGCAGTTGAACAACCACAATGGCGAGCTTTCCAGCGCCGGCAATACTACGGTGAATGCCTCCTCGCTGGATAACAGCGATGGTCAGGTGACCGGGGACGTTGCACTGAACATTGGTTTGATAGGCGCCCTGAATAACCAGAACGGTGTGCTGGGCTCCGGCAAGAACGTCAGTATCACTGCCGCCAGTCTGGACAACAGCCATAACGGCAGCCTTATCAGCGATGGCAGTCTGACCGCACGCGTCACTGGCCTGTTCGATAACCAGAGCGGCGACCTGAGCACCAAAGGCGTAGTCGATCTTCAGACTGGCAGCCTCGACAACCGTAATGGCAGCCTGAGCGGTAAGGATCGCCTGACCCTGCGCAGCGATTCACTGGACAACCGCGCCGGTAAAGTACGCGCCACCCATGACCTGCAACTGAATGTCGGGCAACTCGATAACCGTCAGCAAGGCCTGCTCAACAGCCAGGCAGCCATCGACTTCAACGGTACGCATCTGGATAACCGTGGTGGCTTGCTCAGCGCCACAGGTCCGTTGCGTCTGGAGGTCACGAGCACTGATAACAGCGGCGGTCGCATCGCCAGTCAAACCGATCTGATCGCTAACGTTGCGCAGTTCACCAACCAGGGCGGCGAACTGGTCGCTCAGGGCGCGTTGACCCTGAACGGTAAGGTATTGGATAACAGTGGCGGCGGTCTGGTCGGCTCCACAAATACACTGAAACTCAACGTCGATACGGTGGACAACCGTGGCGGGGAAATCTCCAGCGCCGTCGATGTCAGCCTGCAAGGCTCACAACTGAGCAACAGTGATAGCGGCAAGATCCTCGCCGGTACCGATCTGGCCCTGCGCGTGGCACAGATCATTAACCAGACCAAAGGCCAGCTGTTCAGCAAAGGCGTGATGACGGTTATTGGGCAGAGCCTGGACAACAGCGGTGGCAACCTTGTGACTCAGCAAGGTCTGGATATTCGCCTCGACAACGCCCTGAGCAACGTCGCTGGTCTGATCAGCAGTGAAGGGACTCTGACGGTCAATGCAGGCAGTCTTGATAGCACTGGCGGCAGCCTGTCGAGTGCCGGAGCACTGGCATTGGCCACCACGGGCGTGCTGAAGAATCAGGGCGGTTCTATCAGTACAGACAGCACCCTGACTCTCAACAGCGCCAGCCTCGACAACAGCCAAAAAGGTTCGATCAGCGGCAAGAACGCGACCGTTGTAACGACCCGTGCATTCGACAATACCCAGGGTGGTCAACTGATCAGCGGCGATACCCTGGACCTGAGCGCGACTCAGGTGAGCAACGGTGTTGCCAGCCGAATCGCCAGCGATAAAGCATTGACCGCCAGTGTCACCGGTTTCGATCAGCAGGGCGGTCAACTGTTCAGCAAAACCTCCCTGAGTCTGGACCTGAATCAGGGTCAGTTGAACAACCAGAGCGGCCTGATCAACGCACCGTTGCTGATGCTGAAAAACCTCAAGGACATCAACAACCAGGGTGGTGAAATCTCCAGTGCCCAGGCATTCGCACTGAACGCACGCAACCTCGACAACAACAACGGCAAGTTGATCAGCAATCAGGGCCTGACGCTGCGCATCGAACAGTTGCTGACCAGCGTCAAGGGACTGATTTCCGCTCAGACCCTGGACCTGCACAGCGCCGGTCTGGACAACACTGGCGGTCTGATCAGCAGCCGCGGCACCCTCGGGATAACGGTAGACGGTCAGGTCGTCAACCAGGATGGCACCCTGATCGCCGACGGCAATGTGCAGGTCAGCGCCGACAGCGTGGACAACCTCCGTGGCCAGATCGCCGGTAAAGCCGATGTCACGACCAGCGTCGCAAACTTCAATAACCAGGGCGGGCAGTTGATTGCAACCGGTGGCCTGACGCTGACCGGTACCAGCCTCGACAACCGCAAGGGTGGCCTGGTCGAGGCAAACAACGCACTGAACTCGAACGTCGGCTCCGTCGATAACCGTGGGGGCGAGTTGTCGAGCGCATCCGACGTTAGCCTGGTGGGTAATCGCTTGGACAACAGCGATGGCGGTCAGGTCGTTGCGCAGGGCGCGCTGGCACTGACAGTCGATCATGTCATCAACCGCGTCAAAGGCTTGCTGTCGGGCAAGACTGACCTGACGCTGATTGGACAGGACCTCGACAACAGCGGTGGTTTGCTGTTGAGCCAGAAAAATCTCAAGGCCGGAATCTCCGGCTATCTGACCAACAGCCAAGGTCTGCTGAGTGCCGAAGGTAGGCTGGACGTCACCTCATCCAGCCTGACCAACACCCTCGGCAGCCTGTCTGCTGCGGGGCCGCTGACGTTGACCACTACGGGCGTCGTACTCAACCAAGGCGGTGAGATCGTTACCGACGCCGGCCTCGTGCTCAATAGTGCCAGCCTCGATAACAGCAACAAAGGCAGCATCAGCGGCAAAGGCGCCGTGCGCGTGAACACAGGGGTGCTGGATAACAGCCACAACGGGCGGCTGAACAGTGGCGACACGCTGGACCTGACAACCTCTCAACTGACCAACCAGGACAGCGGTCGAATCGCCAGCTCCGGCGCCCTGACCGCCAGCGTCACTGGCCTGGATCAACATGGCGGTCAACTGTTCAGCAACACCGCCCTGACGCTGGACATGAACCAGGGCCAACTGAACAACCAGAACGGGTTGATCAGCGCGCCGTTGCTGATGCTCAAAAATCTCACCGACATCAACAACGATGGCGGTGAAATCTCCAGCGCCCAAGCTTTCAACGTGACGGCTCGCAGCCTGGACAACAGTAATGGCAAGCTGTTGAGTAATCAGGGCGTAACCCTGCGTGTTGATCAGGCGCTGACCAACCTCAAAGGCCTGATAGCGGCCGCGGCACTCGATGTCAAAGCGGCCAGCCTGGACAACAGCGGCGGCACGCTGACCAGCCGTGCCAATCTGGACCTGAACCTCGACGGAGTGCTGAATAACCAGAATAACGGCCTGATCAACGCCACCAGCGGTCTGACCATCAACAGTCGCCGCCTCAATAATCAGAATGGCTCACTGTTGGGCAGCGCAATTGCCATCGATTTTGGAGCGGCCACGGCAGACCTGGACAACAGCGGCGGCCTGATCAACACCGCAGGCGTTTTGAGCATTCAGCACTTACGCGACCTGAGTAACCGCAACGGTGAAATCTCCAGCACTCAAAGCCTCGGTCTGAATGCGCGGGCGATCGACAACACCGCTGGGAAACTGATCAGCAACAACGTACTGACAGTGAATGCCGACGCCGTGCAAAACCTCGGTGGCTTGCTGTCCGGCTGGCAGGGCCTGAACCTGACCAGCAACGGTCTTGATAACCGCAACAAAGGTACGCTGTCGAGTCGCGACGGCGATGTTTCCGTCGCCGTCAGTGGTGCGGTACTCAATAGCGGTGAAGGCGCAATCGTCAGCCGCAAAAACCTCAATCTCAACGCGGCGAGCCTGGATAATAGCAACGGCGGCGTGGTCTCCAGTGGCGGCGACCAGACCCTGACCGTCGGCGGCCTGCTGAACAATACCCAAGGCGGGCTGATCGACAGCGGTTCGGCGCTGGTGATTCAGGCGATGACGCTGGGGAATGCCGGCGGCACCGTCAACGCCCATCAGGGCCTTGGCTTCACCGGTACCACGCTGGATAACACCGGTGGCAACCTGGTCGGCAACGCGGCGGTGACCCTCGACTTGTTGGGCGTGCTGACCAACACCAATGGCAAACTGGCCGGCGTTGGCCCGTTGCGGGTTCAGCGTTCGACGCAAATCTATAACCAGGGCGGCCAACTCGTCAGCCAAGGCTTGATGACGCTGCTCACCGGCGGCCTGGACAATCGTAATCGGGGCACCGTCGCGGCCAACGATCTGCTGACGATCACCACATCGGGCGCCCTGCAGAACAGTGCTGACGGCTTGATCTACAGCCAGACAGGCGACTTGAATATCCAGGCGGCCAACCTCGCCAACGCCAAAGGTACCTTGCAAAGCCAGGGCGCGTTGACCGTCGTCACGGGCGGCGATATCGACAACCAGAGCGGCCGGATTATCGCCAAGGCCGGTGACCTGTCGATCAACGCCAACAACCTCGACAACCGCGGCGGCGTGCTTTCCAGCCTGCAAGCCGCGTTCAACACGCACCTGACCGGTGCGCTGAAAAACGGCTATGACCTGAACAACAACCGTCAAGGCGGCTTGACCCAGGCACAGCGCTTGAACCTGACCGCTTTGGGTAGCATCGATAACTACGGCGGGCGAGTGTCGGCGCAAAGTGGTGATGCGATCATCACCACCGGCAATTTCGACAACCGTAACGGCGGCCTGTACGCCAAAGGCAAGATCAACGTCACCGGCAGCAACTTTGACAACAGCGGCGACAACGATGGCCAGATTGCCGGTCAGCAGATCGACCTCAACCTCAGTGGCGCACTGAACAACCGGCTGGGCATCATCGAAAGCGACAGCACCCTGGCAATCAAGGCCGCGAGCCTCGATAACCAGACAGGCCAACTGCGCGCCCTGGGCGGCAGCGGCAAAACCGACTTCCAGATAGGCGGGCTGTTTGACAACCGCAACGGCACGCTGGAAAGCGCGAACACCAACCTGAGCCTGGCGGCAGGTGGCTTTCTCAATGCTGGCGGCAGCTTGCTGCATGTGGGCGACGGCACGTTCGACATCTCTACCGCCAACGTCACGGGCGCCGGCGGCTCGATCGTCACTCGCGGCGGCCTGACGCTTAACGCCGACAGCTGGAGCAACAGCAACGTCATCCAGGCCGCGCGCCTGAACGTCAACGTCAAGAATTTCAGCCAGACCGCCAGTGGCCAACTGTTGGCGTCCACCAGTCTCGTCGGTAGCGGTGGCAATTGGACCAACGACGGACTCATCGCCAGTGACGGTGCGCTGAGCCTGAACCTCGGTGGCACGTACTCAGGCAATGGCCGGCTCAGCAGCCTTGGGACACTCGGACTGAGTGCCGGGCAAGTGAGCCTGAACTCTGCTTCGAGCATCGCCGGCGGCGGGGACACGACGGTGTCAGTCGGAGGTCAACTGAGTAACGTCGGTCGCCTGACCTCGGCGACTAACCTGACCGTCAACGCAGCGGGTATCAACAACCAGGGCACGCTGGGCAGTGCTCAAGCGCTGACCGTAACCACCGGCTCACTGGCCAACGATCGCGGGCTGATCTTCAGTGGCGGCAACATGGGCCTGCGGGTCAACGCGCTGAACAACAATTACGCCAACATCTACAGCTTGGGCAACCTCACGATTGACCGTGACGGCCAAGGCGCCCAGGCCACCAGCATCCTCAATAATTCCGCGTCGATTCAGAGCGACGGCAGCATGAGCCTCTCGGCGAGCACCATCCAGAACACTCGGGACGTGCTCACCGTCAACAACGCAGGCATCTACACCGCCAGGATCGGAGAAGTGACCTGCATCCAAGGGTACAACGCAGGTGACTGCAGCGGAAAACAGAACCACGTTTGGGAGATCGTCCAGCGCGAGAAACTTGAGGTCACTGCGGCCAGCGCTGCGTCAAGCATCACGGCTGGCGGCGACCTGACCCTGAACGGTGGTGACCTGCTGAACCAGAGCAGCACCATCGCAACGGCGGGGAAATTGAGCGCCACGCTGGTCAACCTGACCAACAGCGGTGTTGAAACCGGTGAAACTGAAACCACCCGTATCTTCTTGTCCGAGCGAACCAGCAACGCGGGCGGCTGGTACAGCGCCGCAAATGCCTTCACGAACCAGTATTGGTATCAAAGCAGCGGCTACAACGCCGCTAACCTGAGTGGCCTTCAGGGCGGGATGGCCAACTTTATTGGCATGACCGAATCCGAGCTTGTGGGGTTGGGCAGCACCCGCAAACTGGCTTCTGGCGACCAGAGCTACGCGGCGATCATCCAAGCCGGCGGCACGGTCAACGTCAACGCCCAGAACACTATCGGTAACGGTGCCGTACGCCCTGGTTATACCTATGTAGGCAGCGGCCCGCGCACCGATACGGGGGCGGCGGGCAGTGCGTTCTCCACACGTATCAGCCTCAACCAGCAATTGCCGCCTAACCTCTCACAGCAGCAAGTCAACCCATTGTCCCTGCCGGGCTTCGCGCTGCCCACCGGGCAAAACGGCCTGTTCCGTTTGAGCGCTCAAAGCAGTACTACCCCGGTGACCACCGGTGCGCAGAGCTGGACCATGGGCAGCGGCGCCGTCAGCCCGGACCAGCGTCAGCAAGCACTGCCCAATGTTCAGCCCCGCAGCATTCAGCTGGGCAACAACGCTCAGGCTTCGGCCAGCAGCGTGGACCTGACCGCGACAGATCGTCAGACGCCAAACGTGAGCGCTGGGGCCAGCGCAATCAATGCCAGCACGCCGGCCGCTGACGCGGATAGCTCAGCACTGCCCGGTCGTTCCACGGCGTTTACCGTTAACCGCGTCCAGGGCTTGCCCGCCAGCAGCGGTCAGTCCAAACCGCAGAAATACCTGATCGAAACCAACCCGGTGCTCACCGACCTCAAGCAGTTCATGAGCTCGGACTACCTGCTGTCCAACCTCGGTTACGACCCGGACCAAAGCGCCAAGCGTTTGGGTGACGGTTTCTATGAACAGAGTCTGATTCAGCAAGCCGTAGTCGCCCGAACCGGCCAGCGTTACATCGACGGCCAGACCTCCGACGAGGGCATGTTCAAGTACCTGATGAACAACGCCGTCGCCAGCAAACAGGAGCTCAACCTGTCGCTTGGTGTCAGCTTGACCTCCGAGCAAGTCGCAGCCCTGACCCACGACATTGTCTGGATGGAAAACGCCGAGGTGAACGGCGAGCAAGTGCTGGTGCCAGTGCTGTACCTGGCCAACGCCAACAATCGCCTGGCCGCCAACGGCGCCCTTATCCAGGGCAGTGACGTAACCCTGATCGCTGGTAAGGACCTGAACAACGCCGGCACATTGAAAGCCTCCAACAACCTTTCCGCCACGGCCGGCAACGACTTGGTGAATAGTGGTCTGGTCGAAGCGGGCAATCGGCTCGACCTGCTGGCCAGCAATAATCTGATCAACAAGGCGGGCGGTGTCATCGCCGGGCGCGACGTCTCACTGACCGCCGGCCGCGACGTGATCAACGAACGCACCGTCACCACCCACGAAAGCAGCAGCGGCTACCGAACCGAGCGCACTGACTTCGTCGATAACGCCGCCCGTATCGAAGCCGCCAACGGCCTGACCGTCAAGGCTGGGCAAGACGTCAACAACACAGGTGGCGTGCTCAAAAGCGGCACGGACACCACGATCGTTGCCGGACGTGACGTTAACGTTGTATCTGCTGAACAAGTCACCAGCGGCGTGCGTGGTTTGCATACGGACCAGACCATTACCCAATACGGCTCGACCGTCGATGCAGGGCAAGACTTGAAGGTCAGCGCTGGCCGGGATGTCACCGCGATTGCCAGTCAGATTGCTGCCAAGCGTGATGTGAGTATGAGTGCGGTGGGTGATCTGACCCTGGCTTCGGCGGCGGATGAGCAGCATTCGTATGGTAAGACCAAGAAGGTGACGAGTCAGGAGGATCACGTTCAGCAGGTTTCCACGACAGTGACTGCTGGAGGCAACGTTGCCTTGAATGCGGGCCAGGATCTGTTGGTAAGTGCCAGTCGTGTAAGTGCCGGGAAGGAAGCGTACCTGTACGCAGGAAACGATCTAGACCTGAACGCGGCGCAAAACAGCGATTACAGCTACTACCGCAAAATCAAGACCAGCAGCGGTTTGTTGTCCAGCAGCCAGCAGACACGCATCGACAGCAGCAGCTCTATCACTCAACAAGGCTCCTCCATCAGTGCCGACACGGTGGTCGTCCGTGCCGGTCGGGACATTGGCGCTACCGCCAGTGACGTAGTTTCCACCAATTCCACCAGCTTGATTGCTGGGCACAACGTTGTGATCGATGGGGCAACTGAAACCTTCGAAGAAAGCCATTCTACGTCGAGTAAAAAATCCGGCCTGTTGGGGACTGGTGGTATAGGTTTCACCATAGGTTCGACTAGCTTTCAAAATACATCGAGCAGCACTACTGAGAGTAGTAAGGCCAGTACCGTCGGCAGCGTTCTTGGCAGTGTCGATATTCAGGCCGGTAAAGATCTGACCATAAAAGGTTCTGATGTTATTGCAGGCAAGGACATCAACCTCATTGGCCAAAACGTCAACATCATTGCGGCCGAAAATAACAACAAGAGCGAGCAAACCTCTAAAAGCAAAAGCGGTGGGTTGACGCTGGCACTCTCCGGAACTGTCGGCAGTGCGGTCGATACCGCTTATCAAACGGCCAAGCAAGCCAAGCAGGAAGACGACAGCCGTGTATCCGCCTTGCAAGGTATCAAAGCAGGGTTAACTGGCGTTCAGGCTTGGCAGGCTGCTCAGCAGAACGGTGGAATGACTGCTGACAACGCCGGGCAGTTTGTCGGTATTAGCATCTCCCTCGGTGCGCAGAAGTCCAGTTCAAAACAGACCCAAGAACAAACGATTAGCCAAGGCAGTAGCCTGACCAGCGGCAACAATCTCAGCATTGTCGCCGTCGGTAACGGTACTCCTGGGGTAGACGGAGATATCCATGTTCAAGGTAGTAGCCTCAAAGCAGTCAACGACATTTCGCTGGCCGCTGAGCGGGATATCCGTCTTGAAGCAACCGCCAATAGCCAAAAGCTGGATGGCAAAAACAATAGTGGCGGTGGCGCAATCGGGATTAGTTTGGGGGTTGGGCCTCAAGGCGGTGGCCTGAGTATCTTCGCCAACGCGAATAAAGGCACTGGTAATGAAAAAGGTACCGGCACCACATGGACTGAAACCACGCTGGACGCAGGACATCAGGCTAACCTGGTCAGCGGGCGAGACACTGCCCTTAAGGGCGCACAGGTCAGTGCTGACAAAATCGCTGCCAGTGTCGGTCGCGATCTGACACTGCAGAGCCTTCAAGACACCGACAATTATAAGTCTAAGCAAACTGATGTGAGTGGCGGCGTGAGTGTCGCGATCATCGGCACAGGTGGCTCAGCCAGTCTTAGCGTCAGCCAAACCAAGATTGACTCCAAATACCAAAGCGTGCAGGAGCAGACCGGGTTATACGCGGGTAAAGGTGGTTATCAGGTTGATGTGGGTAATCACACACAACTTGATGGAAGCGTCATCGCCAGTACCGCAGAGGCCGATAAGAATCGGCTGAGTACAGGCACTCTCGGTTGGAGTGATATCAAGAACGAGGCCGAATACAAGAGCCAAATGCAAAGTGCCAGCGTCAGCAGTTCCAGCGACGGCAGTGGCGGTTTTACCAGCAACATGCCCAGCGGTACTTTGATCGCTTACAACCATAGTGGTAGCGCAAGCGGTACGACCTCATCGGCCCTCTCCAATGGCACCCTCGATATTCGCGACCCTGCCAAACAACAGCAAGATGTGGCGACTCTTAGCCACGATGTCGAACACGCCAACGACAGCATCAGCCCAATCTTCGATAAAGAGAAAGAGCAGAAGCGCCTGCAACAGGTAAGGCTGATCAGTGAGATCGGTACCCAGTCGATGGATATCATTCGCACGCAAGGTGCCATTAACGCTGCCAAAGCTCAGAAAGATCCAGCGGCGATCGCAGCTGCACGAGACAGTTTGATCGCAGGGGGTAACACCGATCCAACAGCGGAGCAAATTGCGACGCAGATCACCAATACCGTTATGCAGCAGTATGGTACGGGCAGCGATTATCAACGTGCGGCGCAAGCAGTCACAGCAGCGTTGCAGGGGCTCGCTGGCGGAAATATCGCGCAGGCGCTAACCGGCGCCGCTGCGCCCTATCTCGCAGAGCAAATCCACAGTCTGACCGCCGATAATCCCGAAGCCAACTTGATGGCGCATGCGGTGCTAGGGGCGCTGGTTGCGCAAGCGCAGGGCAACTCAGCGCTGGCCGGAGCGGCAGGCGCTAGTGTTGGAGAGCTAATAGCGCGCCAGCTCTATCCAGACAAGAAGACCGCCGATCTGACAGAGAGTGAGCGGCAAACAGTATCGGCTTTGTCCACCCTAGCTGGGGGATTGGCAGGTGCGATTACCGGTGGAAGTGCTGCGGGTGCTGTGACCGGCGCGGGTACGGCTCAAAACGCCGTTGACAATAACTTTCTCAACCAAGGGCGGCCTGATGCCTACGCTGCCCGATACGCCGGTTGCAAAGGTGAGACAGGTTGCGAGCTTACTGTCAGAAAGGACATCGCTAAGGAGTCAGCGGAAAATATCAACAAGCTGAAAGGTTGCTGGGACGCCGGTGACACTGTTTGTGTAGCCAAGATGCGCGAGCAGGTTGAAACCGACAGAAACGCTTACACGAAACTCAAGACCCAAGACGCTATGGTCGGGGGGGCGTACGAACAGGTTGCCGAATTTTATGCAGACGTCATCGACAATTGCGGGGGCAAGTGTGAGTGGCTAGAGGCTGCATTGAAAAAAACGATAGGGGATGGTATTAACATGGCGGCCTACGCTGTGCTCGGAGGTGGTGGTGTTCCGAGGGGGTCGACAGGTGCGGCACCAGGTGAAAAAGCAGCACTTCCTAGTTCGCCTCAGCCAGCGCCACTAATTAGTGATCTCGGGTCAAATTACAGAGTTATCACGCCCCGTGGTCCAGGTGCAGCAGAAGGACCATTGCCCCCTGGATATACACCAGTATCTCGCTGGGTTTCCCCTGAAGAGGTTTCCCAGTGGATGCAAAATGGAGGGACGGCTATTCCTAATGGCGTTGGAGCTGGTGGGCGTGTTTACGTAACAACTCCGGGTGCGGCTAAGCCAGGCGGGACTGGTCCTATTCGCATAGACTTTGCCGTTCCAGAAAAGGCTATCAGTCAGGGTGGAAAACCGGAGTGGGGGCAAATTTTTCAGCCAAATCAGAGTTCACCCATTTATAACGTTAAAATTAATGTGCCTGATGGCATAAAAATTCCAGGGGTAATACCATGAGTTTTATTAATGTTGTTGAATATGGGGTTGTTATTCGCCGGCAAGAGTTGTTATCTAAATTTATAGATATTGATAGGCTGTTAGCTGTGCTTGAGTTTGATGCGCCACTTGATATAAGTACTGATTTGGTTTCCTTTGGGCCTTGTTTTGGAGGAGAGGCGGCGGATGAACTTACTCGGCGCTTAGAGGCACTGGGCTTACAATACGTTGATGATTTTTTTGTGTTTTCTGGCGAGTTTCCATTTTGGTGTAAATTTAAGGTAGGCATAAGTTCTGATTAGAGGAGAAAGGAGCTGCTGTAGAAGGCTTAGAAGGAAATCCTGAAAAAGACTTCCTGATTTGGCAAAATCTCCGGACACCAATCGCCGAGCTTTTCAATGAAGCAAATGACCTTCGCCGATGCCGATTACGCCGGTAAGCGCAAGCAGACCCGCAAGGAATTGTTCCTGATCGAGATGGATCGGGTCGTACCCTGGAAGGGTTTGATTGCCCTGATCGAACCTCATTACCCGACGGGCGAAGGGGGGCGTCCGGCCTATCCTTTGATGGCGATGCTGCGGGTTCATCTCATGCAGAACTGGTTCGGTTACAGCGATCCTGCGATGGAAGAAGCGCTGTACGAGACGACGATCTTGCGCCAGTTTTCCGGGCTGAGCCTGGAGCGGATCCCAGATGAAACTACCATCCTCAACTTCCGTCGCCTGCTGGAAAAGCACGAGTTGGCCGCTGGTATTCTCGGCGTGATCAATGGCTATCTGGGCGACCGTGGCTTGTCGC
>NZ_JAHXNQ010000021.1:0-95477 GCF_023148575.1 Pseudomonas sp. EYE_354
AGCATTGGAACCACCTGATCCCATCCCGAACTCAGCAGTGAAACGATGCATCGCCGATGGTAGTGTGGGGTTTCCCCATGTGAGAGTAGGTCATCGTCAAGATTAAATTCCAGAACCCCTGTTTGCTCACGCAGACAGGGGTTTTGTTTTGGGCGCTCGGAAAGTACGGGGAGAGGTTATTACGGTCGCCTTCAGTGCTAAAGTCCATGCCTCGATTTTGCTTTTCCCAAGGAAGCCGTTATGCCGGATGCGACGTCCCTCAGTGCTGGATTCATGGTGGTTCACGGCAATCGCCTGGATGAACTGCGCAGTCTGGTGGTGAGCTGGATGCGCCGTTACCCCCTGGCGCCCCTTGAGAACGAAATCGCCCTGGTCCAAAGCAACGGCATCGCCCAATGGCTTAAGTTAGCCCTGGCTGAAGACCCGCAAGAGGATGACATGGGCGGCTGCGGTATCGCCGCGGCCATCGACGTGCAACTCCCCGGCAGCTTCATGTGGCAGCTTTACCGCATGGTCCTGGGCCGTGACGAAATTCCCCCGAAGTCCTTGCTCGATAAGGCCCCACTCACCTGGCGCCTGATGCGTCTGCTTCCTGAGCTCATCGATCAACCGCACTTCGAACCGTTGCAGCGTTTCCTGACCCAAGACACTGACCTGCGCAAGCGCTATCAACTGGCCGAGCGCCTGGCAGATCTGTTCGACCAATATCAGGTCTACCGCGCCGACTGGCTGGAAGACTGGGCCGCCGGCCGCCACCAATTGCGCAACGGCCGGGGTGACGCCAAGCCTCTGGACGCCGCCAACTGCTGGCAAGCCCAATTATGGCGAGCACTACTGCTGGATGTAGGGGAAGAGGGCATGGCCGAAAGTCGTGCCGGCGTTCATCAACGCTTCATCGAACGTATCAATAGGCTTGAGGAGGCGCCCAAGGGATTGCCTTCGCGAGTGATCGTTTTCGGGATTTCTTCCCTGCCTGCGCAAGCGCTCGAAGCCCTTGCCGGCTTAGCCCGTTTCAGCCAGGTCCTGCTGTGCGTGCACAACCCTTGTCGCCACCATTGGTCCGACATCGTTGCCGACAAGGACCTGCTGCGTAACGAGTACAAACGCCAGGCACGCAAGGCCGGCATGCCGGTCACTATCGACCCACAAGCCCTGCACCAGCACGCCCATCCATTGCTGGCCGCATGGGGCAAACAGGGTCGAGACTACATCAGCCTGCTCGACAGCTATGACGATCCCGACAGCTATCGCGCCGCCTTTCGCGATGGGCGCATCGACCTGTTCAGCGACAGCGAACCCACCACACTGCTCAACCAGCTTCAGGACGACATCCTTGAGTTACGCCCGCTCAATGAAACGCGCGAATTATGGCCCGCTGTCGATCTGTCACGTGATACATCAATCCGTTTCCATATCGCCCACAGCGCCCAACGCGAAGTGGAAATTCTCCACGACCAATTGCTCCATCGCTTCAGTGCCGACCCAACATTGCGTCCTCGGGACGTCATCGTCATGGTCCCCGATGTCGACAGCTACGCGCCGCACATTCGCGCCGTATTTGGCCAGTTGGAAAGAAGCGACCCGCGTTTTATCCCCTTCACCCTCACCGACCAAGGCCAACGCGGCCGCGATCCTCTGCTGATTGCCGTCGAGCATCTGCTCAAACTTCCCGACAGCCGCTTCCCCGTCAGCGAAATTCTCGATCTGCTCGACGTCCCCGCTTTGCGCGAACGTTTCGCCATCAAAGAGCGCGACCTGCCTACGCTGCACCTTTGGATCGAAGGTGCCGGCATCCGTTGGGGCCTCAATGCCGAGCAGCGCGCGGGGCTCGGTCTGCCGGGTGACCTTGAGCAAAACAGCTGGCGATTCGGCCTGCGCCGCATGTTGCTCGGTTACGCCGTTGGCAGCGGTGCCGCCTGTGAAGGAATCGAACCCTACGACGAAATCGGCGGCCTCGACGCGGCACTGATCGGCCCGCTGGTCGCGTTGCTCGACGCACTCAACGATGCCCATAACGCCTTGTCACAACCCGCTGCTCCTCAACAATGGAGCGAGCGCCTGCAACGTCTGATGCAACTGTTCTTCCTCCCAAGCAGCGAACACGACGACTTCCTCTTGGGTCAGCTCGAACAACTCAGGGAGACCTGGCTGGAAACCTGCGAGTCCGTTGGCCTGCAGGACGAGTTACCCCTCACCGTAGTCCGAGAAGCCTGGCTCGCCGGACTGGATCAGGGTCGACTCTCCCAGCGCTTCCTCGCAGGTGCTGTCAATTTTTGTACATTGATGCCCATGCGCGCGATCCCCTTCAAGCTTGTTTGCCTGCTTGGTATGAACGATGGCGACTATCCCCGCGCCCAGCCGCCGTTGGATTTCGACCTGATGGGCAGCGACTACCGCCCGGGCGATCGGTCACGCCGTGAGGACGACCGCTACCTGCTGCTCGAGGCACTGTTGTCCGCCCGCGAGCAGCTGTACATCAGTTGGGTGGGCCGCAGCATTCGGGATAACAGCGAGCGCCCGGCATCGGTGCTGATTGGCCAACTTCGCGACCATATCGCAAGCGGCTGGCATCACGCTGAAGCGACCACTTTACTCAACGCAATGACCCAGGAACACCCGCTCCAGCCGTTCAGCGCCCGCTATTTCCACGAAGGTGACCCACTCTTCAGCTATGCCCGCGAGTGGCAGATGCTTCACGAGGCGCCACAGGCCGTGATGGCAGAAGACGAACTGGCCCAACACCAGCAGGAAGATCCGCTCAGCCTCGGTCAGTTACAAGATTTCCTGCGCAACCCGGTCAAACACTTCTTCAGCCAGCGTCTGAAAGTATTCTTCGAAGCCGCTGAGGCGCCGTTGGCCGATGAAGAACCCTTCGTTCTCGATGCGTTGCAACGCTACAGCCTGAGCGACAGCTTGCTGAACGCCGCACTGTCACAGCCCGATCATCTCGACCAAGCCCTCAACGCCCAGGCGTTGCGTTTGCAAGGTAGTGGCCTGTTGCCCATGGTCGGCTTCGGCGAGTGCCTGCGCAATGAATTGATCGAGCCGTTGCCCGATCTGCTGCAACGCTACCAACACGTGCTAGCGCTCTGGCCGATCCCGCACACCGCTGCCGAACCGGTCAGTTTTGAGTATCAAGGCATCGCGCTGGACGGCTGGATCAGTGGCCTGCATCGGCGGGGTGACGGTGGTTTGCTCAGCGTCACCACCATCCCCAACAGTATCGGCTCGATCAAGACGCGCAAGTGGCATCGCTTGATCCGCCCATGGGTCAATCATGTGGTCGCCTGCGCCTGCGGCCTGCCGTTGAGCACCGGTTTGGTCGCCAGCGACGACACCTTGTTGTTGGCTCCCTTGGAGAAAGCGTCCGCTGAGCGAATCCTCGGCGACCTGCTGCTGGCCTGGCGCCACGGCATGCAAAAGCCACTTCCGGTGGCCGTCAAAACCGCGTTTGCCTGGCTGAGTCAAACCGATCCGGCCAAAGCCCAGGCCGCGGCCAGCAAAGCCTATGACGGCGACGGCCAGACCACCGACGGTGAACGCCGCGAAAGCCCGGCACTCACTCGACAATTCCCCGATTACGCCGCGTTGATTGCCAGTGAAGAATTCGAAGGTTGGTGCGAAACCCTTTATCGCCCGCTGATCGATGCCCCATGGCGTTCACTCACAGGCGAGGAGGCCGGCGCATGAGCAGCAAACCCTTGGCCCTGGCCTTCCCGTTAAAAGGCAGCCAGCTGATTGAAGCCAGTGCCGGCACCGGCAAGACATTTACCATTTCCGCCCTGTACCTGCGCCTCGTGCTCGGCCATGGCGGCGACGATGCAGGCTTTGGCCGAGAATTGCTGCCGCCGCAAATCCTGGTGGTGACCTTCACTGACGCGGCCACCAAAGAACTGCGCGAACGTATCCGCATTCGTCTGGCCGAAGCCGCACGCTTCTTTCGCGACGAAATCGACCCACCGGACGCCCTCATCGCGGACCTGCGCGAGCAATACCTTCCTGAACAATGGCCCGCGTGCGCCAACCGTCTGGACATTGCGGCCCAGTGGATGGACGAGGCCGCCGTCTCGACCATCCACAGTTGGTGTCAGCGCATGCTGCGCGAACATGCGTTCGACAGCGGCAGCCTGTTCACCCAGACCCTGGAAACCGATCACAGCGACCTGCTGGGCGAAGTACTACGCGATTACTGGCGGTTGTTTTGCTACCCGATGCACGACGACGCACTCAACTGGGTGCGCAGCAACTGGGGTGGCCCCGCCGCGTTAATGCCACGGGTACGCGCACTGTTCGGCAGCGAACGTCCCAGCGACGAAACCCGCGAGCCAGCCGAACTCATCAGCGCCTGCCTGCACGAGCGTCGCGAAGCCCTGAAAAGCATCAAAGCGCCCTGGCAACAATGGGCCGCCCAATTGCGCGATATCTGCCTGCAAGCGGTGGCCGCCAAAGCGGTCGACGGTCGCAAGATGCAGGCCCGTTACTTCGAACCCTGGTTCGAAAAGATCAGCGCTTGGGCCGCGGACGAAACCCTCGAACAACTGGACATCGGTACCGGGTTCACCCGCCTGACACCCGAGGGCATGGCTGAAGCCTGGAAGGGCGAGCCACCGCAGCACCCCGCGATCGACGCCATGGCCGGTCTCAAGGCCAGCCTCGACGCTTTGCCCACCCCCGATGCCGCCGTGCTGCAACATGCCGCCGCGTGGGTCGGTAAACGCTTTGAAGAAGAAAAACGCCGGCGTGCCGAAATGGGCTTCGACGATATGTTGATCCGCCTCAACGCCGCGCTGCAGGCCGACGGCGGCGAGCGCCTGGCCAGCGTGATCCGCGAGCAATTTCCCGTCGCCCTGATCGACGAATTTCAGGACACCGACCCGGTGCAATACAGCATCTTCGACAGCATCTACCGCATCGAAGAGAACCACCTCGACAGCGGCCTGTTCCTGATCGGTGACCCCAAGCAGGCGATCTACGCCTTCCGTGGCGCCGATATCTACACCTATTTGCGCGCGCGTCAGTCCACTACCGGGCGTCACCACACGCTGGGTACCAACTTCCGCTCCAGCCATGCCATGGTCGAGGCGGTCAACCATGTATTTCAGCGTGCAGAAACGGGCCGAGGCGCGTTTTTGTTCCGTGAACAAAATGGCAATAACCCGGTGCCGTTTCAGCCGGTGTTATCCCAAGGCCGCAAGGAAAAACTGCAGGTCGATGGCCAAGCGTTGCCGGCGATGAACCTCTGGCACTTGCCCACCGATCAGCCTGTTTCCAACGCGGTTTACCGTCAGCAACTGGCCGCCGCGTGCGCGACGCAAATTGTCCAATTGCTCAACGGCGGGCAGCAAGGCACGGCCGGTTTCCTACAGCCGGATGACAGTTTCAGCGGTGTACTGCCGTCTGACATCGCCATCCTTGTGCGCGATGGCAAGGAGGCCCAGGCCGTACGCGCCGAATTGGCCGCCCGTGGCGTGCGCAGCGTGTACCTGTCGGATAAAGATTCAGTCTTCGCCGCCCAGGAAGCCCACGACCTGCTGGCCTGGCTCAAAGCCTGCGCCGAGCCCGACGTCGAGCGCCCGCTGCGTGCCGCTCTGGCCTGCGTCACGCTGAACCTGTCCCTGGCGGAACTGGAGCGACTGAACCAGGACGAACTGGCGTGGGAAACCCGCGTGATGCAGTTCCGTGGCTACCGCGCGATTTGGCGTAGCCAAGGCGTGCTGCCGATGCTGCGTCGTCTGCTCCACGATTTCAAACTGCCACAAACCCTGATCGCCCGCAGCGATGGCGAGCGCGTGTTGACCAACTTGTTGCACCTCAGTGAACTGCTGCAACAGGCGGCGTCCGAGTTGGACGGTGAGCAGGCGCTGATACGCCATCTGGCTGAACACCTGGCGTTGTCGGGTCAGGCCGGCGAAGAGCAGATCCTGCGCCTGGAAAGTGATGAGCAATTGGTCAAGGTCGTGACCATCCACAAATCCAAGGGGCTGGAGTACGACTTGGTCTTCCTGCCGTTCATTTGCTCGGCCAAACCGGTGGACGGCAGCCGATTGCCACTGCACTACCATGACCAAAACGGTAAATCCCAGGTGAGCTTGCGTCCGACCGCCGAGCTGATTGCCCAGGCCGATGACGAACGCCTGGCCGAAGACCTGCGTCTGTTCTACGTGGCCCTGACGCGCGCCAAACATGCCTGCTGGCTCGGCGTGGCCGACCTCAAGCGCGGTAACAGCAACAGTTCGGTGTTGCACCTGTCAGCCCTGGGTTATCTGCTGGGCGCCGGTGCGTCGTTGGCGGAATCCGCCGGTCTGGCGCGCTGGTTGCTGGATCTTCAGGATGGCTGCGCAGCTATCGGCTATGGCCACGTGCCTGAAGCGCAGGACATCCTGTTCCACCCGCCGCGCAACCAGGCTGCCTTGCTCGCGCCGTTGCTGCCCAAGCGCAAGGCCGCCGAGAACTGGTGGATCGCGTCCTACAGCGCGTTGCGTATTGGTGACAGCATGAGCGTGGCCCAACTCGAAGCCCCCGAAAGCCCCCAAGCACAAAAGCTGTTCGATGACGAACGCCTGGACCCAGATGCACCGCGCGAAGTGGCAGCGTCCGGCGGTGACATTCACCGTTTCCCACGCGGGCCCAACCCTGGGACCTTCCTTCACGGTTTGCTGGAGTGGGCCGGCGAGGAGGGTTTCAACGTGACGCCGGACGCGATCGAACATGCCGTAGGCGCCCGCTGTAATCGCCGTAACTGGGAGGGTTGGATCATCACCCTCAGTGATTGGCTGGGGCACTTGCTGCAAACGCCTTTGTCGGTCGGTAACAGTCAGGTGAGCCTCAGCAGCCTGCACAAGTATCAAGTTGAAATGGAGTTCTGGTTCGCCAGCCACAGGGTCGACGTGCTCACCCTCGACAAGCTGGTGTGTCAGCACACCCACAATGGCGTCTCCCGAGTGGCCGCCGAGCCGGTGCTGCTCAATGGCATGTTCAAAGGGTTTATCGACCTGACCTTCGAGCGCGACGGCCGTTACTACGTGGCCGATTACAAATCCAACTGGCTCGGCCCTGACGATTCGGCCTACACCCAGGAAGCCATGGAGCAGTCGATCCTCGAGCATCGGTATGACCTGCAATACGTGCTTTACCTGCTCGCCCTGCACCGCCAACTGAAGGCACGCCTGCCGGACTACGACTACGAGTGCCATGTGGGCGGCGCGTTGTACGTGTTCCTGCGCGGTACCCAGGCCGTCAGCCAAGGCGCATATTTCACCCGGCCGCCTCGTGAGTTGATCGAAAGCCTGGATCTGCTGTTTCAGGGTAAGCCCATTCCTCCCAAGGTCGAGCCCGCGTGGGAACAAGGAGTGTTGTTATGAGCCTGTCGCCGTTACCGCTTGAGGCGCTGGAGCCTCTTAGCCGCGCCGCTGACCTGGTGCAGTTGCTCGAGCGTTGGGTTGATCGCGGTTGGTTGCGCGCGCTGGACAAAGCCTTCGTCGGCTTCCTGCACGAACTTGACCCGCACGCCGACCCAACGGTGCTGCTGGCCGCGGCCTTGACCAGCCACCAACTGGGCCACGGGCATGTGTGCCTGGACCTATTCGAAACCCTCAAGGCGCCGGACTTTGCCCTGTCGTTACCCCCGGAGGGCGATCTGCAACCCGGCGCAATGCTGCTGCCATCACAATTGCTGGCTGGTCTCGACGGCGCCCACTGGTGCCATGCCCTGGCCGCCAGTCCACTGGTCGCCCTGGCGGTGGATGGCAGCGAGTCTGCGCGCAGCCGGCCCTTGGTGTTATCCGGCAAACGCCTGTACCTGCGCCGTTACTGGACCTACGAGCGGCGCATCGACACGGCGCTGCGCCTGCGCCTGGCGACCCAGGAAACCGTCGCCTTCGACTTGCCCCAGCGCTTGAACGGTCTGTTTGACCAACCGGCGCCCGACGGCGTGATCGACTGGCAAAAACTCGCGTGTGCCCTGGCCACCCGAGGCGCTTTCAGCATCGTCACCGGCGGCCCCGGCACCGGAAAGACCACCACCGTGGTGCGGCTGCTCGCACTGTTGCAGGCGCCGGCGGTGGAAAACGGCAACCCGTTGCGCATCCGCCTGGCAGCCCCTACCGGTAAAGCCGCCGCACGCTTGACCGAGTCCATCAGCCAGCAAGTGCTGTCGCTGAATGTGCCGCAAAGCGTGAAGGAAAAGATCCCGACCCAGGTCTCCACGGTTCACCGCTTGCTGGGCAGTCGGCCGGGCACCCGGCACTTCCGCCATCACCTGGGCAACCCGTTGCCGCTGGATGTGCTGGTGGTGGACGAAGCCTCGATGATCGACCTGGAGATGATGGCCAACCTGCTGGATGCGTTGCCGCCCCATGCGCGCCTGGTGTTGCTGGGGGACAAGGACCAGCTTGCCTCGGTCGAGGCGGGCGCCGTGCTCGGCGATCTATGCCGCGACGCCGAAGCCGGCTGGTACAGCGCCGACACCCGCCAATGGCTGCAAGCCGTCAGCGGTGAAGACCTCAGCACCAGCGGCCTGCTGGAGGACCTCGACGGCAGCCATCCCCTGGCCCAGCAAGTGGTGATGTTGCGTTACTCGCGTCGTTTCGGCGAAGGCAGCGGTATTGGTCAACTGGCGCGGTGGGTCAACCAGCAGAATGCCGAAGAGGCTCGCAAACTGCTGGCAGCGCGCAGTCATGGCGATTTGTTCTGCGTCAGCCTCAAGGGTGAGCACGACCACGCCCTTGAACGGCTGGTCTTGGACGGGCAGGGTGAAGGCGCCCAAGGCTATCGCTACTACCTCGACCTGCTGCACAGCGCGCGTCCGGCCTTTAACACACCGCGTGACGACGTGGCCTGGACCCACTGGGCGCAACAGCTGCTGCAAGCCTTCGACGCCTTCCAACTGCTCTGCGCCGTGCGTAAAGGTCCGTGGGGTGTTGAGGGGCTGAACCTGCGTATCACCGCAGCGTTACGCAAAGTGCGGCTGATCGAGGGCGATGAGCAATGGTATGAAGGTCGTCCGGTGCTGATGACGCGCAATGATTACGGCCTGGGCCTGATGAACGGTGATATCGGCATCGCCCTCAAATTGCCCGAAAGCGATGGTGGCCCTGGGGTCCTGCGTGTGGCTTTCCCACGTAACGACGGGCAGGGCGGCGTACGATTTGTGCTGCCAAGCCGTCTCAACGACGTGGAAACCGTGTTCGCCATGACCGTGCACAAGTCCCAGGGCTCGGAGTTCACCCACACGGCGCTGATCCTGCCGGACGCTTTGAACCCGGTGCTGACCAAAGAGCTGATCTACACCGGCATCACCCGCGCCAAGCGCTGGTTCAGCCTGATCGAACCCCGCGGTGGCGTGTTCGAGGAGGCGGTGCGGCGCAAGGTCAAGCGCTTGAGCGGACTGATGCTGGAACTGGGCCATGAGCCAGAAAAAGCTGACTAAGCGAACATTTAATATTTCTGATTGAGTTGTCAGGGTTTTCTGAAAAAATAGCAGGCCCCTTCGAGGCAGCGCCTCACGGGGCTTTCGTGCCGTGTGCTATCGTTGCGGCATCATTTAGATCGAAGAGAATCGCTGCATGAATGTGGCTGTCTCGCCCACCGAGCGTAGTTTGAGCTGGAGACGGGTGCTGCTGGTGGCGGTTCTCTGCCTGCTGGCGCCCCGTGTATTTGCCGAGGCACCCGGCCCTGCGGATCAGCGCGCCCAGGCGGTCACCCAAGTGGTACTCGGCATCCTCAGTTATGCCCGCTGGCCGGTGGAACCTGGGCAACTGCGCCTGTGCATCGTCGGCCCGACCCAATACACCGACGACCTGATCAAAGGCACCACCCAGGCCACCGGCCGTCCGGTGGTCGTGCGGCGCCTGTTGGCCGACCATTCCGATGTCGTCAACGCCTGCGACGCCGTGTACATCGGCAAACTCAGTGCTGACGAACGCACTCGGTTGTTCACCTCGTTGATCGGCCACCCCGTGCTCAGCATCAGCGAAGGCGGCGACCAGTGCACGGTGGGCAGTCTGTTCTGTCTGCGGGTAAGCGATGAGCAAGTGTCGTTCGAGGTCAACCTCGACTCGGTGGCACGCAGCGGCGTACGGATTCACCCGAGCGTGCTGCAATTGTCCCGCCGTCGAGCGCCTGATTCATGACAGCGGTCACGGTACGACCGACCCTGCGCTCCGTCATCGGTCGCGGACACCTGATCCTGGCGTTGTTGGCGGTGACGCTGGCCAGTGTCTCGCTGACCCTGCTGGGCGTTCTGGCGCTGCGGGTCTACGCCGAACACAACCTGCACCTGATTGCGCGTTCCATCAACTACACGGTGGAAGCGGCGGTGGTGTTCAACGACCGCGCGGCGGCCACCGAAGCGTTGAGCCTGATCGCCTCCACCGAAGAGGTGGCCGAAGCCCAAGTGTTCAATGCCACTGGCCAGCTGCTGGCGAACTGGGAGCGCCCGGAAAACGGCATGCTCTCAAGGTTGGAACTGGCACTCGCACATACTCTGCTGGAGCAGCCCATCAACCAGCCGATCCTGCACCAGGGCCGCACCATCGGCAGTATCCATTTGACCGGGCACGGTGGCAGCTTATTGCGCTTTTTGCTCAGCGGCCTGGCGGGCATCCTGGTCTGCACCGCCGTCAGCGCCTGGGTGGCTCTGCACCTGGCGCGCCGTCTGTTACGCGGCATCACTGAGCCGCTGCAAAGCCTTGCCGCCGTGGCCCACGCCGCTCGCAGCGAACGCGATTTCGACCGCCGCGTGCCACCGGCACGCATCGCCGAACTCGACAGCCTGGGCAGCGACTTCAATGCCTTGCTTGGCGAAATGGAAGCCTGGCAAAGCCGCCTGCAAAGCGAAAACGAGACCCTGGCCCACCAAGCCAACCACGACAGCCTCACCGGCCTGCCCAACCGTGCGTTCTTCGAGGGCCGGTTAATCCGTGCGCTACGCAGCGCGGCCAAGGTCGATGAGAAAGTGGCGGTGCTGTTCCTCGACAGCGACCGCTTCAAGGACATCAACGACAACTTCGGCCACGCCGCCGGCGATGCGGTGTTGATGGCCGTTGCCGACCGTGTGCGCGCGCAACTGCGTGACGACGACTTGGTAGCGCGCCTGGGCGGTGACGAGTTCGCCATCATGCTGGCGCCGTTATACACGGTCGAAGACGCGCAGCGCATTGCCGACAAAATCATCGCCAGCATGGACTTGCCGATCACCGTGCCCGGCAACACCCAGGTACTGACCTCACTCAGCATCGGCATTGCCATCTACCCCGATCATGGTGCCACCCCCAGCACCTTACTCAATGCCGCTGACGCGGCGATGTACCAGGCCAAACGGGTTTCCCAGCGCGGCCAGCAAACGGCAGAGTCGGAGCACTCTGCTGTCAATCTTCAACACAGGAGTTGATCCCTTGTTTTCGACCGCACGCGTTATGTTTTTCACGTTATTGGTGGCACTGCTGGCCCTCGGCGGCTGCCATACACCGCCCCCCAACGGCCTGACCGCGGCGCAGGTGGCGGTTCTCAAACAACAAGGCTTTGAACTCACCGACGAAGGCTGGGCATTCGGGTTGTCGGGCAAAGTACTGTTTGGCAGCGACGTCGAAGCCCTCAACCAACCCAGCACCGACATCGTCCAACGCATTGGGAAAGCTCTGCTGGGCGTGGGCATCGAACGCGTGCGCATCGACGGCCACACCGACACCTCCGGCAAAGAAACCTACAACGAACAACTGTCCCAGCGCCGCGCCAAGAGCGTGGCCACGGTGTTGACAGGGGTTGGTATGAAAGAAGAGAACATCCAACTGCGCGGCCTCGGCAGCAGCCAGCCGGTGGCGTCCAACGACACGGCGGCGGGGCGTACGGAAAATCGGCGGGTGTCGATTGTGGTGATCGCAGACTGAGCGGGCGCGCCTTTCCAACGCTCAAACGCACTCCATCTGTGGGAGCCGGGCAAGCCCGCTTCCACGTTTATTGCGCGGTGTGTTCGTTGAAGCGTTCGGCGCCAGCGTCAAGCGTCATCGTTGACGGCCCTTTAATCCGCGAACTTCATCTCCCGCGTCTCCCCCATCAATAACCCCTGGTTCTGCTCCGTCACTTCCCTGATGTAGTCCCACAGCAACGTAATCCGCTTCAACTTCCTCAAGTCCTCCCGGCAATACATCCAAAACTGCCGCGTAAGCGCGATCTGCTCCCCCAGCACCGGCAGCAAGCGCGGATCCTGCGCCGCCAAAAAGCACGGCAGTATCGCCATCGACCGGCCTTGCTGCGCCGCCACGTACTGCGCAATCACGCTGGTACTGCGCAAACTCGCGCTGGCGCCGGGCACTACATTCGCCAGGTACAGTAGCTCCGAGCTGAACGCCAGGTCATCGACATAACTGATAAACGGATGCTCGGCCAAATCCGCCGGTTTGCGGATCGGCGGGTGTTGGTCGAGGTAGTCCTGGGTGGCGTATAGCTGCAGTTTGTAGTCGCACAGTTTGCAGCACACGTAGGGGCCGTGTTCCGGACGTTCCAGAGCGATGACGATGTCGGCCTCGCGCTTGGACAGGCTGATGAAGTGGGGCAGGGGCAGGATATCCACCGAGATGGCCGGGTAGGTGTCGACGAAGTGACTCAGTTGCGGGGTGACAAAGAAGCTGCCGAAGCCTTCGGTGCAGCCCATGCGCACGTGCCCGGACAGCGCCACGCCGGAGCCGGAGACTTGCTCGCAGGCCATGTGCAGGGTGCTTTCGATGGACTCGGCGTAGCCCAGCAGACGCTGGCCTTCCGGGGTGAGCACAAAGCCGTTGGTCCGGGATTTTTCGAACAGCAACGTGCCGAGCGACATTTCCAGTGAGCTGATGCGCCGCGACACGGTGGTGTAGTCCACCGCCAGGCGCTTGGCGGCGACGCTGGCCTTGCGAGTGCGGGCCACTTCGAGGAAAAACTTCAGGTCATCCCAGTTCAGGGAGCCCAGTGACGTGATGTTTTTTTGCATATTGGACCGGCTTTTATGTGCGTTCTTATTAGAGATTTGCACATCTATACTCCAAAAACAGTCCGAACGCCTCATTCTTCAAGGCGATTCACGCGCCTTGTCTCTAGATAAATATAAGAGTTGGAGACCACATGAACGCATCTGCCGAAATTTCCGTGCAACCGGTCAAATTGCTGATCAACGGCGAGTGGGTCGAGTCCAAGACCACACACTGGCAAGACATCGTCAACCCGGCCACCCAGCAAGTGTTGGCCAAAGTCCCGTTCGCCACGGCTGATGAAGTCAACGCCGCCATCGACGCTGCCCATCGCGCCTTCCAGACCTGGAAGCTGACGCCGATTGGTGCACGCATGCGCATCATGCTCAAGCTGCAGGCCTTGATCCGTGAGCACTCCAAACGCATCGCGGTGGTCCTAAGCGCCGAGCAGGGCAAGACCATCGCCGATGCCGAGGGCGATATTTTCCGTGGCCTGGAAGTGGTGGAGCACGCCTGCTCCATCGGCACCCTGCAAATGGGCGAGTTCGCCGAAAACGTTGCCGGTGGCGTTGACACCTACACCCTGCGCCAGCCCATCGGCGTGTGCGCCGGGATTACCCCGTTCAACTTCCCGGCGATGATCCCGCTGTGGATGTTCCCGATGGCCATTGCCTGCGGGAACACGTTTGTTCTCAAGCCATCCGAGCAGGATCCGTTGTCGACGATGTTGCTGGTGGAGTTGGCGCTGGAAGCCGGCGTCCCGGCCGGTGTGCTCAACGTGGTGCACGGCGGCAAGGATGTGGTGGATGCCCTCTGCACCCACAAAGACATCAAGGCCGTGTCTTTCGTCGGCTCGACGGCGGTCGGCACGCACGTCTACGACCTGGCCGGCAAACACGGCAAGCGCGTGCAGTCGATGATGGGCGCCAAGAACCACGCGGTGGTGCTGCCCGATGCCAACCGCGAACACACCCTCAATGCCCTGGTCGGCGCCGGTTTCGGCGCGGCGGGCCAGCGTTGCATGGCCACCTCGGTGGTGGTGCTGGTGGGTGCGGCCAAACAATGGCTGCCGGACCTCAAGGCGCTGGCGCTGAAACTCAAGGTCAATGCCGGCAGCGAGGCCGGTACCGACGTCGGCCCGGTCATCTCCAAGCGCGCCAAGGCCCGCATCCTGGAGCTGATCGAAAGCGGCGTGAAAGAAGGCGCCAAACTGGAACTGGACGGCCGCGACATCAAGGTGCCGGGCTTCGAGCAAGGTAACTTCGTCGGCCCGACCCTGTTCTCCGGCGTGACCACTGACATGCAGATCTATACCCAGGAAATCTTCGGCCCGGTGCTGGTGGTGCTGGAAGTCGACACCCTCGATGAGGCCATCGCGCTGGTCAACGCCAACCCGTTCGGCAACGGCACCGGCCTGTTCACCCAGAGCGGGGCGGCGGCGCGCAAGTTCCAGAGCGAGATCGATGTGGGCCAGGTCGGGATCAACATCCCGATTCCGGTGCCGGTCCCGTTCTTCAGCTTCACCGGTTCCCGCGGGTCCAAGCTCGGCGACCTGGGCCCTTACGGCAAGCAAGTGGTGCAGTTCTACACCCAGACCAAAACCGTCACCAGCCGCTGGTTCGATGACGACACGGTCAACGATGGCGTCAACACCACCATCAACCTGCGCTGATTCCGGGAGACGACCATGAAGATTGCATTTATCGGCCTGGGCAACATGGGTGCGCCCATGGCCCGCAACCTGATCAAGGCTGGCCACGCGCTGAACCTGTTTGACCTGAACCAGACGGTGCTCAAGGAACTGGCCGAACTCGGCGGCAGCATCAGCGACTCACCGCGGGATGCGGCCCACGGCGCTGAACTGGTGATTACCATGCTGCCCGCCGCCGCCCATGTGCGCAGCGTATGGCTCAATGAAGACGGCGTGCTGGCTGGCATTGGTAAAGGCGTGCCCGCGGTGGATTGCAGCACCATCGACCCGCAGACCGCCCGCGATGTGGCCGCGGCGGCAGCCCGGCACGGCGTGGTGATGGCAGACGCGCCGGTGTCCGGCGGCACCGGTGGTGCGCAAGCCGGGACCCTGACCTTTATGGTCGGCGCTACCGCGCAACTGTTCGCCACCCTGCAACCGGTGCTGGCACAGATGGGTCGCAACATCGTGCACTGCGGTGATGTCGGTACCGGGCAAATCGCCAAGATCTGCAACAACTTGCTGCTGGGCATCAGCATGGTTGGCGTCAGCGAAGCCATGGCCCTGGGCGATGCGCTGGGGATCGACACCCAAGTGCTGGCCGGCATTATCAACAGCTCCACCGGGCGTTGCTGGAGTTCCGACACCTACAACCCATGGCCGGGGGTGATCGAAACCGCGCCGTCGTCGCGTGGCTATACCGGTGGTTTCGGCGCCGACCTGATGCTCAAGGATCTGGGCCTGGCCACCGAAGCGGCTCGCCAGGCGAAGCAGCCGGTGATTCTGGGCGCGGTGGCCCAGCAGTTGTATCAATCGATGAGTCAGCGGGGGGAAGGCGGCAAAGATTTCTCGGCGATCATCAACAGCTATCGCAAGCCCAAATAAGGGTTCTGGTGAGCGGGGCAAGCCCGCTCGCCACAGCTAGCCGGTTCAGCCAAGGCTTCAAGCAAACACAAAATACTTACGCACAGTCTCGACCACTTCCCACGTCCCCTTCATCCCTGGCTCCACCACAAAGATATCCCCAGCCCGCAGGTGGATCGGCGCCATCCCTTCGGGGGTGATGATGCAGTAGCCTTCCTGGAAGTGGCAGTACTCCCATTTCACATAGTCCACGTACCACTTGCCCGGGGTGCAGATCCAGGTGCCCATGATCTTGCTGCCGTCTTCGCTGGTGTAGGCGTTGAGGTTGACGGTGTGCGGGTCGCCCTCGAGTTTTTCCCATTTGCAGGCATCCAGTACCGGCAGGGGATGGGTGTCGCGCAGTACGGTGATGGGTGTGGACATGATGCCTCCGAGGCAGGGAATGGAAAGATCCACCCTAAGGCCTGCGGCGTTGTGTCAGTGGTCTGAACTCGACATCGGGATGCCCAGAAGCGCAGCCATCTGTTGCACCGTATGGAAACGAAAGATGTGTGCACTAATCTGCCCATTCCTCGCAGTAAGTGCGAAAGAATTCGCGCCCGGCGCCGGAATTCGCAAGAAAATTCGCAGCAGGCCCTCGTATCATTCACCCCAGTAACCGCCAAGAGCCTTGAGATGAACCCTATAAAAACGTGGTGGGATATCAGCCCGCCCTTGAGTACGGCGACCCCGACCTGGCCGGGGGATACGCCGTTCCAGGAGGAGCGCGTGTGGCAGTTCGGCCCGGAGTGCCCGGTGAACGTGGGACGCGTTACCTTGTCACCGCATACCGGCGCCCATGTAGATGCGCCGCTGCATTACAGCGCCGAGGGCGCGCCGATCGGCGCGGTGTCGTTGGATGTGTACATGGGCCCGTGCCGCGTGCTGCATTGCCTGGGCAGTGGCGCGCTGGTGCAGCCGCATCAGTTGCAGGGGCGTGTGGATAACCTGCCGGAGCGGGTGTTGCTGCGCACTTATCCACAAGCGCCGCTGACGCAGTGGGATCCGGACTTCACCGCCATCGCCCCGCAAACCATTGAACTGCTGGCCGGCCTGGGCGTGCGCTTGATTGGTATCGATACCCCGTCCCTGGACCCGCAACAATCCAAGACCATGGAGGCCCACAACGCCGTGGCCCGACATGGCATGGCCATTCTCGAAGGCATCGTGCTCGATGACGTACCGGAGGGCGACTATGAACTGATCGCGCTGCCGCTGCGGTTTGCCAACCTCGACGCCAGCCCTGTACGCGCCATTCTCCGTCCGCTCAAGGAGCCCACGCGATGAGCCAGTGTCCCTTTTCTCCAGACTATAAGCCTGCCGATTCCCAACCCCAGGAAGAATGGCATAACGCCGAACTGAATTTCTCCGAGGCCATGAGCTACGGCGACTACCTGGACCTGGGCAAAGTCCTTAGCGCCCAGCACCCGCTTTCGCCGGACCACAACGAAATGCTCTTCATCATCCAGCACCAGACCTCTGAGCTGTGGATGAAACTGATGCTCCACGAACTCAAGGCCGCCCGCGAGCATGTGCGCCTGGGCGAGTTGCCGCCGGCGTTCAAGATGCTGGCGCGGGTGTCGCGGATCTTCGACCAACTGGTGCATGCCTGGGCGGTGCTGGCGACCATGACGCCGTCCGAGTACAAGGCGATCCGCCCGTTCCTGGGGCAGTCCTCGGGATTTCAATCGTTCCAGTACCGCGAGATCGAATTTATCCTGGGTAACAAAAGCCCGGCGCTGTTGCGGCCCCATGCCCACCGCCCGCAACTGTTGCAGGAACTGCAGGTGGCGATTGCCACGCCGTCGCTGTATGACGAGGCGGTCAACCTGATGGCCAGGACCGGTCTGGCGATTGACCCCCGGCGCGCCGAACGCGATCCGACCGCGGCCACGGTGCACGATGAGTCCGTGGAGGCGGCCTGGCGTGAGGTGTATCGCGACCCGAGTCGCTATTGGGATTTGTATCAGTTGGCCGAAAAATTTATCGACCTGGAAGATTCGTTCCGCCAGTGGCGCTTCCGCCATGTCACCACCGTAGAGCGGATCATCGGCTTCCAGCCCGGCACGGGCGGCACGGAAGGCGTGGGGTATTTGCGCAAGATGCTCGACACCGTGCTCTTTCCCGAGCTCTGGCGCGTACGTTCCACGCTCTAAACAAAAAGCCCCGCAGATCCGGGGCCTTGTTTATTGCGCAATACAATCAAGGGGAGCAGGCAAGCCCGGCTCCCGCAGGTCTTACGACGTGCTCACAACCGCATTGCTGTTCCGGACTCGCAGCCGATACGCCACGTAGATAACCCCCACCCAAATCGGCATTGCGTACACCGACTCGCGAATCCCCGGAATCGCCAGCATCACGCTGATGATCATCAGCATGAACGCCAGGCACAGGTAGTTGCTGAACGGGAACCAGAAGGTCTTGAACGACGGCGTCACGCCTTGGTCGCCCATGGCTTTGCGGAACTTGATGTGGGTGATGCTGATCAGCGCCCAGTTGATCATCAGCGAGGCAACCACCAGCGCGAACAGCAACTCCAAGGCGCTCTGCGGCGCCACGTAGTTGACCACCACGCACAGCATCGTCACCAACGCCGAGATCGCCAGGGCACGCAGCGGCACGCCTTGTTTGTTGAGTTTCATCAGCGCTTTGGGCGCATCACCCTGCTCGGCCAGGCCGAACAGCATGCGGCTGTTGCAGTACACGCCGCTGTTGTACACCGACAGCGCCGCGGTCAGCACCACGAAGTTGAGGATGTGCGCGGCGGTGTCGTTGCCGATCAGCGAGAAGATCTGCACAAACGGGCTGCCGCTGTAGGCATCGCCCGAGGCGCCCAGGGTTTGCAGCAGTTGGTCCCATGGGTACAGCGACAGCAGCACGGTCAGGGCGCCGACGTAGAAAATCAGGATCCGGTAGACCACCTGGTTGATCGCTTTGGGGATCACCTTGCGCGGTTCGCTGGCTTCGGCGGCAGTGATGCCCACCAGCTCCAGGCCACCGAACGAGAACATGATGAACGCCATGGACATCAACAGCCCCATGCCGCCATTGGGGAAGAACCCGCCGTGGCTCCACAGGTTGCTGATGGAGGCCTGCGGGCCGCCGGTGCCGCTGAACAGCAGGTAGCAGCCGAGCACGATCATGCCGACAATCGCCACCACCTTGATGATCGCAAACCAGAACTCGGCCTCACCGAAGAACTTCACGTTCAAGGTGTTGATCAGGTTCACCGCCACGAAGAACACCAGTGCGCTGACCCACGTCGGGATCTCGGGCCACCAGAACTGGATGTACTTGCCCACGGCCGTCAGTTCGGCCATGCCCACCAGCACGTACAGTACCCAGTAGTTCCAACCGGCCAGGAAGCCCGCGTAGCCACCCCAGTATTTGTGCGCGAAGTGGCTGAAGGAACCGGCGACCGGCTCTTCGACGATCATCTCGCCGAGTTGGCGCATGATCAGGAACGCGATAAAACCGGCAATCGCATACCCCAGGATCATCGACGGGCCCGCCGACTTGAGCACCCCCGCCGAGCCGAGGAACAGCCCCGTGCCAATCGCCCCTCCCAAGGCAATCAGCTGAATATGCCGGTTCTTCAGGCCACGCTTGAGGCCCACCGGGTTAACCATGTCATCCGCCATTAACGTTCCCTTCTACTTATATTTCTCTGGGCTGAACCCATCAGAAGTGCTGAGGGGGCAGATATTACTCTGCGTAAACTTTTCGTAATACAGCTGAACGCCATCAAGTGCCTGATCGGCCAGCCATTGTTGGATGGATTCGACCATCGGGGGCAAGCCCACTTCCACTGGGATTTGTGACGCTTGAGTGAAGTCAGATCAGTTCTTCCACCAGTTGCAAACAATGCCTCAGCCCCGGCGACTGATCATTGACCCGCCGGCTCAGGATAATCGGCGAAGTGGCCGTGGCCTCCACCACCGGGGTGTAGCCGATGTCCGCCCGATGCAGCACCTGCACCGACGCCGGCACCAGGGTGACCCCCATGCCTGCGCCGACCAGGCCGATGGCGGTCTGCAGCTCGTTGGTCCACTGCGCGACCTTTAGGCTCAGGCCGTGGGCATCGAACAGCGCGATCACATGGTCGGCATAACTGGGGCGCGGGTTGCCGGGGTAGAGCACGAACGGCTCGGCGGCCAATTGGGCGAGGGTGGCGGGGGCGGCCAGCAGCGGGTGGCCAGCAGGCAGCACGGCCACCAATCGGTCCTCCACCAGCACGCGTTGGACGATGGCCGGGTCGTCGATGCGAATACGCCCGAAACCCACATCGATACGCCCGGCCTTGAGCGCTTCGACCTGCTGCAAGGTGGTCATCTCCGAAAGGCCCAGCTCCAGCTCCAGCGCGTCGTGGGTGCGCAGCCGTCGGATCAGTTCCGGCAGCACGCCATACAAGGTCGACGGCGCAAAACCGATGCCCAGCCAGGTCTTTTCGCCCTGGCCGATACGCCGCGTGCTGTCGCAGACTTTACTCAATTGTTCGAGCAACACATTGGCGTGTTCATAGAAAAACCGCCCGGCCTCGGTCAGGCGCAGTGGCCGGCCGCGCTCCAACAGGAGCACGCCCAGTTCATCCTCCAGTTGCTGGATCTGTCGACTCAGCGGCGGTTGGGCGATGTGCAGGCGTTCGGCGGCGCGGGTGAAGTTGAGGGTTTCACCCAGCACCTGGAAATAGCGCAGATGACGCAGTTCCATGACGGCTCCTTTCATACCTTAAGAGTATCGATCAAGACTAAATCTATATTGGAAGCCTGGAAAGAGCCGGTACAGAATCAGCTCAAACCAATAAAGAACCCAGCGGGTATTGCCATGCCGATTTGTGCCATCGAGTCGATCGAGACGATTATCGTCGACCTCCCTACCATCCGCCCGCACAAGCTGGCGATGCACACGATGCAGAACCAGACCCTGGTGATCATCCGCGTGCGTTGCGCCGACGGAATAGAAGGCATCGGTGAGTCCACCACCATCGGCGGCCTGAGCTACGGCAATGAGAGCCCCGACAGCATCAAAGTCAACATCGACCGTCACTTCGCGCCACTGTTGGTCGGCCAGGATGCCAGCAATATCAACGCCGCCATGTTGCGCCTGGAGCGCAGTATTCGCGGCAATACCTTTGCCAAATCCGGTATCGAAAGCGCCCTGCTCGATGCGCTGGGCAAACGCCTGGGCCTGCCGGTCAGTGAGTTGCTCGGCGGCCGCGTGCGGGATGCGCTGCCGGTGGCCTGGACCTTGGCCAGCGGTAACACCGAGCAAGATATCGCCGAGGCCGAGAAGATGCTCGACCTGCGCCGCCACCGCATTTTCAAGCTGAAGATCGGGGCCGGTGAAGTCAGCCGCGACCTGGCCCACGTGCTGGCGATCAAAAAGGCCTTGGGCGATCGCGCCAGTGTGCGTGTCGACGTCAACCAGGCCTGGGACGAAGCCGTGGCGCTGCGGGCCTGCCAGGTGCTTGGGGACAACGGTATCGACCTGATCGAACAGCCGATTTCGCGCAACAACCGCGGCGGTATGGCGCGGCTGAACCGGTCGAGCCGGGCGCCGATCATGGCCGATGAATCCATCGAATGTGTGGAGGATGCCTTCAACCTGGCCCGCGAAGGCGCAGCCTCGGTGTTTGCCCTCAAGATCGCCAAGAACGGCGGCCCGCGCGCGGTGCTGCGCACCGCCGCGATTGCCGAAGCAGCTGGCATCGGCTTGTACGGTGGCACCATGCTCGAAGGCGGCATCGGCACCCTGGCCTCGGCCCATGCGTTTCTCACCCTGAACACACTGGCCTGGGACACCGAGCTGTTCGGACCGCTGTTGCTCACCGAGGACATCCTCAGCGAACCGCCGTTGTACCGCGACTTCCAGCTGCATGTCTCCACTGCGCCGGGCCTGGGCCTGACCATCGATGAAGAGCGTCTGGCGTTCTTTCGTCGTGATAAACACTAAGAGGCGCCTGCTATGTTGTTCCACGTAAAAATGACCGTGAACCTGCCCGTCGACATGAACCCTGAACGCGCCGCCAGCCTCAAGGCTGACGAAAAGGCCCTGGCGCAGCGTCTGCAGCAGGAGGGCAAATGGCGCCACTTGTGGCGCATTGCCGGGCTCTACGCCAACTACAGCGTGTTCGACGTCGACAGTGTGCAAGAACTGCACGACCTGTTGATGCAACTGCCGCTTTACCCCTACATGGCCATCGAAGTGAACGCCCTGTGCCGGCATCCTTCGTCGATCCATGACGACGACCGATAGCCCGTTCTACCGAATCGCCACACCGAATAACTACAAGATGAGGATTGCACCATGTCCATCCGCCTGTCCCAGACTGCCCATGCCCAACAGTTTCTCGAAGAAGCCAGCGGCAATTTCAATGACGACGGTAACCCGCGCGCCAAAGCGCTGGTCTACCGGATTTTGCGCGACACCGTGAACATCATCGAAGACCTTGAGGTGACCCCGGAAGAGTTCTGGAAAGCGGTCAACTACCTTAATGAGCTGGGCAAGAACCAGGAAGCCGGGCTGCTCGTCGCGGGGCTTGGGCTTGAGCATTACCTGGACATGTTGATGGATGCGGCCGACGAAGAGGCCGGCAAAACCGGTGGCACCCCGCGCACCATCGAAGGCCCGCTGTACGTGGCCGGTGCGCCGCTGTCCAAGTACGAAGCGCGTTTGGACGATGGGACGGACACCGCCGTGCCGCTGTTCATGCGCGGGCAGGTGCGCGACACCGACGGCAATCCGCTGGCCGGTGCGATCGTCGACGTGTGGCAGGCCAACACCGGCGGCACCTATTCGTGGTTCGACAGCACCCAATCGGAATTCAACCTGCGCCGGCGCATCGAGACTGACGCCCAGGGCAACTACCGTTTTCGCAGCATCGTGCCGTCGGGCTACGGTTGCCCGCCGACCGGGCCGACCCAGCAACTGCTCGATCAGTTGGGGCGTCACGGGCAACGGCCGGCGCATATCCACTTCTTTATCTCTGCGCCCGGCTATCGGCACCTGACCACCCAGATCAACCTGTCGGATGACCCGTACCTGCACGATGATTTTGCCTACGCCACGCGCGATGAATTGATCGCTGAAATCCGCTTCAGTGACGATAAGCAGTTGGCGCAGGAGTTTGGTGTAGAAGGGCGTTTTGCGCAGATTGATTTTGACTTTGAGTTGCAGGTGGCTGACGCTCCGCTGGAGCAAAAACGCATGCAGCGGGTGCGTGCACTGGAAGACTGATAAGCGTGGCTACCCATGTGGCAGGGTCTACGCCCCCTCCCACATGGGTTCTGTCGCGCTGCTCTTATTTGCGCAGGACCAGGTCCAACAGCTCATCCCGATCCTTGATCTTCTGCAACACGATCTCCGAGCGTATATCCATCACCCCCGCCGTGCGGTTCAGGTGGTTCACGATAAAGTCCGAAAAGTGCTTGAGGTTGCGTGCCTGGACCCGCAGCACGTAGTTGCTGGCGCCGGTGATCACGTAGGCACTGGCCACCTCCGGCCAGCCTTGCACCTTCTTGATAAACGTCTCATGCCAGTCTTCCACGTCCTGGCGCAACGACAGGTGCACGATCGCCTCCAGCTCGATACCCAGTTGCTCGGCATTCAACACGGCGCGGTAACCGCTGATGATTTTTTCGCTTTCCAGCAGGCGCAGACGGCGCAGGCAGGCGGAAGGGGACAATGCGACTTTTTCCGCCAGTTCCTGGTTGCTGATACGGCCATCCTGTTGCAGGAAATGCAGGAGGCGCAGGTCGGTGGCGTCAAGCATCATGATTAGAATAAATCCGCGTGTTTGTGAGTTAAGTTCGAATTTCCTACAGCTTAATTAGCGTGTTGCCGATCACTTTGCACGAAAATTCTGCGATTCTTCGTTCATTATTTGGCCTGTCTTCCTTCTAAAAACCAGGATCGGCCATGACCTCCCGAAGCCACTGCCAAACCCTCGACGCCCAAGACCCCTTGGCACCTCTGCGTCAGCAGTTCGCGCTGCCTGCGGGGGTGATCTACCTGGACGGCAATTCCCTCGGCGCACGCCCGGTGGCCGCGCTGGCGCGTGCGCAGCAGGTGATTGCCGAGGAGTGGGGCAATGGCCTGATCCGCAGTTGGAACAGCGCCGGCTGGGCAGATTTGTCCCTACGCCTGGGTAACCGCCTGGCGCCGCTGATCGGTGCACGCGACGGCGAAGTGGTGATCACCGATACCACTTCCATCAACCTGTTCAAAGTGCTCAGCGCCGCGCTGACCGTGCAGGGCCAGCGCGAGCCCGCGCGCAAGGTGATCGTCAGCGAAGCGAGCAACTTTCCGACCGACCTGTACATCGCACAGGGCCTGGCTGAGCTATTGCAACAGGGCTATTGCCTGCGTCTGGTGAACAGCCCGGACGAACTGCCCCAGGCTATCGACACCGACGTGGCCGTGGTGATGCTCACCCACGTCAATTACAAGACCGGCTTTATGTATGACATGCAGGCGCTCACGGCCTTGAGCCATGAGTGCGGCGCGTTGAGCATCTGGGACCTGGCGCATTCAGCGGGCGCAGTGCCCATCGACCTGAACGCCGCCGAGGCGGATTACGCGATTGGCTGCACCTACAAATACCTCAACGGCGGCCCTGGTTCGCAGGCGTTCGTGTGGGTCAACCCGGCGCTGGTGGACCTGGTGCATCAGCCGTTGTCAGGCTGGTTCGGGCACACTCGGCAGTTCGCCATGGAGTCCGACTACGCGCCGAGCGCCGGCATCGCGCGCTACCTGTGCGGCACCCAGCCGATTACCTCGCTGGCCATGGTGGAGTGTGGTCTGGAGCTGTTTGAACAGACCGATATGGCCAGCCTGCGCAGCAAATCCCTGGCGTTGACCGACCTGTTTATCGAGCAGGTCGAGACCCGTTGCGCGGCCCATGGCCTGACACTGATCACCCCCCGCGAGCACGCCCGGCGCGGCAGCCATGTGAGTTTCGAACACCCGGAAGGCTATGCGGTTATCCAGGCCTTGATTGCCCGCGGCGTGATCGGTGACTACCGCGAGCCGCGCATCATGCGCTTCGGGTTTACGCCGCTGTACACCCGCTTCACTGAGGTGTGGGACGCAGTGGATATCCTCGCGGACATTCTCGATAACGGCACCTGGGATCAGCCGCAGTTCAAGGTGCGCCACAGCGTGACTTAAGGACAACGACACGGATTTCACCGACGCATTCAAGATGACCTTGGTGTTTGGCGTGCCGTTCCTGCTGCTGATGTCGGCGGTGTCTTACGGGCGTTTTTGCAAGGGCAAGGCCAGGGCGTCGAACAAGGCTTTGGCGTAACCGGGCAAGTGGTCGAATGATCGCGCGCACAACAGCAGTTGGCGGCGTGCCCAGTCTTCCTGCAACGGCTGGGCCTTGAACGGGCGCGCCGACGGCCAGCGGTCAAGTGCCGCCTGAGGCACGATACCCAGCCCCGCGCCCCTGGCAACCATGCGCATCACTCCATCAAAACCCTCGGCGCGAATACGCGTCTGCAAGCGAAAGCCCGCGTGCAACGCCTGTTCCTCCAGGTACACCGCCAGCGCACTGTGGGCGGCCAGGCCAATGTAATCGTGTTGCAGGCTGTCGATAAAACTCACGCAGCGCCCCGTCAGGGGATGCGCCAGCGGCAGGAGCAGCACCAGCGGGTCGTCGCGAAAGGGCAGGGTCTGCAAGCCGTGGGTGTCGACTGCATCGGAAATAATCCCCAGGTCCGCTGTGCCCTGGCGCAGGGCCTGGGCAATGCGCAGGCTGGGCAATTCCTGCAGGTCGATCTCAAGGTTGGGGTGTGCGCGTAGAAAGTCCGCCAGCACCTCCGGCAGGTGTTCACTCAGCGCCGTGGTGTTGCACAGCAGGCGCACCTGACCTTTGGCGCCTTTGGCGTATTCCGCCAGTTCTTGTTGCAGATGGTCGGCCTGTTGCAGCAGCAGGCGGGCGTGGCGCGCCAAGGCCGTACCGGCGGGTGTGGGTGTGACGCCCCGGCGCCCGCGCTCAAGCAATGCGATGCACAGGGACGTTTCCATCCCACGGATGCGGGCACTGGCCGCTGCCAGGGATAAATGGCTGCGACTGGCGCCGGCGGTGATGCTGCCCGTGTCGAGGGTGTGCAGGTAGAGGCGCAGGTCGATCAGGTCAAAATGCATGGCTGGAAGATGTCCTCTGGCTGGGCTTGCCCGCAAAACGATCAGCCTGATGCAATACAAGAGGCTGCCTCAGTATATGGCGAATTTTCAGCCCCACTCCAAACCCGCACAATCGCCCCATGAATACCTTCCTCGCGTTCTACCAAAACCTCGGCCCGGCCTTGACGCTGCTGGTGATCGGCACCTTTCTGCTGGCCGGCACCGTCAAAGGCGTGATCGGCCTGGGATTGCCCACCGTGGCCATGGGGTTGCTCGGCCTGGCTATGTTGCCGGCGCAGGCTGCGGCGTTGCTGATCATCCCGTCGACCGTCACCAACCTGTCGCAATTGGCATTTGGCGGTCATCTAAGGGCATTGCTCAAACGCCTATGGCCGATGTTGTTGCTGATTGTGCTCGGCACCGGCGTGGGCACGTTCTGGCTGGGCATGGACGGCGGGCGTTGGGTGGTGCGTGCGCTGGGCGCGGCGTTGCTGGTGTACGCCCTGAGCGGTCTGTGTTTGCCGACGTTCCACGTCAAGCCCATAACCGAGCGCTGGCTGGGCCCGTTATGTGGGGTGATCACCGGTGTGTTCGTGATCCCCGCCGTGCCGTATCTGCAAGCGCTGGGGTTGAGTCGCGACCAACTGGTGCAGGCGCTGGGGCTGTCGTTCAGCTTGTCGACGCTGGCGCTGGCTGCCGGGTTGGCCTGGCGCGGTGCATTGGGCGGAGGCGAAGTCGGTGCCTCGTTGCTGGCGCTGGTGCCGGCGTTGTTGGGCATGTGGTTGGGGCAGGTGGTGCGCACGCGCATCAGTGCGGTGCTGTTTAAGCGGGTGTTTTTCGTCGGCATGGCGCTGCTCGGCGGGCATCTGCTGATCGGTGGTTAATAATGCGTCAAGTATTCGTGCTTACTGATCAAAGGTATTTTGCCGCGCAACGGCTTATTCCCCGGAGGCGAGGTCGATAGTCTGCGTCCAGACATTTCAACCTCTTGGATGCCCTCCCATGAAAAAAGTACTCCTGCTCAACGGCGGTAAAAAATTCGCTCACTCCGACGGCCGTTACAACGCCACCTTGCATGACACCGCAGCGGCTGTGCTGGACCGTGGTGGTATCGACGTCAAGGTCACGCATATCGACGAGGGTTATGACGTGGCCGAAGAGGTCGCCAAATTCCTCTGGGCCGACGTGATCATTTACCAGATGCCCGGCTGGTGGATGGGCGCGCCGTGGATCGTCAAAAAGTACATCGACGAAGTCTTCACCGAAGGCCATGGCAGCCTGTACGCCAGCGACGGCCGTACCCGTTCCGATGCGTCGCAGAAATACGGCAGCGGCGGCCTGATCAGGGGCAAACAGTACATGCTGTCCCTGACGTGGAACGCGCCGCAGCAAGCCTTCGACGACCCGAGTGATTTCTTCGAAGCCAAGGGCGTGGACGCGGTGTACTTCCCGTTCCACAAGGCCAACCAATTTTTGGGCATGACCGCGTTGCCGACCTTCTTGTGTGTGGACGTGATGAAGCGTCCGGCCATCGACGCTGACGTGGCGCGCTATGAACAGCATCTGGCGCAGGTCTTCGACCTCCCGGTGTAAGCTGCGCGGAACCGATAAAGAGAACAGCCTGTGAAAGCCCGATCCGATGAGCTACAGATCTTCGTCAGCGTGATCGAGTGCGGCTCGATTTCGGCGGCGGCGGAGCAGGTCGGGCAGACGCCGTCGGCGGTCAGCCGGACTTTGTCGCGCCTGGAAGCCAAGCTCGATACAACGCTGATCAATCGGACCACGCGGCGCATGGACCTGACCGAAGAGGGCAAGTACTTCTTCGAACAGGCCAAGCTGATCCTGGCGCAGATGGATGAGCTCGAAGAGCGCCTGTCCTCGCGCCGGGAGAACCCCGCCGGACGCCTGCGTATCAACGCCGCCGTGCCGTTCATGTTGCACGGGATCGTGCCGTACATTGCCGAGTTTCGCCGCCTTTACCCGGACGTCCAGCTGGAACTCAACAGCGATGACCTGATCATCGACCTGCTGGAGCAGAGTACCGACATCGCCATCCGCATCGGTGCCCTGGCCGACTCCACCCTGCACGCGCGCTCACTGGGCTGCACGCCGCTGCATATCCTCGCCAGCCCGGACTACCTTAAGCAATACGGCGCGCCGACCACGGTGGCCGAGCTGGCTGACCACACCTTGCTGGGTTTCACCCAGACCGAAACCCTCAACCACTGGCCGCTGCGTCATGTAGAGGGCGACCGCTGGCTGATCCAGCCGGGCATTGCCGCGTCCAGCGGCGAAACCCTGCGCCAGTTGGCGCTGGAAGGGCAGGGTATTTGCTGCCTGTCGAACTTCATGACCAGCGCCGACATCGACGCCGGGCGCCTGGTGCCGGTACTGGAGGCGTTCAACAGTGGTTATCGTCAGCCGATCCACGCGGTGTTCTACCGCAACTCGCAATTGGCGTTGCGCATCCAGTGTTTCCTCGACTTTATCCAGACCAAGCTGGCGCGGTATGCCTGCTGACGCTCCGACTTGGCAGGCATACCGCCCTCCCACCGGTAAAGTCTTCTGCCTTAACTGACGGGCATCAGCGTTTGTCACCGCGTAAGGCGGCCTTAAAAATCTGGCTCCGCCTCGCTCAATTCCGTACCATTCCCACCTCCTTGTCCTCGCAATTCCCTGGTACTTCATGACTCTCACCCGTCTACGCGCCGATGCCCTGGCCGGCCTCACCACGTCTTTTGCATTGCTGCCCGAATGCATCGCCTTTGCCCTGGTGGCTCATCTCAACCCGCTGATGGGCCTCTACGGTGCCTTTATCATCTGCACGCTGACAGCGTTGTTCGGCGGGCGGCCGGGCATGGTTTCGGGCGCGGCCGGGTCGATGGCGGTGGTGATCGTGGCGCTGGTGGTACAACACGGCGTGGAGTATCTGCTGGCGACGGTGCTGCTGGGCGGGTTGATCATGGTCGCCTTCGGTTTGCTGCGCCTGGGCAAGCTGGTGCGCATGGTGCCGCATTCGGTGATGCTGGGGTTCGTCAACGGCCTGGCGATCATCATTGCCCTGGCCCAACTGGAACATTTCAAAAGCGGTGAAGCCTGGCTCAGCGGCACGCCGTTGTATGTGATGGTCGGTCTCGTCGCGGTGACCATGGCCATTGTGTACCTGCTGCCGCGCATCACCCGCGCGGTGCCGCCGGCCCTGGTGGCGATCCTCGGCGTGGGCCTGGCGGTGTACCTGCTTGGCCTGCCAACCCGTACCCTCGGCGACATGGCCCACATCGCAGGCGGCCTGCCAACGTTCGCGTTGCCGCAGATTCCCTGGACCCTGGAAACCCTCGGCATCATCGCCCCCTATGCATTCCTGATGGCCATGGTCGGCCTGCTGGAAACCTTGCTGACCCTGAACCTCACCGACGAAATCACCGAAACCCGTGGCTACCCCGACCGCGAAAGCGTGGCCCTGGGCGCGGCGAACATGGTCTCGGGCCTGTTCGGCGGCATGGGCGGTTGCGCGATGATCGGGCAAACCGTGATCAACTTGAGCTCCGGTGGGCGCGGGCGTTTCTCGGGGGTGTTTGCCGGGGTGATGATCCTGCTGTTCATTTTGTTTCTGTCACCGCTGATCGAGCGGATACCGCTGGCGGCGCTGGTGGGGGTGATGTTCGTGGTGTCCCAGCAGACTTTCGCCTGGGCGTCGCTGCGGGTGATCAACAAGGTGCCGTTCAACGATGTGCTGGTGATTATCGCGGTCACGGTAATCACCGTGTTCACCGACCTGGCGACCGCCGTGCTGTGCGGAATCGTGATCGCGGCGCTGAATTTCGCCTGGCAGCAGGCCCGTGAGCTGTATGCCGATGAGCACCTGGAAGCCGACGGCAGCAAACTCTACCGTCTGCATGGCACCTTGTTCTTTGCCTCGACCACGCCGTTTTTGAACCAGTTCGACCCGGCCAATGACCCCGCTCACGTGACGCTCGATTGTCGCCACCTGAGCTTTGTCGACTACTCAGCGATTGCCGCGCTGATGACCTTGCGCGAGCGCTACACCAAGGCCGGCAAGCACCTGCGGGTGCTGCATCTGTCGGAGCGCTGCAAGAAACTGCTCAAGCGGGCGAAGGTCCATCACGACTAGTGGTTCAAGGCCCTACGAGGTCTTCCAGCTCCTGGGCGCGTGCCTGGGTCATTTCCAGCACGCAGCCGGTGCCATTGACTTGATCGATGGTGCCGCCGGTCGCTGAGCCGACAAACCCACAATTGGCATCGCGGTATTTTATCCACAGGCGCTGCAGGTCCTGCAGTTGTTGTCTGCGCGTACCTTCCTGGGCGGCGAGGGCGGTCTTGTAGGCGTTGTTCAGGCGTGTGTCCTGGACCTTGGCTTCCTTGACGTTGCAACTGACCATGTCAGCGGTGGTGCTGGCGCCGTCCATGCATTTTTTCAGCGCGGAATCGTCGGCGGCCGCCGCCGTGCCGCACACGGCGAGGATCAGCGCGCCGGTGGCGAGTGTGGTGCGAATCATGCTCAAGCTTCCTGGCATCAATGAATGTGCAGGGTATGACTCAAGCGCATCGGCTGAGTTTCCAGTTTTTGCTGATCTTCATGTAAGAACACCCCCTCAATTTTCATGCAACTGCGTCGGGCATACCCCAGCGCGACAGCGCTTATCCGTGGACGAAAATTACTTTCATAAAAATTGAAAACCCTGCCCGGTAATGATTTATGAGTTTCACAACAGATTCGACGTGACCCTTTCCGAGGAGTACCGCATGGCTGCATCACCGGGCTTCGGGCTATTGGCATACGCTGCCATCGCCATCATTGCTTTGATCGTGCTGATCGCACGTTACCGGCTCAATCCGTTTATCGTCATCACCTTGGTGTCCATCGGCCTGGCGTTGATGGCCGGGATGCCCGCGGACACGATCATGGGGTCTTACGAAGCGGGGGTGGGCAAGACCCTGGGGCATATCGCACTGGTGGTAGCGCTGGGCACCATGCTTGGCAAGATGATGGCCGAGTCCGGCGGCGCCGAGCAGGTCGCGCGCACGTTGATCAACCGTTTCGGCGAGCGCAACGCCCATTGGGCCATGGTGTGCATCGCCTTTCTGGTAGGGCTGCCGCTGTTTTTCGAAGTGGGGTTTGTGTTGCTGGTGCCGATCGCGTTTACCGTGGCGCGGCGTGTGGGGGTGTCGATCCTGATGGTCGGCTTGCCGATGGTCGCCGGCCTGTCGGTGGTGCATGCGCTGGTGCCACCGCACCCGGCTGCGATGATGGCGGTGCTGGCATACAACGCGTCGGTGGGTCAGACCGTGCTGTATGCGATTTTGATCGGCATTCCTACGGCGATCATCGCCGGCCCGGTCTACGCGAAATTCATCGTGCCGCGCATACACCTGCCGGCGGAAAACCCGTTGGAGCGCCAGTTTATCGAGCGCGAACCGCGCACGCGTCTGCCGAGCTTCGCGCTGACCATGGGCACGATCCTGTTGCCTGTGGTGTTGATGATGATCGGCGGCTGGGCGAATGTGATAGCCACGCCGGGCACGGGGTTCAACCAGTTCCTGTTGTTTATCGGCAACTCGGTGATCGCGCTGTTGCTGGCGACCCTGGTGAGTTTCTGGACCCTGGGGCTGGCCCAGGGTTTTAACCGTGAGTCGATCCTCAAGTTCACCAATGAGTGCCTGGCACCGACCGCGAGCATCACCTTGCTGGTGGGCGCCGGCGGCGGGTTGAACCGCATCCTGGTGGACGCCGGCGTGACTGACGAAATACTCGGCCTGGCCCATGCGTTTCATCTGTCGCCGCTGGTGATGGGCTGGCTGTTCGCGGCGCTGATGCGCATTGCGACCGGCTCGGCCACCGTGGCCATGACCACCGCGTCCGGCGTGGTTGCGCCGGTGGCGATGGGCTTGGGTTATCCACACCCTGAATTGTTGGTGTTGGCCACCGGCGCAGGTTCAGTGATCTTTTCCCACGTGAATGACGGCGGCTTCTGGCTGATCAAGGAATACTTCAATATGACGGTGATCCAGACCTTCAAGACCTGGACCGTCTTGGAGACCCTGATCTCACTGGTCGCTTTCGCTTTGACGTACGGCCTTTCGCTGTTGTTGTGAGCCTCATTCTGTCACCCGGAGCCGCCATGGACATCCTCTACCAGATCCGCGCCCGCCAGGCGTCCTTCAGCGCCGGCGAAGGGCGCATCGCCCAGTTGATGCTCGATGACGTGGGCTTTGCCGCGTCGGCCAGCCTGGAAGCGTTGTCCCAGCGCGCCGAGGTGAGTACGGCAACCTTGTCGCGGTTTGCCCGCAGTGTCGGTTGTCGCGACCTGCGTGATCTGCGCCTGCAACTGGCGCAGGCCAGTGGCGTCGGCAGTCGGTTTCTGGACCCGGCGGGGTTGCCCGAGCAGTCGGCATTCCACCGCCAGATTCTCGGCGATATCGAGGCGACGTTGCGTCAGCATTTGTCGGGGTTTGATCAGGCGGGGTTTGTCGATGCGGTAGGCCTGCTGAATAGGGCGCGGATGATCCATGCGTTTGGTATGGGCGGCGCGTCGAGTGTGTGCAGCGATGAATTGCAGGTACGCCTGGTTCGCCTGGGCTATCCGATTGCCGCCTGTCATGACCCGGTGATGATGCGGGTCACGGCGGCGACGTTGGGCCCTGAGCATGTGCTACTCGTCTGCTCGCTCACCGGTCTGACCCCGGAGCTGCTCGACGTGGTGGCACTGGCGCGCAACTACGATGCACATATCATCGCCATCACCCTGGCCGACTCCCCCCTGGCGGGGCTGGCGGACGTGGTGCTGCCGCTGCAACCGGCCGAAACCAGCTTTATCTACAAACCCACGGCGGCGCGCTACGGCATGCTGCTGGCCATCGACCTGCTCGCCACCGAGCTGGCGCTGGCCCTGCCGGACGACAACCAGGAACGCCTGCGCCGGATCAAACTGGCCTTGGACGAATATCGTGGCGGCCCCGATAGCCTGCCGCTTGGAGACTGATATGAAGTACGACACGCTGATTCGCCAGGCGCTGATCATCGATGGCAGCAACAGCCCTGGCTACGTGGCCGATGTGGGGCTGCGCGATGGGCGTATCGAGACGATCGGCGATTTGTCGGCGGCGCTGGCCGAGCATGAGCTCGACGCAACCGGGCGCGTGCTGGCGCCGGGTTTTATCGATGTGCACACCCACGATGACACCGTAGTGATCCGCCACCCGCAGATGCTGCCCAAGCTCAGCCAGGGCGTGACCACGGTGATCGTCGGCAACTGCGGCATCAGCGCGTCGCCGGTCAGTTTGCGCGGTGATCCGCCGGACCCGATGAACCTGCTGGGCACCCGCGAGGCGTTCATGTATCCGCGTTTCAGCGATTACCGTCACGCGGTGGAATACGCCCACCCGGCGGTTAACGTGGCGGCGTTGATCGGCCACACGGCGCTGCGCAGCAACCATATGGATGACCTGCACCGCAGCGCCACGCCGGTTGAAATCGCGGCCATGCGCGTGCAGTTGCACGACAGTCTCGAAGCCGGTGCCCTGGGGTTATCCACAGGCCTGGCCTACGCCAGCGCATTCAATGCCGAGACTGATGAAGTGTTGCAACTCAGTGAGGAACTGACCGCGTACGGCGCGGTGTACACCACCCATTTGCGCAGCGAGTTCGAGCCGGTGCTGGAGGCGATGGACGAGGCGTTTTTGATCGGCCGACACGCCAATGCGCCGGTGATCATTTCCCACCTCAAGTGCGCCGGTGCCGGTAACTGGGGACGTAGCCCGCAACTGTTGGCGGCGCTGGAAGCTGCGGCGAAAACCCATCCGGTGGGCTGCGACTGTTATCCCTATGCGGCCAGTTCTTCGACCCTGGACCTCAAGCAGGTGACCGATGCATTCCGCATCACCATCACCTGGTCGACGCCGCACCCGCATATGGGCGGTCGTGACCTGCAGGGCATTGCCGGTGAATGGGGTGTTTCGTTGATGGACGCGGCGCGGCGCCTGCAACCGGCGGGGGCGGTGTATTACGGCATGGACGAGGCGGATGTGCGGCGCATCCTGGCGCATCCATTGTCAATGGTGGGCTCCGATGGTTTACCGGATGACCCGTTTCCACACCCGCGCCTGTGGGGCGCGTTCCCACGGGTATTGGGGCACTTCAGCCGCGATGTCGGGCTGTTCCCGTTGCACACCGCCGTGCATAAGATGACCGGTCTGTCGGCGGCGCGCTTTGGCTTGTCGGAACGCGGAGAAATTCGTGAAGGGCACTGGGCGGACCTGGTGTTGTTCGACCCGTTGCGGGTGCGTGACGTGGCGGATTTCAACGCGCCTGAACGCGCGGCAGAAGGCATCGAGGGCGTGTGGGTCAATGGCGTGTTGAGCTACCGCGACGGGCACGCGAACGGTCAGCGGCCGGGGCGGTTCTTGGCGCGCAGCGGGGATTTGCGTCTCGGGTTTTCGTCTTTATAGTGGGCGATCTCATACACGGAGCGGTTGCCATGCACTTAGGAAAAGTCATCCCCATCCTGCGGATTTTCGATGAGGTCAAGGCGTTGGAGTTTTACGTCGACTTCCTCGGGTTCAAGGTCGATTGGCAACATCGTTTCGAGACCAATTACCCGCTGTATCTGCAAGTGTCTTTGGGCGAGTGTGTGCTGCATTTGTCCGAGCACCATGGCGATGCCTCGCCGGGTTCGGCGGTGCGGATCCAGGCGCAAGGGGTGGATGCTTACCAGCAGCTGTTGCAGGACAAGGACTACCGTTATGCCAAACCCGAAGTTGAGGCGACGCCCTGGGGCTCGCGGGAGATGAGCATCAAGGACCCGTTTGGCAATCGCGTGGTGTTTGTCGAGGAAGGCGAGGGCTGAGCGCCAAATTCCATGCAATAAAAAACCGCCTTGGCAGGGCGGTTTTTTATTGCAATCCCAGCGCGTGGTTGGGGTTGCGGGCTCACAGCAAGCGCTGACGTAACGACGATGCCACTTCTATGGTGGAGCGTTGCGCAATACCCGACGATAAGAGGCCGCCTTGGTTGATACCGAGGCGGCCTTTTGGTTTGTCAGACCCGGAAATGGCTGACCATCTGCTGCAACTGGCTGCCCAGGCGCGCCAGTTCCACGCTCGACTTGGCCGTTTCGTCACTGGCAGTGGCGGTCTGTTCCGATACATCGCGCACATTCACGATGCTGCGGCTGATCTCTTCGGCCACGGCGCTTTGCTGTTCGGCGGCGGCGGCGATCTGCTGGTTCATCGACTGGATGTTCGACACTGTGCGGGTGATGTTCTCCAGGGACACACCCGCCTTGCGGGTCAGTTCGACGCTGCTGTCGGTGAGGCTGCGGCTGTTGTTCATCACGTTGGCCACTTGTTGGGTGCCGTTCTGCAAACCGGCGACCAGGCCTTCGATCTCTTCGGTGGATTTCTGGGTGCGCTGGGCCAGGCCACGCACTTCGTCGGCCACGACGGCAAAGCCACGACCGGCCTCACCGGCGCGCGCAGCTTCAATCGCCGCGTTCAGTGCCAGCAGGTTGGTCTGTTCGGCCACGGCCTTGATCACGTCCATCACGCTGCCGATCTTGTTGCTCTCTTGTTGCAGATGGCTCATGGCGTCGGTGGAACGCGCGACTTCAGCCGCCAGGCGTTCGATCTGGGCGATGGCTTCCGCCACCACTTTGTCGCCTGCGCGGGCTTGGCCATCGGCATCGGCGGCCGCCAGCGAAGCCTGTTCGGCATTACGCGCCACTTCCTGCACGGTGGCAGTCATTTCGTGCATTGCGGTGGCGACTTGATCGGTCTCGATCTTCTGACTGTTGACCCCGGCGCTGGTCTGCTCGGTCACGGCCGACAGTTCTTCGGCGGCACTGGCGATCTGGGTCACGCCGTCACGAATACCGCTGATCAACTCACGCAAGGTGGTGCCCATGCGCTGGATGCCTTGCTGCAGCACGCCCAGTTCATCGCGGCGGGTGATCTGGATGTTGTGGCTCAGATCGCCGGAGGCAATGCGTTCGACCACGGCCAGGGTGTCCTGGATCGGGCGCGTGATCTGACGGGTAATCACCCAGGCGGCGATGATGCCAACCAGCAGCGCGAGCAAGGTGCTGATCAACTGCAGGCTGCGGGCCTGTGCACTTTCGACGTCGCGACGGTTGAGCTGGATCTCGTAGAGCTTGTCGCTGATGGTGACGATATCAGCGCCCTGCGTGGTCATTTCGGCACGGGCGGCGACGATGTTGGCGTTGGCTGTCTTGTAGTTCTGCACGGCGGTGCGATAGGCGCCCAGGGCCGTTTCCAGGGCGGTCAGCGCGCTTTGCTGGCTGGCGCCAAAGGCAGCGCTGAGGTCTTTCAAGCTGCTGATGGTTTTTTCGATTTGCGCGGCGGCGCGCGCTTCGGTGTCCGGGTTGACGTTGCCGGTATAACCGCGCACTTCGTAGCGGGCCGACAGGAACTCGAATTTAGCGTTGGTCACGGCCTGAAACTGCGCGAAGCGTTCCGGGCTATCAGGCATCTGTTGCACGGTGGCATCCAGTGCATTGATCTGCGCGTTGGCAATGTCGGCCTTGTCGCCCATCACCTGGCGCGAGGCGTTGCCGTTACGGTAAGCCTCGCGCATTTTGTTCAAGGACTGCTGGTAAGCCGTGATGACCGCTTTCTGCTCATTGAGCAGCTTGACGTTTTCCGGGCTCTTGAAGCTGTCGAGCAGTTTTTGCTGCTGGGTGGTGAAGGCATCCAGGTTGGTCTGAACGTTCTGTGCCACGGCTTCGTCGCCATTGGCCAGCATGTATTGCAGGCGCACGATGCGCAGTTTGGTCAGTGACGCGTTGAGCTGAGTGATGTCGCTCATCCAGTTGCTGCGGTCGATCAGACCGCCCAGGCTGGTCCAGCCGGTGAGGGCCAGGATCGAGGTGAGGACCAGTACCAGGCCGAAGCCCAGGCCCAGTTTGAGGTTGACGCTTATGTTACCGAACCAGCTATTCATCGAATGCTCCACAAGAGTGATGTCTGTTTGCTGGACGGTGTTGTTTTTTGAGCCAGCCAGGGTGTGTAGGGCTGTATCGGCAGCTGGCACGAGATCTGAAACGGTTTTTTGACCCAGGGGTTATAAGAGCGCCAAGACGCACGGCCCGGTTCGCGTTGAACCGGGCGGTGCAGGTGTCTAAGGCGCAGGTGTGAGCTGTATGACCTCTCTGAGCGCGCGGATCAGGCTGTCTTGAGACAGGAATCGCTGATCTTTAAGCGCGTCCCAACGGTCGATGAAAAAGTGTCCCGTGGCATCTGTCTGGATCGGCGTGGAAACAACCTGACCGCTGTTGGATTTATGCAGCAGGTTGGTGTGCTCCGGCGTGGGCCGTTCAATCAGGAAATGCCCGACATTCTTCAGGCGCGAGCGCTCTAGCGGAACGAACGGCTCCGGGGGCGTTATGCGTTCGAACCCGACGTTCAGGATGAAGTCGCTGCGTAATGCTCGCCATTTGGTTTCGCTGAACACTTGCCAGGTGCCGGGCTCAAAGCCCTTTGCCAGGCCGGTGGCGCTATCACGTATGTGCACGCTGATCACGCCATGCATGGGCCCCAGCCCTGGGATGCCCGCGTAGGTGTCCGTATGGGCGCTGCCCATGAACGCCACCCACTTGTGCGCCCCCTGTGCGGCCTGGTCGGCCTGGATAGCGTGGGAGGCGAAGTAACTGAACATGGCGTTGCGCAAGGCGTCCGGGTCCGGAAGTGCTTGCGACGTCCCTCTGAGCCCTTTGAGGTTATAGCTGGCCGCGCAATCGAGGGCGCGGACGCGGATCCCATGTTTGTTGGCCGCTTGCAGGACATTGGTATAGGTGTAGGGCCCCTGGTAGTGGGCGGTCTTGCCATCGTAAAAACGCATGTGCCCGACATCCTGGCGTTGCAGAAAGGCTTTGAGGGTGTCGGGCAGTTTTGCGGTCTGGTTGAAGAGGTTGAGTTCGAGTTGGTGCAGGTCCGTTTGCAAATGCTCGACGTATAGCGTGCGTACGCCCTGTTTCTTCAAATCCGCCATGTGCTCGATCAGAAACTTCTTGGCCGACTCCGCGGCATGGGCTTCGCCGATCACCAGGCCTGGGGCATAGGTGTAGGCGGCCTGGATAAAATCCCGTTCGGTGCGCAGCAGGGCCGCATCCGGCAGCGGCGCTCTGGCGGGAGGCGTGTAGTTACTGAAATACGCTTCGGCGGCCGTGTGCAGGCGGCGCCGCGCTTGGGCAAAGGCGCTGAAGGTCTCCTGCAGTTCCGGCAGTGCCGGTGCGTAACTGGTGTCCAGGCCCCTGTGCGTCATCTGCAGCTCGCGCAAGTGCTCCCTGAACGCCGGCGCTACATCGAATGTGTTGAAGTGGGTGGGCTCGGGCAATGCCGCGACGTTGGGTACGAGCGGTGCAGGTAGCGCAGCAGCAGGTGTGAGCGTCGGCGCTTGGTAGTTCGTTTTCAGGCTGAGCCTGAAATCCACTGGGTCGCGCCAGAGGCCCACTGCTGAATCGGTGTTGACGTCGTCGATGCGCAGGCCGAATGCGCCGTTCAAATCGGCCAGCCCAGGTATGTGCTCGGCTGTCCGCACCCGGCTGTGTTCAACCAGCGCCACCCAACGCGTTCCCGGCTGGTCGGCCAGGTCGGCGTTGAGCGCTTTGTGCGAGTAGAAATTGCGCAACCCGTTGGCCCGCGGCGGCGACTGGGCGTCTTCGATAATGTGGAAAGCATGGCTCATGTCATAGGACGTCGCCGCATCGAGGCCTTTGAGTTCGATGCCGTGCCTGCGCGCCGCTTTCATCAGGCTCAGGTAGGACGGGGAGGCACCTTCGCCGAGGTTGAAGGTGCGGTCGACGCGGCCCAGGTGTTTTTCGATATGCCGGGATGAACCCTTGGTATTGAGTTTGTGCAGCTTCAGTCGGAACACGTCGTTAGGCAGATGCTCGATGTACAGGCGCTTGACGCCCTGCCTGGCCAGTTCGCCGATGTTCTCGATCAAAAATTGCTTGCTGGCGATCGACTCGCTCACCTCACCGATCACCAGGCCGTCACTGTGTTTGAACAGCGACTCGATGATCTGTGCATGCGCGGCATCGTTGGCCAGCGTCGGCAGTGACGGGCGAGGCGCCGCTATTGAGGCGGACCAGAACGCCTCGGCATCTCGGCTCAACGTCTCTACCTGCTTGAGGTACGCCTGGTGAATCGGCGCCATGTGCTCACGGTGTCTATCGATGAGATAGGTGCGCGGCAGCACCGGGTCATCCGTGAGCAGCGACCGCCTGAAGTCGGGCTTGAGCAGGCGCTCGACATCGCGCCAGTGTTGCGCGTCGACTTCATACGCCTTGAGCGCGTCGGCGGTTTCCGGCAGTTTTTCATATTTAGGCGCCCCCCCGACCACCCCCGAACGCTGCCAGCGACCGTCTGTGGTCTTTTCCACCAGGCGCGCTGTTGATTGCAGCCGTCCACTGGCAGCGTCAAGACGAAACAGCAGGTAACGTCCCAATGGGTCAGACACCCTGGGCGCCCAGTACCACTCGCCGCGCAATAACACGGGCTGCATGTTTTCCGTCGACGGCATGGGTGTTAACAGGGCGCGGGTTCGCGTGATGGCCTGGCCATCGCTCGTGCCGTGCAGGCTTGGGCGTGCGCGCAGGCCGGTCGACTTGAGTGAGCCCAATGCAGGGCGAAGGTCGGTAAATAATGCGCCACCGGCATTGAGCAGGTAGCCGAGCAAGTGCTGGAAGGCGGCATCGGTGTGGCCCTGATGGTAAGCCTGCAGGGCCAACATGGCGTCCTTGAAGGCCAGCAGCAGGCCAGTGCCCAGGCTCAGGATGGGGAAGGGCGCGGTCGCGATGGCGGAGACCCATTCCACACACGTCCACACAATGCCCATGATCATCTGGGTACGCTGGGGGGTTGCGGCGAAGACATCATCTATCTTGCGTTGCAGCTTCATGTTGTACAGCTCGTGCCGTAAGTCCTTGAGCGGGCTGACGCGGGCAAGGCTGTCGTAGCGCGGGGGGCTGGGGGTCGTTCGATTGATGTGCTCGGGCAGTTGCTCACGCGCCGCTTTCAGGAACTGACCTACGCGTGTCCGGGATGGGAGGGGCGCGCGTTCGGTCAAGTAGCCCACCATGCCATCGACTTTTTTCAGCGTGTGGTTGAACAGCCGCGCTTCGCGAAAGGCGATGTGATCGGGTGCGTTAGGGGTGTAGAGCAACACCGGATCGTCGCCGTGGCTGAACAGGAAGGTATCGTTGATCCAGTCGCCGTCTATCGTCAGGCGATGGATCGGGTATTGGCCGCGAACGACGACGGATGTGTCGCCCATGCTTTGGATGCTGGTTTCAAGCCAAGCCAGATCGATGCTGCTGATATGGCCTTTGAGTTGGCATTCCAGCGCGGCACTGCGCATCTGCAATTGCGTGATTGCCAGGGTTGCATCGCGGCGTTTGGCATAGCCTGGGCTGTTGCTGTTTTGCAGGGTGCTGCGCACTGCGTTGATATAGCGTTGGCCGATCCAGGCGCCGCGCACCGAGGCGGCGACCTTTTGCGCGGTCAACCGGCTGAGGTCGAGGCCTTCGGGCCCTTTGAACGTGGCGGACTGCGCAAATGCCTCGTTCAGAAAACCGATGCTGTCGTCATAGCCGTCGCGGTACAGCGTGGTGTAGTTGACTGCTGCCGGGGTCGACGTCAGGGCGTGCCTTGGGTAGTAGGCCCACACCTTATCGGGGTCCACGTCGTTTTGTGGCCGGGCGAGCAACCCATTGAGCGCGGTTTTCGCCTGTTGATGCAGGTAGGTCTCGAAGCTTGGGAAACTGTGCTCCGATTGCGGGTCGGCCTTGTAAGTGCGCAGGGCGCCTTCGGCGTCATCGGCCAGCGACAGTAGCTTGCGGCGATTGGCGGCGTGGGTTGAGGTAAACCAGGAGGGTGTCGTGGAGCGCTGGTCATCCACCTGGGTGGCGAGGAAATGCTCGGCCATGCTGCCAAGGCAGTCGGCGTGCGTGCAGGGACTGTCGAATTTGACTTCCTGGTATTCCCGTTCGTGGGGTTTGAAACTCAGGCCCATCAGGGTGCGTGCCATGGCCGCGCGAAACCGCAGGGCCACGCGCTCCAGCAGGTAATCGGTCATGGTTTGCCTGTCGGGGTGTGAGCCGTTATCCCGGCTCCAGCCCAGCACGTGGGTCTGGCACGCTGTTTCACTGTCGAACGCCATGAATTGCTCAGCCCTGGGGGCTGACGGCGTGCACAACAGCACGCGGATCGGCGTGCCATGGGCGTCCACTTGGCGCAGCACCCACAGGTCCTGCAGTTGGGCGTCGTGCAGTGACAGGGTCGATGCGCTCAGTTGCGGATCGCGGCCTTCGCGCAGGTGCTGGATCAACTGATAGTCCGCTGCGCTGATGTGGTTTTGCAGCAGGGCGGCATAGGCCAGGCAATTGATGCGCTGATCGAGCAAGTGCCGGATGGCGTGTTTGAGGCCCGGTGTTGTGTGGATGCTCCGTTGTACCTGCGCGAAAGCCAGGCGCGGTTGCACGGTGTTGAGCAATTGCACGAGATAGCTGGGGGTCAGCTCTGCATAATCTTCACGCAGTGGCTTGCCTGCATAGCGCAGGGTGGTGCTTTGTAGAAAGTCCGAACCCGGTTGCTCGTCGTCGCTGTGCAGGCCGCGCAGGGCCAGTTCGGTCAGGGAATTCTGGTGGTTATAGTCACCGACCCCTGGTACGCGGCGTTGGGTGCTGACCTGCAGTTGATCGGGATTGAGGTCCTGAATGTCCAGATCGACGTCCAGTTGTTCGGTCAATTGATAGCGGGCCAGTGCATGGGGGGAGGCAGCGGGGCCAAAAAACGCGGTCAGCGCCTGGCGTGCCTGATTGTACTGCTGGATGTGTTCGGCCAGCAGCGCTTGCTGGGTGGCCGTGGCGCTGCGATACCAGCCTGGAGCGCTGTAGCGCAGGCTCCGTTCCAGTAAGGCTTGGGCACGCAGTTCGAGGCGCTGATCGTAGGTGGGCAGTGCCGCGCCAATCGCCCAGTCCAGTTGGTGATAGAGGCGCTGGCCACTGTGTTCGGGGTTGTCGATCAGGCTTAGCGCCCATTCGATGTCCTGTGTGCGTTTATGCACGCGAGCGTTGTAGAGGTGTTCAAACAGCGGCTCGCTGCTGATGTTTTCCAGCGCCAAGGGCCAGATGCCGGCGGCGCTCAGGTCCTGATAGCGCTGCGGCAGGCAGTCGATAAATGCCTGCCGCCGGTCGACGTGGGACAGCAATTGTTGCAGCCACGTGTCGAGCTGGAGCAGTGAATCAAAGGCCTCCAGACCGCGTGAGGGTAAAAACAGCAGCACGGGGCCAACATTCGCTTCGCTGTTCAGTGCATCGACCACCGGTGTGGCCTGCTCGGTGAGTACAAAGGCCCCGGCGACTTCCACGGGCGAATCCTGATAAGTGAACCTCAATGCATACAGCCCGGGGCGCGCGTCGGGGCCGAGGGTGACTGTTTCAAGTACGTCGATCCACTGCCGATGCAGCAGTCGATCCTTGATGCGCAGCTTGGTTTCTTGCTCCAGGGCCGTGATGCCCGCTTCGAACGTCAGGTAGGACTTGCGACTTTTGCCCTCGATCTGATGGCGCTGATCGAGTTCATTGAGCTGTGTCACCAGCTCGGCTTTCAACCCGTTGAGCAGCGTTCGGCCCGGTTCGTTCGCCAGGTCGGCGTTTTCGACGGACTGATACAGCAGGCGAGCGCTCTGCAACAGGGCTTGATTGCTCGTCTTGAGGGTCTGGTTCAGGCGCTCCAACGTCATGAGTTCGTCGGGCCTGTTCTGCGCGGCGATCGGGTGGTCTTGCAGCAGGTAATCGCTGATCTGCCCGAGGTCGCTGCGTATTTCCTCGAACGAGGGAGGGTGATCCAGTGGGGTGAGGGGCATGTCTAAAACTCCATAAAGCAGGGGAGCTCTAGCTTGTTGTCCAACGTTATGGGCTCGGTGGTAGATAGGTAAAGGCCGGCGAGGGGCTCATCACTCGTGGGCCTTGTGTGCTAGTCTGCGGGCCCTTTTAGTTCTGGGCTGTACGAAAAAACCTGCTCCTTTGGCGGTTTTTAGTGTTGCCCTACAGCGGAGCCTCTTCATGTCCGAAGTTAATCTGTCCACCGACGAAACCCGCGTCAGCTACGGTATCGGCCGTCAGTTGGGCGACCAACTGCGTGACAACCCGCCACCTGGCGTGAGCCTGGACGCGATCCTGGCTGGCCTGACCGACGCGTTCGCCGGCCAGCCAAGCCGTGTCGACCAAGAGCAAATGGCTGCCAGCTTCAAAGTGATCCGCGAAGTGATGCAAGCCGAAGCTGCTGCCAAGGCTGAAGCCGCTGCCGGCGCGGGTCTGGCATTCCTGGCTGAAAACGCCAAGCGTGAGGGCATCACCACCCTGGCTTCCGGCCTGCAATTTGAAGTGCTGACCGCCGGTGACGGCGCCAAGCCGACCCGTGAAGACCAAGTGCGTACTCACTACCACGGCACGCTGATCGACGGCACTGTGTTCGACAGCTCCTACGAGCGTGGTCAGCCTGCAGAATTCCCGGTTGGCGGCGTGATCGCCGGCTGGACCGAAGCGCTGCAACTGATGAATGCCGGCAGCAAATGGCGCCTGTACGTGCCGAGCGAGCTGGCTTACGGCGCTCAAGGCGTGGGCAGCATCCCGCCGCACAGCGTTCTGGTGTTCGACGTCGAGTTGCTCGACGTTCTGTAAGACCTGTTTTGGTTGTGTGCAGGAGCTGCCTTGCCTGCGATGGGATCAACTCGATATGACTTCAGATCGAGTCGTCTGCATCGCGGGCAAGTCCGGCTCCCACCTAAACCTGTGCGCTCAGGTCTTGCGCATTTGTTCATGGATGGAACTTGCCATTCAGCTCCGTCGCCGGGCGCAATGCTCGGGCATAGCAAAATAGAAACAGATTACGCACCACTTCCTTCAGTACTCCCGGTTCGCTTGAACTCAGGCCGTTGACGTCCAGGTCACCCTGGTCTTGCAGCTCAGTGAGCGCTTCTTCTTCCAGCACCGCACAGACTTCGCCGGTTTCCCGGTGCAGGATCCGCAGGTAAGGGTGTGGTCGGTCCAGCCAGGCATCTATCAAATAAGTCATGGGTCACATCTCCTTGATGGGTTTCAATGAGAATAATTCTTATTCGTAGAATAGCAAGCGTCTATTGGCGATTTATGGTTTTTTCTGTGTGGGTATTGAGGGGGGTCAACGGGGAGGGTAAAACGCCATCCCGCGGCGGGCGCGGGATGGATGCAGCAGATTCAGACTTTACGCACGAATTCAGACTTGAGCTTCATCGGGCCGATACCGTCGATTTTGCAGTCGATGTCGTGGTCACCGTCGCAGAGGCGGATGTTCTTGACCTTGGTGCCGACCTTCACGACCAGCGACGTGCCCTTGACCTTCAGGTCCTTGATCACGGTGATGGTATCGCCGTCCTGCAGGACGTTGCCCACAGAGTCTTTCTTCACGGTTTCATCGCCCGCCACTTCGGCCTCGCCATTGGCGGACCACTCATGGGCGCATTCCGGGCAGATCAGCTGGGCGCCGTCTTCGTAGGTGTATTCGGAGTTGCATTTCGGGCAGGGAGGCAACGTGCTCACTAAAGCTCCTTGAGAGTCAGGGATGGCTAAAAGTCGCACATTGTATAGGGTTTTAGCGGGGAGGAGGTAGGCAGGAGCCTGGCGGGCTCCTGTCGGTGTCGCCATCAGTGCGTGCGCGCGACCGCGAATTCGCTCAGTTCAACCAGGGCGTCCCGGTATTCGCTGGCAGGCAGGGCTTGCAGACACTGGATCGCACGGGCCACGTAGTCACGCGCCAGCTGTGCGGTGTAGTCCAGCGAACCCGAGGCTTCCACGGCAGCACGGATGCTTTCGAGGTCCTCGATGCCGCCTTTCTGGATCGCCTTGCGCACCAGGGCTGCCTGTTCCGGCGTGCCTTCACGCATGGTGTAGATCAGCGGCAGGGTCGGTTTGCCCTCGGCCAGGTCATCACCGACGTTCTTGCCCAGGGTCTCGGCGTCGCCACGGTAGTCGAGCAGATCGTCCACCAGCTGGAACGCCACGCCCAGGTGATCACCGAAAGTGCGCAGGGCTTCGGCCTGTTCGGCGGTGGCACCACACAGTGCGGCGGCGCTGTGGGTGGAGGCTTCGAAGAGCATCGCGGTTTTGCCGCGAATCACTTCCATGTAGGTTTCTTCGGTGGTGCTGGCATCGCGCACTTTCGACAACTGCAATACTTCGCCTTCGGCAATGATGCGCGTGGCCTGGGACAGAATCTTCATCACCGGCATCGAGCCCAGCTCGACCATCATTTCGAACGAGCGCGAGTACAGGAAGTCGCCGACCAGGACGCTGGGGGCATTGCCCCACATGGCGTTGGCGGTTTCGCGGCCGCGGCGCATGCCGGACATGTCGACCACGTCGTCATGCAGCAGGGTGGCGGTGTGCAGGAATTCGATGGTGGCGGCCAGCAGGCGCAGGTCATCGCCTTCGCGGCCTAGGGCCTTGCCACACAGCAACACTAATAAAGGACGCAGGCGCTTACCGCCCGCCGACGTAATGTAGTCGCCAATTTTGGAGACCAGCGGCACTTTAGACGTCAGCTGCTGCTTGATGATGCCGTCGACGGCGCTAAAATCGTCCGCGACCGCGCGGTAGAAAGCTTGGGGTTGCATCAGCGACAGTCGCTCCAGAAGGGTTGCGCGGCATGCTAGGACCCTGACCCCCGGGTGTCAAGGCGCGATAGACGGCCACTTGCAAGGCCTCAATAGCTTGCGTACAATCGCGCACCCTGAACTTCCTGGGCAGCACCTGCCTTACGCAATTGCATTCGGGACGTCCATCCCATGCAGCCATGCCAGCCAATACCTCTTCTTATAAAGAGCTGGGTGAGCAGGATTATCGGAGAAATACCATGTCGTACGCAGTAATTGTTACTGGTGGCAAGCAATACAAGGTCGCCCCAGGTGAATACCTGAAGATCGAAAAACTGGAACTCGCTACTGGCGACTCCGTTACTTTTGATCGCGTTCTGTTGGTCGCCAATGGCGATGACGTGAACATCGGCGCTCCAGTTGTTGCTGGCGCTACCGTTGTGGCTGAAGTGATCTCCCAAGGTCGTCACGATAAAGTCCGCATCATCAAGTTCCGTCGTCGTAAGCACCACATGAAGCGTATGGGCCACCGCCAGTGGTACACCGAGATCAAAATCACCGGTATTCAGGCTTAATTTCAGCCTAATTCCTCACTAGGAGAATTGACTCATGGCACACAAAAAAGCTGGTGGTAGTACCCGTAACGGTCGCGACTCAGAAGCCAAACGCCTTGGCGTTAAGATGTATGGCGGCCAGAAAATCATTCCGGGCAACATCATCGTGCGTCAGCGCGGCACCCAATTCCACGCCGGTTACGGTGTAGGCATGGGTAAAGATCACACCCTCTTCGCGAAAATCGAAGGCGTGATCAAGTTTGAAGTAAAAGGCGCGTTCAACCGCCGTTACGTGAGCGTTGTCGCAGCTTAATTGCGAGATCGCTGGAAAAGCCCTGTCTTGCGACGGGGCTTTTTCGTTTGTGGAGTGAGTCTCTTGCAAAGCTGTTTGTAATGGGCTCAAGCGCTGGATATGCGGTCGCTGTTTGAGGTCGCTGCGCTCATTTTTGCAAGAGTCTTATGTCTTGGTTTCTTAAGCTCGTCCGTGCGACGAGAGGCGTTTTGTTATGAAGTTCGTTGATGAAGTTTCCATCCGAGTAAAAGCAGGCGACGGCGGTAACGGTTGCATGAGTTTCCGTCGCGAAAAATTCATCGAAAACGGTGGCCCCAACGGCGGTGACGGCGGTGACGGCGGTTCCATCTACATGATGGCCGACGAAAACCTCAACACCCTCGTCGATTACCGTTACACCCGGCACTTCGATGCCGAGCGCGGCTCCAACGGCGGCAGCACCGACTGCACCGGTAAAAAAGGCGAAGACCTGGTACTGCGCGTCCCGGTCGGCACCACGATCATCGACTCCGCAACCCAGGAAGTGATCGGCGACCTGACCAAGGCCGGCCAGAAACTGATGGTTGTGCAGGGCGGCTGGCACGGTCTGGGTAACACCCGATTCAAGTCCAGTACCAACCGTGCACCACGCCAGACAACGCCGGGCAAGCCAGGCGAGCAGCGCGACCTCAAGCTGGAAATGAAAGTACTGGCAGACGTTGGCCTGTTGGGCCTGCCGAACGCCGGCAAAAGTACCTTCATCCGCTCGGTCTCGGCCGCCAAGCCGAAGGTCGCCGATTACCCGTTCACCACCCTGGTGCCGAACCTGGGCGTGGTCAGCGTCGACCGCTGGAAAAGCTTTGTCATCGCCGACATTCCCGGCCTGATCGAAGGCGCTTCCGATGGCGCAGGCCTGGGGATTCGCTTCCTCAAGCACTTGTCGCGCACCCGTTTGCTGCTGCACCTCGTCGATATGGCACCACTGGATGAAACCAGTGCTGCGGATGCCGCCGAAGTGATCGTCAGCGAATTGACCAAGTTCAGCCCGGCCCTGGCCGAGCGTGATCGCTGGTTGGTGCTGAACAAGTGCGACCAGATCCTCGAGGAAGAGCACGAGGAGCGCGTCAAGGAAATCGTTGATCGCCTGGAGTGGACTGGCCCGGTGTACGTGATCTCGGCCATCGCCAAAGAAGGCACCGAGCGCCTGACCCGCGACATCATGCGTTACCTTGAAGACCGTGCCGACCGCCTGGCGGCCGACCCGGTGTACAAGGCCGAACTCGCCGAACTCGATCAGCAGATCGAAGACGAAGCCCGCGCCCAGTTGCAAGCCCTGGACGACCAGCGTGCCCTGCGCCGCAGCGGCGTGAAGTCGGTCCATGACATTGGTGATGACGATTGGGACGAAGAAGACGTGGATGATGAAGACGGTCCGGAAATCATTTACGTGCGCGACTGATTCGTTGCAGTAAACTTAAGCGCCGCTCACTCGAGCGGCGTTTTGGTATCTGGGTATACCGTAGTCACGAATGTAGTCACGAATAACGTTATGGGCCGCGCTGGGTCGCGTGGTCCTCACTCTAAGGTTGAAGATGATGCGGAGCAAAGTGACAGGTGCGCAGCGCTGGGTCGTGAAGATCGGAAGTGCGCTGCTGACGGCCGATGGCAAAGGCTTGGATCGCGCAGCCATGAGCGTGTGGGTCGAGCAGATGGTGGCCTTGCATGAAGCAGGCGTCGAGTTGGTGCTGGTGTCGTCCGGGGCTGTTGCCGCCGGGATGAGCCGCCTCGGCTGGACCGCGCGACCCAGCGCGATGCACGAACTGCAAGCCGCCGCCGCTATCGGTCAGATGGGCCTGGTGCAAGCCTGGGAATCCAGCTTCGCCGAGCACGGCCGCCACACAGCGCAGATCCTGCTGACCCACGACGACCTGTCCGACCGCAAGCGCTACCTAAATGCCCGCAGCACGTTGCGCGCCCTGGTGGAGCTCAAGGTCATCCCGGTGATCAACGAAAACGACACGGTGGTCACCGACGAAATCCGCTTCGGCGACAACGACACCCTGGCCGCCCTGGTGGCCAACCTGGTGGAAGCGGACCTGTTGGTGATCCTGACTGACCGCGACGGCATGTTCGACGCCGACCCACGCAACAACCCCGACGCCCAACTGATCTACGAGGCGCGTGCCGATGACCCGGCGCTGGACGCCGTGGCCGGCAGCGTCGGCGGCGCGTTGGGCCGTGGCGGGATGCAGACCAAGTTGCGTGCTGCGCGCCTGGCTGCGCGCTCCGGTGCCCATACCATCATCGTCGGTGGACGGCTGGAGCGTGTGCTGGACCGCCTCAAAGCCGGTGAGCGCATTGGCACGCTGCTGTCGCCGGAGCGCGGCATGCTGGCTGCGCGCAAGCAGTGGCTGGCGGGGCATCTGCAAACCCGTGGCACCCTGGTGCTGGATGATGGCGCCGTGTCGGCCTTGTCCCAAGGCAACAAAAGCCTGCTGCCGGTGGGCGTCAAGTTGGTGCAGGGCAGTTTCCGCCGCGGCGAGATGGTGGTGTGCGTTGCGCCCGACGGTCGTGAGATCGCCCGTGGCCTGGCCAACTACAGTGCCCTGGAAGCGCAGAAAATTATTGGACAATCGTCTGACGCGATTGTCGGACTCTTGGGTTATATGGCCGAACCGGAACTGGTTCACCGCGACAACCTGATTCTGGTTTAACCAAAGGAAGCACATGATGCGCGTGATGAAGGGATTGCTTGGCCTGCTGTTGGCCGTGCCGCTGCTGGCCTCGGCTGAAGAAGTAGGCCAGGTATCGACCGTGTTCAAGTTTGTCGGCCCCAACGACCGGATTGTGGTCGAGGCGTTTGATGACCCCAAGGTCGACGGCGTGACCTGCTACCTGTCGCGCGCCAAGACGGGCGGCGTCAAAGGCGGTCTGGGCCTGGCTGAAGACCGTGCCGAAGCCTCGATTGCCTGCCGTCAGGTCGGACCGATCCGCTTCAAGGGCGAGCTCAAGGACGGCGACGAAGTGTTCAAGGAGCGCACCTCGCTGGTGTTCAAGACCATGCAGGTGGTGCGTTTCCTCGACAAGAAGCGCAATACCTTGGTGTATCTGGTCTACAGCGACCGCCTGATCGAAGGCAGCCCGCAGAACGCCGTAACCGCCATTCCGATTCTGCCGTGGCCGACCGCTCAGTAATCTGCGGGCGGGTTTTGTAATCGGCGTCTATGATTGCAGGCTTGCGGGTTGTAATCTCGAGCGGTCGCAATGCAAAGAATATGGGATATCTGGAGTTCGTCATGAGTGCTTTCCACGACCTGAAACTCAAAGCTTTGGACGGACAGGAGCTGCCACTGGCGCCCTTCAAGGGGCACGTGGTGCTGGTAGTCAATGTGGCGTCCAAATGTGGCCTGACCCCGCAATACGCGGCACTGGAAAACCTCTACCAGCAGTACAAGGATCAGGGGTTTACCGTTCTTGGCCTGCCGTGTAACCAGTTTGCGGGGCAGGAGCCGGGCACTGAAGAAGAAATTCAGGCGTTCTGCAAACTGAACTATGGCGTGACCTTTCCCCTGGGCAGCAAGCTTGATGTGAACGGTGCCGATCGTCATCAGTTGTACCGCCTGCTGGCGGGCGAGGGCGCCGAATTTCCAGGGGACATCACCTGGAACTTCGAAAAATTCCTGCTCGGTAAGGACGGTCGCGTGCTCGCGCGTTTCTCGCCACGCACAGCGCCGGATGACCCTGCGGTGGTCCAGGCCATCGAAAAAGCCCTGAGCTGACGCCCTCAGCTGGGCTTTTGTGGCGAGCGGGCTTGCCCGCGTCGGGCTGCGCAGCAGCCCGTCTGACCTTTCTTGCTTTTACCCCTTAATCACCCAGATCAATAGTGCTACTCAGCACCCGGCACTCTCCATATTATCCGCGTCATAAACCTCGTCTCCCGTGGAGTGCTCCCATGCCTGTCCAAGCCTTGTTCAAACCTTTCCAGCTCGGTGCACTGCAACTGTCGACCCGTGTGGTTATGGCGCCAATGACCCGTTCGTTTTCGCCGGGTGGCGTGCCCAACTCCAAGGTCATCGAGTACTACCGTCGCCGAGCGGCGGCGGGCGTGGGCTTGATCATCACCGAAGGCACCGTGGTCGGTCACCAGGCTTCCAACGGCTACCCGAATGTTCCGCATTTTTACGGTGAAGCCGCGTTGGCCGGCTGGAAGAAAGTGGTCGACGCCGTGCATGCCGAAGGTGGCAAGATCGTTCCGCAGTTGTGGCACGTGGGTAGTGTGCGGCGTATCGGCACCGAGCCCGATGCCAGCGTGCCGGCCTACGGGCCGATGGAAAAACTCAAGGATGGCACGGTGGTTGTCCATGGCATGACTACCCAGGACATCAAGGACGTCATCAACGCCTTCGCCCAAGCGGCCAAGGACGCCCAACGCATCGGCATGGACGGCGTGGAAATCCACGGTGCCCACGGCTACCTGGTGGATCAGTTCTTCTGGGAAGGCAGCAACCAGCGTACCGATGAATACGGTGGCAGCCTGGCCAATCGCTCGCGTTTTGCCATCGAGTTGATCCAGGCCACCCGCGCCGCCGTCGGCCCTGACTTCCCGATCATCTTCCGGTTTTCCCAGTGGAAGCAGCAGGACTACACCGCGCGGCTGGTGCAAACCCCCGAGGCGCTGGGTGAGTTTCTAAAGCCGCTGTCCGACGCCGGGGTGGATATTTTCCACTGCTCCACGCGTCGTTTCTGGGAGCCTGAGTTCGAAGGTTCCGAGCTCAACCTGGCCGGCTGGACTCGCCAGCTCACCGGCAAGCCGACCATCACCGTGGGCAGCGTCGGCCTGGATGGCGAGTTCCTGCAGTTCATGGTCAACACCGACAAGGTTGCACAACCGGCCAGCCTGGAAAAACTGCTGGAGCGCCTGAACAACGACGAATTCGACCTGGTTGCCGTGGGCCGTGCGCTGCTGGTGGACCCGGAGTGGGCGGTGAAGGTGCGTGAAGGCCGTGAGGGCGACATCCTGCCGTTCAGTCGTGAGGCGTTGACGACCCTGGTGTAAGGGGCGACAGGGCGGGCACCGGGTGCCCGTCCTTGCACACCCCGCGTAACTGACGCTCGAACTGCTCGATAATCGCCGGCCAGCCCTGGCGACTGGCATGCTGGCGCGCATTCAAGCGGGCTCTGCGCAACGTCTCACGCTCCTCCAGCAGCCAGATGGCGGCATCGCAAAACGCATTTTCATCCCCCGGCATCGCCAAGGCACCGCTGTAGCCATGGCGGAGATGCTGGCTTGCGGCTGCCTGGTCGTAGGCCACCACTCCAAGGCCGGAAGCCATGGCTTCGAGCACCACGTTGCCGAAGGTTTCGGTCAGGCTGGGGAACAGAAACAGATCCCCGGAAGCGTAATACTTTGCCAGCTCTTCGCCGCGCTGGGTGCCGCAGAATGCCGCCTCCGGCAACTCGCGCTCCAATAGCGCGCGTTGTGGGCCGTCGCCGACGATGATCAGATTCATGCGCCGTTGCGGGTATGTCGCCTGCAACGCATCAAAGCAGCGCTTGAGCACGCCGAGGTTCTTCTCCTGAGCCAGGCGCCCCACGTGCAGCACGCCAATGTCGTCGTTTCCCAGGCCCCAGCTGTCACGCAAGGCGTTGTCACGCTTGGCCGGGTGGAACAACTGACTGTCGACCCCGCGGGACAGCATCCCCAGCCGTTCGAAATGTCGGCGCTCCAGCTCCAGGCGCTGGCTGGCGCTGGGTACCAGGGTCAGGGTGGAGCGGTTATGAAACCAGCGCAGGTAATGCGTGACCATACGGCTCAACAGGCTCAAGCCGTACCGGTTGGAGTATTGCTGGAAATTGGTGTGAAAACCGCTGACTACGCTGATTCCCAAGCGGCGTGCCGCGCGCAGGGCCGACAGCCCCAGCGGCCCTTCCGTGGCGATGTACAGCACGTCCGGACGTTGCCGTGTCCAGCGTCGCAGCAGCTTGTGCATCGACGACTGGCCCCATTGCAGGCCCGGATAACCCGGCAGCGGCCAGCCACGGCACAGCAGCAAGTTGTCATCACTCGGACGGCTTTGGTCAGTGCCCTGGCGCGGGCGCACCAGTTCGACCTGATGGCCGCGCGCGCGCAAACCGTCGCACAGGCGGCCAAGGGTATTGGCCACCCCGTTGATTTCTGGCGGGAAGGTTTCGGTAATCAGGGTGATGTGAAGCGAAGCTGTCGTCATGGCTCACAGTGTCACTGTGGGCCATGTCGTCATTGTGTCATCCAGATGATGGATTTATGACTTGATGGCCTTTGGCGCCGCCATCGCCTCGGCCCCCTGCTCACGCACCCAGAACAACGTCGCGCCCGCTACCGCCGCCGGCATCATCAGCAGGTTGACCACCGGCACCAGCAGCACCAGGTAAACAATCCCGCCGAAACTCATGCTCTGCCAGCGTTTCTGGCGCAGCCACGCGAGCATCTCGTTCCAGCCCAGTTTGTGGTTGTCGGCCGGGTAGTCGATGTATTGGATCGCCATCATCCACACGCCGAACAGCAGCCACAACGGCGCAGCGATCAGGTTCACCACCGGGATGAACGACAGGATAAACAGGCCGATGGCCCGCGGCAGAAAGTAGCCCAACTTGCGCATTTCGCGGGCGAGGGTGCGTGGCACCATGGCGATCAACTCGCCCCAACTGAAGGCCGGGAAGTCATCGGTTCCACGCACCACCACTTCGACCTTCTCCGAGAGAAAGCCATTGAACGGCGCAGCAATGATATTGGCGAGCATGGTGAAGGTGAAAAACACCATCAGCACCACCAGCACTACAAACAATGGCCACAGCAGGTAATTCAAAAAGCTCAGCCAACTGGGGAGCGTCGGCATCAAATGATCGACCCACAGGCTGAACTGATGCCCGGCGAAGTAGATCAGGCCGACGAACAGCACGATATTGATCACCAGCGGCAGCAGCACGAACAGACGCAAGCCTGGGCTGAGGACCAATTTAAGACCTTCGCGCAGGTATTGCGGGCCGGAAAGAGCAGGGGCGGGCATGGCGAACTCCGAGCAGGATAACGAACGCGCCGACCTTACCGGCTTTGCATTCAAGGTGAAAGCCGCGACATCAACGGTAACAAAGGCGTCGATCAGCCGCGCTGACTGCATAGAGACCGCCTATGAGCTGGATTGTTATTCCGTATTTCCTTAATCTTGCCCCCCTCTATACGCTTCACCCATTATTTTTCAGGATCTGCGAGTTAAAGCCTTCCCCAAGTGCTTCGCGGTCCTTTTTTATTCCCGCCGTCTTGTGGTCCGGACGGTCGATAGGAGCGAGTCATGTCTGATACCCGTCATTCGCGAGTGATTATTCTCGGTTCCGGCCCCGCCGGTTACAGCGCTGCCGTCTACGCTGCGCGGGCCAACCTCAAGCCGCTGCTGATCACCGGCATGCAGGCAGGCGGTCAGTTGACCACCACCACTGAAGTCGACAACTGGCCGGGCGACGTGCACGGTCTGACCGGCCCGGTGCTGATGGAGCGTATGAAAGAGCACGCCGAGCGCTTTGAAACCGAGATCGTGTTTGACCATATCAACAAGGTCGATTTCTCGAAAAAACCGTACAGCCTGACCGGCGACAGCGGCGTCTACACCTGTGACGCGCTGATCATCGCTACAGGCGCAAGCGCTCGTTACCTGGGCCTGCCGTCCGAAGAAGCGTTCATGGGCAAGGGCGTTTCCGCTTGCGCAACATGCGACGGTTTCTTCTACCGCAACAAGCCTGTCGCCGTGGTCGGGGGTGGCAACACCGCCGTGGAAGAGGCGCTTTACCTGGCCAACATCGCCAGCACCGTGACCCTGGTTCACCGCCGCGAGACTTTCCGCGCCGAGAAGATTCTGATCGACAAGCTGCACGCCCGCGTCGCTGAAGGCAAAATCATCCTCAAGCTCAATGCCACTCTGGATGAAGTCCTGGGCGACAACATGGGCGTGACCGGTGCGCGTCTGAAGAACAACGATGGCAGCTTCGACGAACTGAAAGTCGACGGCGTGTTCATCGCCATCGGCCATACCCCGAACACGTCGCTGTTCGAAGGCGTGCTGGAAGCCAAAGACGGTTATCTGGTGGTGCAGGGCGGCCGTGAAGGCAATGCGACCGCGACCAACATCGAAGGTATCTTCGCTGCTGGCGACGTGGCAGACCACGTGTACCGTCAGGCCATCACCTCGGCCGGCGCTGGTTGCATGGCGGCCCTGGATGCCGAGCGTTACCTCGACGGTTTGAAGGACGCTTCGTTCTAACCCGTTGATTCAAAAAAACCGGCGAAAGCCGGTTTTTTTATGCCTGTGATCCAGCCAGCACCACGAAACAAATGTGGGGTTGGCGATGAAATCAACGGCGTTTCAGAGGCTGTTCAGCAAATTTCACGGCGGCCAACCCATGGGCAATCAATGCACGAATGTTGCCATGGTCACTGCCGTCCGGAGTGTCCACTACCGACCGGTAATGCTCACCAAACGCCAGCAACGCTTCCCGATCACTCAGCCCTTCCAGCAGCGCCAAACCCAGGGTCTTGCACGATCCTTCGTTTTGCCCGGCGGCGTTTTCCGCGCTGCCGTTCGTGAAGGCTTGTGGCTGGTAGTCGTAACCGGCCGCGATAAACGCGAGGGTGTCGGCAAACAGGTGTCCGCCGCTGTTGAGGCTGGCGCGCAGGGTGTTCAAATCAGTCATGGGGTTTTCCTTTGGCGAACGCCGCCTGTTGATCGGCGCTGGCTTCTTTCTGGTATTGGGCTTTCCACTCGGCGTATGGCATGCCGTACACCACTTCACGGGCGTCATCGAGGCTCAGCGCGATCTGGCGCTCGTCGGCCTCGGCCTTGTACCACTTGGACAAGCAGTTACGGCAGAAACCGGCGAGGTTCATCAGGTCGATGTTCTGCACATCCTTGCGGCTGTCCAGGTGCGCCACCAGCCGGCGGAAGGCGGCGGCTTCGAGTTCGAGGCGTTGTTGATCGGTCATGTGGGGGGCTCTTTGAGACAGCTTCCAGCGGGTGAGCTTCAAGCTGCAAGTTGGAATAGGTGTGGCTTGCCGCTAGCGGCTTGCCGCGAGCGTTATCGAAACCGACTCGGCAAATCGCAGCGCATGGGGCTTGTCCACCTCGACTTCGGCGTACAGCACCGACTCATTGCTCATCACCAGGTCCAACAGTTCCTGGGTCAGGCGTTCGAGCAAGGCAAAGCGGTTGCCTTCCACGTGGGCAATGATCGCCTTGGTGATGGTGCGGTAGTTCAGCGCGTGGTCGATATCGTTGTCACGCACCGCTTCCTGAGCGGCATACAGGATGCTCAGGTTGATCAGCACGTCCTGCTTGTTGAGGATTTCGTCCTCATTGATGCCGATATAGGTGCGCAGGCACAGGTCCTTGACCCGGATGCGCGCCATGCCTGGTTGAAGTTGTGACATTGCTACTTGCTCCGTCCAATCAGTTGCAGGAACTCCATGCGCGTGGTGTTCGATTCGCGGAAGGCGCCGAGCATCACCGAGGTGTTCATGGTTGAATTCTGTTTTTCCACGCCGCGCATCATCATGCACATGTGCTTGGCCTCGATCACCACCGCCACACCGGCGGCCTGGGTCACTTGCTGGATAGCGTCGGCGATCTGCCGCGTGAGGTTCTCCTGGATCTGCAGGCGCCGGGCGAACATGTCGACGATGCGTGCCAGCTTCGACAGGCCCAACACCTTGCCGGTCGGAATATAGGCCACATGGGCCTTGCCGATAAAGGGCAGCAGGTGGTGTTCGCACAGCGAGTACAACTCGATGTCCTGGAGGATCACCATCTCGTCATTGTCTGAGGCAAACAACGCGCCATTGATGATGGTATCCAGGTCCTGCTCGTAGCCATGACACAGGTACTGCATGGCTTTGGCGGCGCGCTGGGGAGTGTCGAGCAGGCCTTCGCGCTCCGGGTCTTCACCCAAGCCCTTGAGAATTTCGCGGTAATGGTGGGGCAGGGATAAAGTCATACAACATCCTCGCAAACGGCTTACTTGATGTGCCGCCCGCCGTTGACGGTCAGGGTGGTACCGGTGACATAGGGGTTATCCAGCAGGTAACGCACGCTCTGGTAGATCACCTCGGGCCCGGGTTCGATGCCCAATGCCGATTTGGCCAAGACTTTGGCTCGGTAGGCTGCGTCGTCGCCTTCGTTGAACATCACCATCGCAGGTGCGATGCCGTTGACCTTGATCAGCGGCGCAAACTGCGCGGCAAACGACAGCGTCAGGCTGTCGAGTCCGGCCTTGGTTGCGCAATAAGCGATGTGCTGGCGGCTGCCCTTGCGCACCACATCGTCGCTGATGTGCACGATGTCGGCAGGTGTCGAGCGTTGGAGCAAAGGTGAACAATGCAGGTTGATCAGGTAGGGCGCAAGCATGTGCACGCTGAACATGTCAGTGAATGCGCGGCTTTCGTCGCCGGGGGTTTCCGCGACCCAGGCCGAGGCGTTGTGGATGATTGCGCGCAGGCTTTGGGTATGGGTGTGCATTTCAGCGATAAACGCCAGGATTCCGGTTTCGCTGGAGAAATCTGCAAACACGCCGACCGCACCCCGTTCGCGCAAGGCCTGCACGCCGGGGCGTTCGCTGCGGTAGCTGAAAATGACCGACTGGCCCTCATCCAGCAGGCGTTGGGCGCAATGCAGGCCAACACGCTGGCCGGCGCCGGTGATCAAAATCGGGGCGTTCGTTACAGTCATGGGAGGCTCGCGTCGCTGGCAGGCGCAAATCATACCAGCGACGGGCCGCCCCTGTATCACGCAGCCGCTTCGGTAGCCTCGCGCGGCGTGGGGGCCGGATGCAGCCAGTTCGCCAGCAGGTGAGTCGACAGCGGGATAAACAGGTAAACCATCAGCGGCGTCAGGGCCAGCGTGCTGACCAGCACGCGAGGCAGCAGGTCCAGCTCATTGAGCAGCGGACCCAATACAAAGTTGAACAGCAGTGAGACGGGGAAGAATGCCAGCCAGATCGCGACCGCCTGTTTCCAGCGCGGCGGACGCGCACCCACGGCGCCAAACCAGCCATCGATGCCGCGTACGCGGTGCTCGGACGGGTCGGCAAACAGGTCGCTGCCACGGCTCAGCCAGGTACTGCGGGAAGCGGAAAACTCCCAGGCATGCAGGGTCTTTTCATCGGCGAAGCGGAAAATGATCTGGAACTCATCATCGTCCGGCGGCGGAGCGAGTACGCCGGAACCCAGGTAACCGGGAAAGTCCGTGGCCAATTGCTCGCCTTCGCGCAGCCAGGCCATCAGTTCTTCGTAGCGCCCTTTGGCGACGCGGCGCGCAACCATCAAGGTAACGGGAGAGGTAGACATTGTGTATCTCCAAATATTCGGGTGCGCTGGACCGGGTAGGCGGCGCACAAACACAGCGACGGGGTAGTGCCGCTATGTAAAAACAGGCAAGGATTATTCCTGTTTTGCCGCAATACGCCAGCGGCATTGGTCCGAAAAGCCAGGCGCTTGAAAAGGACAGGCTTAAAGGCGTTAAATGGGCGCCCAGTCACCGTTGGTTTTTTGCCCTCAAATGCCCGTGATCACTGCTCCCGTTGATAGTCTTTCGCATCTGGATACCGCCGATTCCGGTGTGCTTTTCCCCATCCGTGAAGTCTCGAGACTGACAGGCGTTAACCCGGTCACCCTGCGTGCCTGGGAGCGGCGTTATGGTCTGATTCAGCCCATGCGCACCGAAAGCGGGCACCGTCTCTATTCCAAAACGGATATCGAGACCGTCAATCGTATTCTCGACTGGATCGAGCGCGGCGTGGCGGTGAGTAAGGTGGGCAAGATTCTCGCGCGTGACGCTCAGCAGGCCGAAGCCATTCGCGCTGAGCGGGACACGATTGAAGAGGGCGAGTGGTCGCGATGGCGAGTCCTTCTGATGCAGAGCGTCAGCGCCTTTGACGACCGTCAACTGGAGCGCCTCTACGGCCAGATTGTTGCGAGCTATCCCCCAAGCGTGGCGTTCCAGAATGTTCTGATGCCCTTGTGGGGTGAACTCGGGCGCCATCAAGGGCGTTTCGGCCAGGCCAGTGAGTGGCTGTTTTTCGATGCCTTCATGCGCGCGCATACCCTGCTTCGCCTGCAGCTCGCGACGGTGTCAGCGGCACCGAGGGTTCTATTGGCGGCCATGCCCGGCGAGTGCCGCACATTGGAGTTGCTGGTCGCGGCGCTGTTGCTCAGTCGTGAGGACCTGGCCGTGAAAGTGCTGGGCATGGGCCAGCCGTTTGATGAATTGACCCTGGTGTGTGAGAAATTCCGCCCTCAAGCGTTGGTGGTTTTTTCCAACCATTCACACAAGTATGAACTGGTCGGGCGCCTTAACCGTCTGGCGCAGACCCTGGATTGCCCGCTGTTTATTGCCGGTGCCGCGTCGGACCTGGCGGAGGAAGACCTGGCGGGTTCCGCCGTCGGCTGCCTGGGCAGTGAAGGACGTTTGATGCAGCGCCGTTTGCAGCAGTTTCTCAGCGGCAGCCTGGATACCTGATATCAGGCATGTATCTGCGGATGCGCCAAGCGGTGCTGATGCAGGATGAACTGGCGCAGACGTTCGGTTTCGTCTGCATCGCCCTGGCTCAGCCGGTAGGCAAACAACCCTCGGGCGGTTTCCCGCTCAAAGCTACCGCGCAGCGCAATGCGTTCATACCCGGACGGGCTGAACCACAGGGAAAAGGTTTTCGGCGGTTTGACCCGGCCGCGGATCTCCACCAGCACCCCCTTGAATGACACTTCGTGCACCCATAGCGCACCGGGATTGCCCCGCACGTTCTCCAGTGCCACCGGCATTTCCAATGCCAGGCGCCACGGCCGGATCATCGGCCCGTCTTCAAAAATAGTTGGCACCCCCAAACGCAGATGCACGGCATTGAACTCATCCTCGACCAGATGCAGAGGAAAAGTCAGTTGCTGGTTGTCGAATTGGGCCTGGATCGTAACCTGGTCGTGGGCGGCCAACCGGGTGAGCAAGTCGCGAATCTGTGCGCCCCCATTGACCGTCAGGCTCGACGAAGCATCCCGCAGGTTGAGTTGCGGGTTGTGCTGCATGCTCTGGATGAAATCCAGCTCATCTTGGGTCAGGAGCGTATTGCGTTGCATCGCGGTTGCTCGTAGAAGGGTACTAAAGTGCCATCATTATCCGCGTTAATGACCACGGATCCTAAATTTTGTTAGATCCGCTCGTCGTCTTAAGCGCGGCCAGCTCGCTTTTGACCTGCGCCAACTCGTTTTCCAGCTGGGCGACACGCTGCTGGGCCTTGACCTGAAGCGTCACGTCTTTTTGTACACCGACAAAATACGTCTGCTTGTCGGCGTCGTTGTACACCGTTGAAAGTGACAGTTCGTTCCAAAAGTGGCTGCCGTCTTTGCGGTAGTTACGCAGGATTTCGCGGCACGAACCCCCACTGTCCAAGGCCTCTCGAATCGCCATCAGTGCCGGCTGATCACGGTCACCCGACTGCAGGAAACGGCAATCCTGATAGAGGATGTCATCCAGCGTATAGCCGGTCAGCCGTTCGAAGGCTGGGTTAACGTAAATCAGCGGCTTGTCTCTACCTTCGCGCTCGGCGACCACAATGCCGTCGTTGGAAGCGTTGATGACCATTTGCATCAGCTTGGCGTTAATCATTGCGCGGTCCTTGGCTTGATTTGAAATTGGCAGTTTATTGCAACTGCTGAATCTTGCACGGCGCGCCCCGAAATATTTGCACCGCTGTTAATATCCCAGGCTTTGGCTCAACTACAGGATCAGATTGATGAAAGTCGCCATCCTCTCCGGCTCGGTGTACGGCACGGCTGAAGAAGTCGCTCGCCACGCTGAAAAAGAACTCAAAGCCGCCGGTTTCGACGCCTGGCATAACCCGCGCGCCACCCTGGCGGACGTGCAGGCCTTCGCTCCAGAGGCTTTTTTGGCCGTGACCTCCACCACTGGCATGGGTGAACTGCCCGACAACCTGCAACCGCTGTATTCGACGCTGCGCGACCAGTTGCCCGCGGCGTTTCGCGGCCTGCCGGGTGCGGTGATCGGCCTGGGCGACGCCAGCTACGGCGATACCTTCTGCGGTGGCGGCGAGCAGATGCGCGAGCTGTTCGGCGAACTGGGCGTACATGAGGTGCTGCCGATGCTGCGCCTTGATGCCAGCGAAAGCGTTACCCCGGAAACCGATGCCGAGCCATGGCTTGCGGACTTGATTAACGCGCTGCGCGGTTGAGCGCAAACTCTCGCCTCCACGCCAGATCGTCCCCGCGCACGTACTCGAGTGCCGTGCGCCGCGGGCCCACTGCTGCCTTTCGTCCCGCTCACCGAGTCGCCCGGTTTGCGGGCGCAGCAGGCCTTTATTGGCGGCACTTCTCTGACGCCGATTCAAGCGACTTAAACTATCCTCACAGCTGACCCGTTCGGTCATCAAGCTGGCTGCGAAGGCGACTCCTTCAGCCACGGCGCCTGACTAGACTGGCCCTTCACCGGAAAAAAATAATAAGAACTGTGCCAAGGAGTTCGTTGCCGTGAGCCTAGCCCCTGTCGTATCGCCACAGAGTGTCAAAGACCAGGTCAGCGTTGCCGAGTGGCAAGCCCGTGTCGACCTGGCGGCCTGTTACCGCCTGGTGGCACTGCATGGGTGGGACGACCTGATTTTTACCCATATCTCAGCCAAGGTGCCGGGCACCGATGACTTCCTGATTAACCCGTACGGGTTGATGTTCCACGAGATCACCGCCTCGAGTCTGGTCAAGGTCGATCAGGCCGGCAACAAGCTGATGGACAGCCCTTACGAGATCAACCCCGCGGGCTACACCATCCACAGCGCCATCCATGAAGTGCGACACGACGTGAACTGCGTGCTGCACACCCATACCGCCTCCGGTGTTGCGGTGGCGGCGCAAAAGCAAGGCGTCTTGCCGATCAGTCAGCAATCGATTTTCGTCCTGTCGAGCCTGGCCTATCACGCCTATGAAGGTGTGGCCCTGAACCACGAAGAGAAGGCGCGCCTGCAGGCCGACCTGGGCGACAACAATTTCCTGATGCTGCACAACCATGGCCTGCTCACCTGCGGTGGCACCATCGCCGATACCTTCCTGATGATGTTCATCTTCCAGCGTGCCTGCGATATCCAGGTGTTGGCGCAAAACGGCGGTGCTGAACTGATTCCCATCGGGCCGCAGATCCTGTCGGGCGCCAAGGCCATGGTCGCGGCGGTGACAAAAAGTGCTCAAGGCATGGGGGGCGCGCTGGCCTGGCCGGCGTTGCTACGTAAGTTGGATGCTCAAGACCTTGGGTATAAAACCTGATGCCACTCTCCGAGATCCCGCTTCGAGCCTGGCGCAAGCGTGGCCAGAGTTTCGACTTTCGCGGCCACACCATCCGCTATTGGGTGGCGGGGCAGGGCGAGCCGTTGCTGCTGATCCACGGATTCCCCACCGCCAGTTGGGACTGGCACTACCTGTGGCAGCCGCTGGCCCAGCATCACCAAGTCATCGCCTGCGACATGCTCGGGTTCGGCGATTCGGCCAAGCCGTTGGATCACGGTTATTGCCTGGTGGAGCAAGCGGATTTGCAACAAGCGTTGCTCGAACACCTGCGCCTTGACCAGCCGGTGCATGTGCTGGCCCATGACTACGGTGACAGCGTCGCCCAGGAGCTGTTGGCGCGTCACTATGAGGGGCGGTTTCAGATGGCCAGTTGCGTGTTTCTCAACGGCGGGCTGTTTCCCGAAACCCATCGCCCGGCGCTGGTGCAAAAACTGCTGCTCAGCCCGCTGGGCTGGATGATTGGCCGCGCCTTTGGACGCAGTGCCCTGGCGGATAGTTTTGCGCAGATCTTCGGCCCCGACACCCGTCCCAGCGAAAGCGCCCTGGATGACTTCTGGAGCCTGATCAACTGCAACGATGGCACGCGCATCCTTCACAAATTGATCGCCTATGTGCCCCAGCGTCGGCGCCTGCGTGACCGCTGGGTGGCGGCGATGCAACAGGGTGAGGTGCCGCTGCGCTTGATCAACGGTGAGGTCGACCCGATCTCCGGCGTACACATGGTGGAGCGCTACCACCAGTTGGTGCTCCATGCCGACAGCGTGCTGCTGGCCAATATCGGCCACTACCCGCAGATCGAGGCGCCGGTGCAGGTGCTCAAGCATTACCAGGCGTTTCGCGATCGCCTTCGTCACGTTGCGCCGCGAGCGGCTTATTCCTGAGCGCGAGGATCATCCCCCAGCCTTATCGAGCACCATTCAGCCTTGGCCGACTTTATTGTGACCAACGGCTGGGTACCGGACACTCGACCCCATTCCCATCGTCGCCCTTGGAGTTCGGTATGAGTGAGTCAGTGCAGTTTAAGGATAAGGTCGTGATCGTCACCGGTGCCGGCGGCGGATTGGGCCGTGCCCATGCGCTGTTGTTCGCCAGGCACGGGGCCAAGGTATTGGTCAACGATCTCGGCGGATCTACCCAGGGCGAAGGCGCCAATGCGTCGGCGGCCGACCGTGTGGTAGGCGAGATTCGCGACGCGGGCGGTATCGCCGAGGCCAACCATGACTCTGTCACCGACGGTGACAAAGTTGTGCAGCACGCACTCGACGCGTTTGGCCGCATCGACGTGGTGGTCAACAACGCCGGCATTCTGCGCGACAAGACCTTCCACAAAATGGACGACAGTGACTGGGACCTGGTTTACCGGGTGCACGTCGAAGGCGCGTACAAAGTCACCCGTGCCGCCTGGCCGCATTTACGCGAGCAGGGTTACGGGCGGGTGATTTTCACGGCCTCCACGTCGGGTATCTACGGCAACTTCGGCCAGTCCAACTACGGCATGGCCAAGCTCGGCCTGTACGGCTTGACTCGCACCCTGGCGCTGGAAGGGCGCAAGAACAACATCCTGGTCAACGCCATTGCCCCCACCGGCGGTACGCGCATGACCGAAGGTCTGATCCCGCCGCAAGTGTTCGAGCGCCTCAAGCCGGAGCTGGTCAGTCCGCTGGTGGTGTACCTGGGCAGTGAAGCGTGCCAGGAAACCTCGGGGCTGTTTGAAGTGGGCGGTGGCTGGATCGGCAAGAACCGCTGGGAACGCAGCCTGGGCGTGGGCTTTGACCCCGAGGCCGGTTTCTCGCCTGACGATGTGGCCGCGCATTGGCAACAGATTTGCGACTTCGACGGCGCGGCTCACCCCAAGGACAACATTGAGGCCTTGAAAGAGATGATGGCCAATTTGCAGAAATACAGCCTGTGATCGTTGCCTGAACACCGTTGAATCCAATGGGGCGCTAAGAGCGCCCCGTTTTATTTTCGGCATAAAAAAGGCCGCTGCAAACGCAGCGGCCGAAGTCAGACGTTGGATCAAGGAGCGACAAATCAACGTCAGTGAACACCGGTAACAGATTGAAAAAAATCATCAATCCGTTTGAGTCTCGCTTGTCTTCCGGTTGTGGAAGCGGGCGATTTGCCCTGAAAGCCCGGCAAGAATAGCCGCTTGTAACAAGATGAGTAATAGCCGTTCAAGACAAGGACTGTTACCGATACGGCAACAGTCACCACCGGCGTCATCCATTCTCCTGATAAGCCGCTATCCAGCCCATGCATGCCGGCGCCCACACCCCGGCCAGAGCGGCCGGTAATCCTTTTGAGCGACAGCACGAATCCCTCCTTGGTGCGCTTATCGCTCCCGGTGCGCGGCAGTAGGGTGGGGCCTTCTGTCACTCACCGGGGAAGACGCATGACAAAAACAACAATGCGCGCCATCTTCACGCCACAGGCGCTGGCCGCTGCGGTTGCCTTGGGTTGCTGTGCCCAGGCACAGGCTGTTTCGTTCAACATTGGCGAGATCGAAGGGCAATTCGATTCGTCGTTGTCGGTGGGCTCCAGTTGGGGCCTGCGCGATGCCGACAAAAGTCTGGTCGGCACCGTCAACGGCGGCACGGGCCAGGCTTCCACGGGGGATGACGGACGCCTGAACTTCAAGAAGGGCGAGACCTTCTCCAAGATCTTCAAGGGCCTGCACGACCTTGAACTCAAGTACGGCGACACCGGTGTGTTCGTGCGTGGCAAGTATTGGTACGACTTCGAACTCAAGGACGAAGACCGCGAGTTCAAGCAGATCAGCGACCACAACCGCAAGGAAGGCGCCAAGTCCAGCGGCGCGCAGATCCTCGATGCGTTTGTCTACCACAACTACTCCCTGGGCGACCTGCCGGGCACCGTGCGCGCCGGTAAGCAGGTGGTCAGTTGGGGCGAAAGTACCTTCATCGGCAACTCCATCAACAGCATCAACCCGATTGACGTGTCGGCGTTCCGCCGGCCGGGTGCCGAGATCAAGGAAGGCCTGATCCCGGTGAACATGCTGTTCGCTTCACAAAGCCTGACCAACCAACTGACGGTGGAAGGGTTCTACCAGTTGGAATGGGACCAGACCGTGCTGGACAACTGCGGCACCTTCTTTGGCGGTGATGTGGCGGCGGATGGTTGTACCGGTAATTACACGGTGGGCAGTCCGGCGATTGCGCCGCTGCAACCGATTGCGGCCGCACGCGGCCAAGGCTTCGTGGTGACCCGCGAAGGGGTGGTGGTGCAGCGGGCCGGTGACCGTGATGCACGGGATTCGGGCCAGTTCGGCGCGGCGCTGCGCTGGTTGGGTGATGACACTGAGTACGGCCTGTACTTCATGAATTACCACAGCCGTACCCCGACCGTGGGCACGATTACCGCCAACACCAACCTGGCGACCATCGGCGCGATTGGCGCCGCCGCGCCGACGGGTTTCGGGGGCGCCCTGGCCCAAAGCACCATGCTCGGTCGCGGGCAGTACTACCTCGACTACCCGGAAGACATCCGCCTGTTCGGCGCGAGTTTCTCCACGACCTTGCCCACCGGCACGGCGTGGACCGGGGAAATCAGCTACCGGCCCAATGCGCCTGTGCAGCTCAATACCACCGACCTGACCCTGGCGCTGGTCAACCCGATCGCCAACCAAACCGCGTCGCCCATCCGCAGCAATTTCGGCAGCGACAACAAAGGCTACCGCCGCAAGGAAATCACCCAGATCCAAAGCACCATGACCCAATTCTTCGACCAGGTATTGGGCGCCGAACGCCTGACGCTGGTGGGTGAAGCGGCGGTGGTGCACGTGGCCGGCCTGGAAGACAAATCCAAGCTGCGTTACGGCCGCGACTCGGTGTACGGCGCCTACGGTTTCCAGGGCGACACCGACGGTTTCGTCACCTCCACCTCGTGGGGCTACCGCGCGCGGGCGATTCTTGACTACAACAACGCGATTGCCGGGGTGAACCTCAAGCCCAACCTGTCCTGGTCCCATGACGTGGCCGGCTATGGCCCCAACGGGATCTTCAACAAGGGTGCCAAGGCCATCAGCGTCGGCGTGGACGCGGACTACCGCAGCACCTACACCGCCAGCCTCAGCTACACCGACTTTTTTGGCGGCGACTACAACACCCTGACCGACCGCGACTTCCTCGCCCTCAGCTTCGGCGTGAACTTCTGATTTGGCTTAAAGAAGGACAAGAACCTATGCGTAAGACAATTGCAGTGTTGGCCCTGAGTTTGCTGGCCGCCCATGTGATGGCGGCGGTGTCGCCGGAAGAAGCGGCCAAACTTGGCACCACCCTCACGCCGGTCGGCGCCGAAAAAGCCGGCAACGCGGATGGCTCGATTCCGGCCTGGACCGGCGGCATCCCGAAAAACGCCGGCGCGGTGGACAGCAAAGGCTTCCTGGCCGACCCGTTCGCCAATGAAAAACCGCTGTTCGTGATCACCGCGGCCACCGTCGACAAGTACAAGGACAAGCTCTCCGACGGCCAGGTGGCGATGTTCAAACGCTACCCCGAGACCTACAAGATCCCGGTGTACCCGAGCCACCGCACGGTCAACCTGCCGGCGGACATCTACGAGTCGATCAAGCGCAGCGCACTGAACGTCAAGGCGATCAATGACGGCAACGGCCTGGAAAACTTCACCGGTAACCGCTATTACGCGTTCCCGATTCCAAAAAATGGCGTGGAGGTGCTGTGGAACCACATCACCCGTTACCACGGTGGCAACCTGCGCCGCATCATCACCCAGGCCACCCCGCAGACCAACGGCAGCTACACGCCGATCCGCTTCGAAGAAGAGGTGGCAGTGCCCCAGGCCATCCCGGATATCGACCCGGCGAAGGCGGCCAACGTGCTGAGTTACTTCAAGCAATCGGTCACCGCCCCGGCTCGCCTGGCCGGTAACGTGCTGCTGGTGCATGAAACCCTCGACCAGGTCAAAGAACCGCGCCTGGCCTGGATCTACAACGCCGGCCAGCGCCGTGTGCGCCGTGCGCCGCAGGTGTCCTATGACGGACCGGGCACTGCGTCCGACGGCCTGCGTACCACCGACAACTTCGACATGTTCTCCGGCGCCCCCGACCGCTACGACTGGAAGCTGGTGGGCAAAAAAGAGATGTATATCCCCTACAACAGCTACAAGCTCGATTCGCCGAGCCTCAAGTACGACGACATCATCAAGGCTGGCCACATCAACCAGGACCTGACCCGTTACGAACTGCACCGCGTGTGGGAAGTGGTCGGCACGGTCAAGCCGAGCGAGCGGCACATCTACGCCAAGCGCCACATGTACATCGACGAAGACAGCTGGCAAGTCGCGCTGGTGGATCACTACGACGGCCGTGGCCAGCTGTGGCGTGTCGCCGAAGGCCATGCGCAGTTCTACTACGACCACCAGGTGCCGGCCTACACCGTCGAAACCCTGTACGACCTGATTGCCGGGCGCTATATCGCGCTGGGGATGAAGAACGAGGAGAAGAGCAGCTTCGTGTTCGGTTTTGCAGCCAAGGCGGCGGACTACACGCCGGCGGCCTTGCGGGCTGAGGGCGTGCGCTGATCCATAGGTAATAGGCTGCACAGGTAAGAGCGGGCTTGCTCGCGCATGCGCTGGATCAGTCGAAGCGTTCAATGACTGATACTGCGCATTCGCGAGTCAGGCCCGTTTCTACATTCGGTTTTATGCATGGCCTTCAATCACCCCGCTGAATACTTCTTCAACAACCGCCGGCCACAGGACTAGGGTACGCATCAGGTTGCATAACAATAAGAACGCAGGATGCAGCAATGACTGCCATGACACGCTGCCTGGACCGTCCTGGATTCATGCCTCGGCTGTCCGCCCATCACCTGCTGCGCCCACGCCTGGCCGAGCCTCTGCTGGCGGCCCCGGTGCGCGTCAAGTTGCTGTGCGCGCCCGGCGGCAGTGGCAAGAGTGCGCTGCTCGCCGAGTGCGCGCTGCAGGCGCCGATGGGTTGCCAGGTGTACTGGCTGGCGCTCAATGGCGCAGCGCTCAGTCCCGTCGACCTGTGCGAGCGTCTGGCGCAAAACCTGGGTTTGCCGTTCACCGATGAAGCCGCGCTGTTGCTGGAACTCAGCCGCTGGCAAAGCCCGGCGTGGCTGTTTCTCGATGACTTTTGCCGCCAGCCCGCCGCCGACACCGACGCCTTGCTCGATCGCCTGCTCACCGTCAGCAGCCCCGCGCTGACCTGGTGGCTGGGGGCGCGGCGTCGCCCGCTGTGCAACTGGCCACGCCTGCTGCTCGACGATGAGTTGTTCGAATGCGGCGCCGAACTGGCGTTCAGTCCGGCCGAAGTCCAGCAACTGCTCAGCCATGCGCCGGGACCGTCGCTCGACAGCGTGCTGCAGTTCAGCGCCGGCTGGTGCGCCGGTGTGCGCATTGCTTTGCTCGGCGACGGCCACCCCGACAAAACCCTGCTCGATTACCTGCAACACGAACTGTTCAGCACATTGGCGCCGGAGTTGGCCGACGCCTGGCGCGTGCTGGCCCACCTGCCGCGTTTCAATGTAGGTCTGTGCGAGCATCTGTTCGGCGCCGGTGACGGTGACCAGTACCTGCGGGACCTGCAGGCCCTCGGTGCGTTTATCCAACCGTGGGAACACACCGACTGGTTGCAGGTTTTTCCGCCCCTGGCGCAGTTGATGCGTGACACACCCTGGCCGTCCAAGCGCTCGTGGCACCGGCGCGCCTGCCAGTGGTTTTGCGCCGAGCAGGACTGGCAGGCGGCGTTCGAGCAGGCGCTGTTGGCCGAAGAATACGAAGTGGCGGTGAGCCTGTTGCAGCACTTCAGTTTTGAAGACCTGTTCCGCCAGCAAAACGCGGCGCTGCTGTTGCGCCTGCATGAACAACACGGCGATGAGTTGATGCTCGGCTCGGCGCAACTGGTGGGGCTGGTGACGGCGGCGTTATTGTTTGCCGGGCGCTTCGAGCAGGCGGCGGTGTGCATCGACCAACTGGCGCGGTTTGCCCCGCAACCCACGGCGGCGCAGCAGCGTCACTTGCTGGCGCGTTGGCAGGCGCAGTGGGGCTGGTTGCTGCACTTGAGTGGCGATGCCGAACGCTCGCGCGTGCATTTTTTTGAAGCACTGCACGCCTTGCCGGACAGCGCCTGGACCTCGCGTCTGATGTGCCTGTCCGGGCTGACCCAGCAAGCGTTGCTGCGCGGTGAGTTGGACGTGGCCCAACGCCTGAGCCGCGAAGCGTTGTGCCTGGCCCGCGCCCATGGTTCGTTGCTGCTGGAGGCCTTGCTGGAGTTGGATCACGCCCAATTACTGGAGCAGCGCGGCGCGCCTTACCGGGCCCAAAGCCTGCTGGAAGGGGTGCAGTCGATGTTGCTGGAACAGCGCCTTGATGCGGGGCCGCTGGTGGGGCGCATCGCCCTCCGGCGCGGCCATCTGGCGCTGCGTCAGGGGCAGGACGGTTTGGCCGCCGAGTGTTTCGAGTCGGGTATGAAAATGTGCCTGCACAGCCAGGACAAACGCGTGCTGTATGGGTATCTCGGCCTGGCGCTGCTGGCCGCCAACCGCGGCGATTATGCCCAGGCGTTTGTCCAACTGCGCGAGGCCGAGCGGCTGATGCAGCAACGCCAGGTGCCGGACACGGTGTACCGCGCGGTGCTGTTGTTGGTCAGCGGGCATTTCTGGTTGCAGCAAGGCCGCGCCGAGTTGACCGTCGAAGCGGTGCGCCGTGTGCTGCGCCACTTCCGTGGGCCCCAGGCCAAGCAGGCACCGCCGGCCACGCTGGAGCTGATCCCGCGCCTGGAATACCTGCTGGTGCTGGCGGAGGTGAAACTGGGGTGTGCCGATCAGCCGCTGGAGCAGCTCAGTGTTTTGCTGGAGGCCACCCAAAGGCGTGGCATGCTCTGCCTGGAAACCGAACTGCACTTGGTGCTCGGCGAAGTCGCCTGGCAAGTAGGCGACCCCGCCTTGGCGCGCCGCTCGCTGCAACACGGGCTGGAACTGGCCGAGCGTTGTCAGGTGCAGCAAGCGATTCGCGAGCTGCGTTTACGTTCGCCAGGGCTGTTGAGTGAGCTGGGGATGGAGCCCCAGGCGAGCCCATCCGGCGTCGTGGACAACCCCTTGAGCCAGCGCGAACTGGAAGTGCTGCAGTTGATCGCGCTGGGCAGCTCCAACCTGGAAATCGCCGACCGGCTGTTTATTTCATTGCACACGGTCAAGACCCACGCGCGGCGCATCCACAGCAAGCTCGGTGTGGAGCGGCGCACGCAAGCGGTGGCCAAGGCCAAGACCCTGGGCCTGATGGTTTAGAGGAAGGCCTGTCGGTAGTCGCCGGGCGTCGCGTCCATGGCCTGGCGGAAACGGTGGGTGAAGTGGCTGGCGCTGGAGAAGCCGCAGCGCAACGCGATTTCGCCCAGAGGCAGCGCGCTGCTGCGCAACAGCTGCTGCGCGCGGGTCAGGCGGCGCGCCAGCAAGTACTGATGGGGCGGCAGGCCGAAGCTTTGGCGGAACATCCGCGCGAAGTGGTATTCCGACAGCGCGCACATTGCGGCCAGTTGCCCAAGGCTGATCGGCTCTTCCAGGTGCTGGTCGATGTAGTCCACCAGTAACCGGCGCTGGTACGCCGCCAACCCTCCTTTCAAGCGCAGGCCTTCGCGGGCGCCGACCTGGCTGAGCAACGTGTGGCTGAGCAGTTCATGGGCCAGGCTGCTGGTCAGCAAGCGTTCGGCGGGCTCATCCCAGTTGAGGGCGATTAATTGGCGAAAACGTCGGGCCTGGCCGGCGTCTTCAAGGAAAGTACTTTCGCGCAGCGCCAGGGTGCGCGGTTCGCGGTCGAGCAGGGTGACGCAGCCGAGGGCGAATTGCTCCGGGCTGAAATACACATGAGCCAGGCGGATCTCACCGTTGATCACCCACGCTGACTGATGCTCGGCCGGCAGGATGCATAACTTGTCGGGGCCACCCTTGGTGCCGGGCTGGTCTCGCCGAAACGTGCCGGTGCCGCCGCCGATGTAGCAGGACAAGGTGTGATGGCCGGGGGCCTGGTAGTCCTGGGCATCGTGATGGTTGTTCCACAAGGCCGCGGACAAGCCGTCACCGAGCTCGGCGCAGGCTTCAAGGCGTGCGTGGGGCGAGCGGTTAAGGGCTTGAAAAACGTGCAGGGATTCCAGGTCTGGCATGGTCAGTACTCGTTGACGCCTTGCATCCTACTCTGCACGGTTGGCGCTGTGATCCCGTCGCCCGACAAAAGCGCAAGAATGTGCAAGAGCCTCGCGCGGTTCGAGGGCGACACTGTGGCTCAACCGATGGAGCCCGCGATGAATCTTTTCCTGTATTTGCTCACCGTCCTGATCTGGGGCACCACCTGGATCGCCCTCAAATGGCAGTTGGGCGTGGTGGCGATTCCTGTGTCCATCGTCTATCGCTTCGGCCTGGCGGCGTTGGTGCTGTTTGTAGTGCTGTTGCTCAGTCGCAGGCTGCAAGTGATGAACCGGCGCGGACACCTGATCTGCCTGGCGCAAGGGTTGTGCCTGTTCTGCGTCAACTTCATGTGCTTTTTGACTGCCAGCCAATGGATCCCCAGCGGCCTGGTGGCGGTGGTGTTTTCCACGGCCACGCTGTGGAACGCGCTGAATGCTCGGGTGTTTTTTGGTCAGCGGGTGGCACGCAACGTGTTGATGGGCGGCGCGTTGGGTCTGGCGGGCCTGGGCTTGTTGTTCTGGCCGGAGCTGGTGGGGCACACCGCCAGCCCGCAGACCCTGCTCGGCCTGGGCCTGGCGTTGCTGGGGACGATGTGTTTCTCGGCGGGCAATATGCTCTCGAGCCTGCAACAGAAGGCCGGGCTCAAGCCGCTGACCACCAATGCCTGGGGCATGGCGTATGGCGCGGCCATGCTGGCGACCTATTGCGCGGTGCGGGGGATCCCCTTCGACATGGACTGGAGTGCGCGGTATATCGGCGCCCTGTGGTACCTGGTGATCCCGGGGTCAGTGATTGGCTTTACCGCGTATTTGACCCTGGTTGGCCGCATGGGGCCGGAACGGGCGGCCTATTGCACGGTGTTGTTCCCGGTGGTGGCGCTGAACGTGTCGGCGTTTGCCGAGGGCTACCAATGGACCGCGCCGGCGTTGGCGGGGTTGGTGCTGGTGATGTTGGGCAATGTGTTGGTGTTTCGTAAGCCTAAGGTGGCCAGGCCGGCGAGTCCGATGCTTCAGGCAAAGCAGGTCTAGTGGGGAAGGGGCGTGCGGCCTCCCACATTTACCCCCGCGATTTTATCCCCAAGCGCTTGGCCATCCGCCCTAGGTTGGCGCGGTCCAGGCCCAGTTCGCGGGCGGCGCCGGCCCAGTTGTTCCGGTGGCGTTCCAGGCAGGCGCTGATCACCTGGCGCTGATAATGCTCGGTGGCCTGGCGCAGGTCGCCGGTGATCGGCGCTGTTTGAGTCGGCTCTTCAATCGTCGGTGTGCTGACAGCCGGCAGGTCCAGGTCATGGGCACTCAGGCTGAGAATCTTCGGGCGCTCACGACAGTTGCCCAACGCCTTGAGCGCGCTGCGCCCGATCAAATGCTCAAGCTCGCGCACATTGCCCGGCCAGTTATAAGCCAGCAACGCTGCCTGGGCATCGCTGCTCAGACGCAGGCTGCCCAGGCCCATGCGTGAGCGGTTTTGCTCGAGGAAGAAGCCCGCCAGCAGCAACACGTCCCGCCCGCGCTCGCGCAGCGCCGGCACTTGCAATGGGTACACGCTCAGGCGGTGGTAGAAGTCGGCGCGGTAGCGGCCATTGCGCACTTCATCGGCGAGGTCGCGGTTGGTGGCGGCGATCAGACGGACGTCCACCTGGTGTTCCTTGTCCGAGCCCAGGCGCTGCAACTGACCGCTTTGCAGCACGCGCAATAGCTTGGCTTGCACGGTCAGGGAGAGCTCGCCCACTTCATCCAGGAACAACGTGCCGCCATTGGCCAGTTCGAACTTGCCTCGGCGCTCGTTCAGCGCGCCGGTAAAGGCGCCGCGCACATGGCCGAACAGCTCGCTTTCTACCAGCGTTTCCGGCAGGGCGGCGCAGTTGAGGCTGATCAGCGGTTTGTCCGCCCGAGCTGACGCCGCGTGGATCGCCTGGGCCACCAGCTCTTTACCCACCCCGGTTTCGCCGGTGATCAGCACGGTGAGGTCGCTGCCGCCCACCAGTTTGATTTCTTCAACGAGGCGCTTGTGGGTTTTACTCTGACCGATCATTTCCCGGTGCTGCTGGCCGCTGGCCTGGCGGTAGATCTCGGCGCGCTGGTGTTCGTCTTCGGCGCGTAACGCCAGGCGCTCGATGCGTTGGGCCACGTTGACGGTAGCGGCGGCGAGGCTGGCGAAGGCTTGCAGGGCATCGAGTTCAACCCGCTCGAAACGCTCGGTGTCCAGCGCGTCAAGGGTCAGCAGGCCCCAGGGCTGGTCCTCGACGAACAGCGGGCAGCCCATGCAATCGTGCACCTCAAGGTGGCCGTTCAGGCCATCGACCAGGCCGTCGTAGGGGTCGGGCAGTTCGCTGTCGCTGTCGAAGCGCGTCGGGCCGGGGCTGCTAAGCAGCACCGCGAAGCGTGGGTGTTCACTGACCTTGAAACGTCGGCCCAGGGTGTCGGCGCTCAAACCATCGACGGCCAGCGGCACCAGCCAGTCTCCGTCCAGGCGCAATAGGGCGGCGGCGTCGCATGGCAGCAGGGCACGCATGGCGTGCAGCAGGCGGCGGTACCGCTCGCCCTCGGGCAGGTCACGGGACAGGTCGGCGACCAGAGGCAGCAGGGTGGTGAGCAGCGATTGCGCAGTCATAATGACTCCTTGTAGTCCTTATGACTATAAAGTGTAGGAAGTCATACTGACTACAATATATTTAACTTATTGAAATATAAGAATTTCTAAGTTGGCATGAATACTGAGTAGCTAAGGGTAATCAGTAAAGAAGCCCAGGAGGCTCTCATGCTTAGTGCCCAAGACCGTGCCATCGTCAAATCCACCGTGCCCCTGCTGGAAAGCGGCGGTGAAGCGCTGATCACCCATTTCTACCGCATGATGCTCGCCGAATACCCCGAGGTTCGCCCGCTGTTCAACCAGGCGCACCAGGCCAGCGGCGATCAGCCCCGCGCCCTGGCCAACGGTGTGTTGATGTACGCGCGACACATCGATCAACTCGACCAGTTGGGCGATCTGGTGGCCAAGATCATCAACAAGCATGTGGCGTTGCAGATCCTGCCGGAACATTACCCGATCGTGGGCGCCTGCCTGCTGCGGGCGATCTCCGAAGTACTGGGCAGCGAAATTGCTACGCCGGAGGTGATGAGTGCCTGGGGCGCCGCCTACGGCCAGTTGGCGGACATTCTGATCGGCGCCGAGGCAGCCATCTACGACGAGAAGGCCCAGGCCCCCGGCGGCTGGCGCGGTGCGCGGCCGTTCCGGCTGGTCAAGCGGGTGGAGGAGAGCGAGGAGATCAGTTCGTTCTATTTTGCCCCGGTGGACAACGGTTCGATCCTGGCCGCCGCTCCAGGACAATACATCGGCATGAAGCTGGTGCTCGATGGCGAAGAAGTGCGGCGCAACTATTCCCTGTCGGCCTTGAGTGATGCCGGCCTGTACCGCATCAGCGTCAAGCGCGAAGCCGGGGGGCGGGTGTCGAACTACTTGCATGATCAACTGCCTGTCGGTGCAACCATCGACCTGTTTCCGCCGGCGGGGGAATTCACCCTGGTGGCCAGTGCCAAGCCGCTGGTGCTGATCAGCGGCGGGGTGGGTATCACGCCCACCCTGCCAATGCTCGAAGCGGCCTTGGGCACCGGCCGGCCGGTGCACTTTATCCACTGCGCGCGTAATGGCGGGGTACATGCGTTCCGCGAGTGGGTGGATGCGCTGGCGGCCAGGCACCCGCAACTCAAGCGCTTCTACTGCTATGCCGAGGACGATGGGGTGAGCGCGGCGGCCGATAAAGTCGGGCTGCTGAGCCAGGAGCAATTGGCGGCATGGTTGCCGCAGGAGCGCGACCTGGATGCGTATTTCCTGGGGCCAAAAGGCTTCATGGCGGTGGTCAAGCGTCACCTCAAGGCGTTGGGCGTACCCGAGCAACAAAGCCGCTACGAGTTCTTCGGCCCGGCTGCTGCTCTGGAATAGAACCTGAAACTTCACGCTGTTGAATGGGGGGAGGGGGCAAGCCCTTCCCTCTTTCTGTTCTTCATCGTTGCCGATTAATCCCCTGTTAACCCCCTTCTGTTTTAACCACTGCCTGTGTGTAAACTTGCGGCCATTGGCACAAACAAAGGAATACGGGGATGAGTGACGAATTGCGTTTAGGCAGGGAGCGGCGCTTTCTGGTGTTGCTGGGCATCATCTGCCTGGCGCTGATCGGTGGCGCGTTGTACATGCAGGTGGTACTGGGTGAGGCGCCGTGCCCGCTGTGCATCCTGCAACGCTATGCGCTGCTGTTGATTGCGGTGTTTGCGTTCATCGGCGCGGCGATGCGCAGCAAGGGCGCCCTGACCTTTTTCGAAGGGTTGGTCGTGCTCAGTGCCCTCGGCGGCGTGGCCGCGGCCGGCCACCATGTGTACACCCAGTTTTTCCCCCAGGTCAGTTGCGGCATCGACGTGCTGCAGCCGATCGTCGATGACCTGCCCCTGGCGAAGGTCTTTCCCCTGGGCTTTCAGGTCGATGGCTTCTGCAGTACGCCGTATCCGCCGGTGTTGGGTCTGTCTCTGGCGCAATGGGCGCTGGTGGCCTTCGTGCTGACGGTGATCCTGGTACCCCTGGGTATCTATCGCAATCGTCAACGCAAGGCCTGAGCGATCTACTGAAACGCCCCGGTCCTCCTGAAAAGAAGGCCGGGGCGTTTGCGCATATTGGGTTTTGTGAACGGAACGTGACGCCGGACAATTTCGGGTGCGCGCAGCATGCGACACGTTGTCACACGGCGGGCGCCGCAAGACGTTTCTGAGCGGCTGAAGCGCCGCGCAAATTTGCAAAAAGCGTCAAAAACGTGCTGTCAATTCAAGGCTGCGACGATGCCTCGAACCTCACGCCGTACGTGCCTTTGCGTGATGTCCCAATGCCTTGTTTTCTGGGGTGTTGGATAGGTTTTTCGGTCCCTTACAGCGGGTAAGGTCTGTGGCGCTTTGCCCTATAACACGGCAATTTTTGTGGTTTTTGTTGAGAATCGAACGCGATAAGATCGCGAACTTTTGCAAATTTGGTGAAGGATTATTGCTGCTTTCGATAAAAATTATTTCTTTATCAGACATGGTTTATACATCGCTAGCTAACTACAATCGCCCGCACTGAATGTCCTGTGCTGTTCAATCTTTTAGCACTGGAGCGGTCGAGGGGCAGATGGACGGCTCTGTGCGACCCCAAGGTTCCGGCAGCCTTTCAACTATCCGCACCAAATGGAATTGGTCTGTAACAAGGCCTTTAACCACGAAATCGAATAAGAACTCACCGCAGGTCCGTGAAACGCTCCGTATGGCGTGTCGGGCAGGCTCTTATTCAATCGAAGAGAAATGCCAACCCTTGGCAGGGTGAAGTGTTGGCGATCAAAACCCAACTGCATTGCGCAAGCTGCTTTAGAGGTCGTGAGATGAGTAAAAACAGGTACCCCCGATTACTAGGCTTTTTGCCGCTGCTTGGCATGATGTTAATGCTGGGAGGCTGCAAGTGGACCTTGCTCGACCCAAAAGGACAGGTCGGTCTGGATGAACGAAACCTGATCATCACCGCCACCCTGCTGATGCTGCTGGTCGTGGTGCCTGTGATCATCATGACCTTCGCCTTCGCCTGGAAATACCGCGCGTCGAACACCAGCGCCACCTACGCGCCGAAGTGGTCGCACTCCACCAAGATCGAAATCGCGGTGTGGCTGGTCCCGATCCTCATCATCATTGCCCTGGGTTATGTGACCTACAAGTCCACCCACGCACTGGACCCGTACCGTCCGCTGGAATCCGACGTCAAGCCGATCAACATCGAAGTGGTCGCGCTGGACTGGAAGTGGCTGTTCATCTATCCGGACCTGGGTATTGCCACGGTGAATCAGATCCGGTTCCCGGAACACACCCCGCTTAACTTCAAGATCACCTCCGACGCCGTGATGAACTCGTTCTTCATCCCTGCTCTGGGCGGCCAGATCTACGCGATGGCAGGCATGCAGACCAAGCTGCACCTGATCGCCAACCAGAAAGCTGAAATGGAAGGCATCTCCGCCAACTACAGCGGCGCTGGCTTCACCGGCATGAAATTCAAAGCGATCTCGACGAGCCAGGAAGACTTCAACGCCTGGGTAGCCGAAGTCAAGGCCGCACCTAAACAGCTTGATCAAGCTGAATACGACGCCCTGACCAAACCAAGCCAGAACAACCCAGTCGCCCTGTACTCCGCGTACGAGCCGAACCTGTTTCAGAAAATCGTCGACAAGTACGAAGGCATGAAACCAGGCAAACCGGTCAAGCACGAGAAGAAAGAAGTGGCCGCGGTTGAAGGTTCTGACACGGGCGCGCATTCAACTGCTGGGGCAGAGGAGTAAACGATGTTTGGTAAATTAAGTTGGGATGCGGTCCCTTTCCACGAGCCGATTGTGATGATTACCATCGCCATGATCGCGCTGGGTGGTCTGGCACTGTTTGCAGGTATCACTTACTTCAAGAAGTGGACCTACCTGTGGACCGAGTGGCTGACTTCGGTCGACCACAAGAAAATCGGCGTGATGTACATCATCGTTGCCATGGTCATGCTGCTGCGTGGTTTTGCCGACGCCATCATGATGCGTACCCAGTTGGCCATGGCCACCGAGGGTTCGCCTGGCTACCTGCCGCCTGAACACTATGACCAGATCTTCACCGCTCACGGTGTGATCATGATCATCTTCATGGCGATGCCTTTCTTCACCGGCCTGATGAACCTTGCAGTGCCGCTGCAGATCGGTGCGCGTGACGTTGCCTACCCGTTCCTGAACTCCCTGAGCTTCTGGCTGCTGGTGTCCGGTGTGGTGCTGATCAACGTGTCCCTGGGCGTCGGCGAATTCGCCAAGACCGGTTGGGTTGCGTATCCGCCACTGTCGGGCATTCAGTACAGTCCTGGCGTGGGTGTGGACTACTACATCTGGGCGCTACAGTTATCAGGGCTCGGGACGACGCTGACGGGGGTCAACTTCCTGGCCACCGTGCTGAAAATGCGCGCCCCTGGCATGAAACTGATGGACATGCCGATCTTCACCTGGACCTGCACCTGGGCCAACGTCCTGATCGTGGCTTCGTTCCCGATCCTGGCCGCTACCATGGCGCTGCTGTCGCTTGACCGTTACCTGGATTTCCACATTTTCACCAATGAACTTGGTGGCAATCCAATGATGTACGTGAACCTGTTCTGGGCATGGGGTCACCCTGAGGTGTACATCCTGATCCTGCCGGCGTTCGGTATCTTCTCCGAAGTGATCTCGACCTTTACCGGCAAGCGCCTGTTCGGTCACCACTCGATGGTCTACGCCTCGGGCGCGATCTCCGTGCTGGGCTTCATGGTGTGGCTGCACCACTTCTTCACCATGGGCTCGGGGGCCAGCGTCAACGCCTTCTTCGGCCTGGCGACGATGCTGATTTCCATCCCGACGGGGGTGAAGCTATTCAACTGGCTGTTCACCATCTATCACGGTCGTCTGCGCATGACCAGCCAGGTTCTGTGGACCCTGGGCTTTATGGTGACCTTCGCCATCGGCGGCATGACCGGCGTACTGCTGGCCATCCCGGGTGCTGACTTCGTACTGCACAACAGCCTGTTCGTGATCGCTCACTTCCACAACGTGATCATCGGTGGCGCGGTATTCGGTTACATCGCCGGCTTCAGCTTCTACTTCCCGAAAGCGTTCGGCTTCAAGCTGCACGAAGGTTGGGGCAAGGCTGCATTCTGGTTCTGGATCTCGGGCTTCTTCGTCGCGTTCATGCCGCTCTATGCACTGGGCTTCATGGGCATGACTCGTCGTCTGAACGCCACCACCAACCCTGAGTGGGTGCCGTACCTGTACGTCGCCATGTTCGGCGCGGTGATGATCGCGGTGGGTATCGCCTGCCAGTTGATCCAACTGTATGTCAGCGTGCGTGATCGCAAGCAGAACATGTGCGAATCCGGCGACCCATGGAATGGCCACACCCTGGAATGGTCGACTTCGTCGCCACCGCCGTTCTACAACTTCGCCGTGATCCCGACTGCGAACACCATCGATGCGTTCACCGAAGCCAAGGAAGACGGTACTGCGTACCAGCAACCTAAGCACTACGAACCGATCCACATGCCAAGCAACACCGCCACTGGTGTGGTGATGGGTGCGCTGTTGACCGTGTTCGGTTTCGCGATGATCTGGCACATCTGGTGGCTGGCAATCGTGAGCCTGGTGGGCACCATCGGCTACTTCATTGTCCACGCAGCACGTGATGATCAAGGCTACATGGTGCCGGTCGAAACGATCGAGCGCATCGAAGCCGAGCAGCACGCTCGCCTGGTCGCCGAGAAGAAAATCCCGGCCAACCGTGTAGAAACCTCGTTGGAACAGGCTTAAACCATGTCGAACTTAGTGACCAATGCTGGACACGCCCATGTCGATGACCATGGGCACGATGACCATCACCACGACTCGGGGCCAATGACCGTCTTCGGTTTCTGGCTCTACCTGATGACCGACTGCATCTTGTTTGCGTCGATCTTCGCGGTGTACGCGGTACTGGTAAACAACGTAGCGGGTGGCCCGTCGGGCCACGACATCTTCGAACTGCCTTACGTGCTCGGCGAAACCGCCCTGCTGTTGTTCAGTTCGATCACCTACGGCTTCGCCATGTTGGCCTTCTACAAGGGCAACAAAAAAGGCGTGCTGAGCTGGCTGGGCCTGACCTTCCTCTTCGGCCTGGGCTTCATCGGCATGGAGATCAACGAGTTCCACCTGCTGATCTCCGAAGGCTACGGCCCGCACCGTTCAGGCTTCCTGTCGGCGTTCTTCACGCTGGTAGGCACCCACGGTCTGCATGTAAGTGCCGGCCTGCTGTGGATGGCGGTGATGATGTATCAGGTCAATAAGCACGGCCTGACCAACACCAACAAGACCCGCCTGAGCTGCCTGAGCCTGTTCTGGCACTTCCTGGACGTGGTCTGGATCTGCGTATTCACCGTCGTTTACTTGATGGGGACTCTGTAATGGCTAATGCACACTCCCATGACAGCCACGATGCAAGCCACGGCAGCGTAAAGTCTTACGCTATCGGCTTCATCCTGTCGGTCATCCTGACCCTGATCCCGTTCGGCCTGGTGATGTACCCAACCTTGCCGAAGTCGATCACCCTGATGATCGTCCTGGCGTTCGCAGTGATCCAGGTGCTGGTTCACCTGGTGTACTTCCTGCACTTGGACCGCTCCGAGGCTCAGCGCGAGAACGTGATTGCGTTCGTGTTCGCAGGCCTGGTGATCGTTCTGCTGGTTGGTCTGTCGCTGTGGATCATGTTCAGCATCCACACCTACATGATGGCGAAGTGAGGTAAGACCCGATGTCGCTTAAGCACTTTATCCAAATCACCAAACCGGGGATCATTTTCGGTAACGTGCTTTCTGTGGCGGGCGGTTTCTTCCTGGCCTCCAAGGGACATGTCGATCTGGCCATCTTCCTGGCTGCGATGATCGGTACGTCCCTGGTGGTTGCTTCCGGTTGCGTGTTCAACAACTGCATAGACCGTGACATCGACATCAAGATGGAGCGCACCAAGAATCGCGTGCTGGTGCAGGGCCTTATCTCCCTGAAGTTGGCACTGATCTACGCGACCGTTTTGGGTGTTGCCGGTGTGGCACTGTTGTACACGGTGGCTAACCCGTTGGCGGCGCTGTTTGCCGTGATCGGTTTTGTCATCTACGTCGGCCTCTACAGCCTGTACCTCAAGCGCAAGTCGGTTCACGGCACGCTGGTGGGCAGTCTGTCGGGGGCGATGCCGCCGGTGATTGGTTATGTGGCTGTGACCAATAGCTTCGACATGGCCGCGCTGACGCTGCTGGTGATGTTCAGCCTGTGGCAGATGCCGCATTCCTACGCCATCGCGATTTTCCGTTTCAACGACTACCTGGCTGCCTCGATTCCGGTTCTGCCGGTCAAGCGTGGCATCCAGGTCGCCAAGAAACACATCCTGCTCTACATCCTGGCTTTCCTCGTGGCGACCTTGATGTTGACCTTCAGTGGCTACGCCGGCATGAGCTACCTCGCCGTCGCTGCCGCCATGGGCATGTACTGGTTGTACATGGCCTGGACCGGTTACAAGGCGGTGGATGACACCGTCTGGGCGCGCAAGCTGTTCGTGTTCTCGATCTTCACCATCACCGCGCTCAGCGTGATGATGTCCCTGGATTTCCAGGTACCGAAAGAGCTGTTGCTGACCTCCGCGCACTGAATGTTCGAGTAGTAAAAAAGCCCCGCCTTCGCAAGAAGCGCGGGGTTTTTTATTGAGTGGCCTTTAAACTATGAGCAAATCCTACAAGTGCAGGCAGCAACGTGATGAGTAAGAAAGCCGTTATTGTGTTCAGTGGCGGGCAGGATTCAACGACCTGCCTGATCCAGGCGCTGGCGTTGTATGACGAAGTCCACTGCATCACCTTCGACTACGGCCAGCGCCATGTGGCGGAAATCGAAGTTGCCCAGCAGCTTGCCAGGCAACTGGGGGCCACCGTTCACAAAGTGATGGACGTGTCTTTGCTCAGCGAGCTGGCCATCAGCAGCCTGACCCGTGACAACATCCCGGTCCCTACCGTGAACAGCTCGGGCGAGAGCTTGCCCAGCACTTTTGTGCCTGGGCGCAATATCCTGTTTTTAACCCTCGCGGCGATTTATGCCTACCAGGTCAAGGCTGAGACGGTGATCACCGGCGTCTGCGAAACCGACTTCTCCGGCTATCCCGATTGCCGCGATGAGTTCGTCAAGGCATTGAACCAGGCGCTCAAGCTGGGCATGGAATATGACGTGCGCCTGGAAACCCCGTTGATGTGGCTGAACAAGGCCGAAACCTGGGCGCTGGCCGATTACCACCAGCAACTGCAACGGGTGCGCGACCACACGCTGACCTGCTACAACGGCATCATCGGCAGTGGGTGCGGCCAGTGCGACGCGTGCAACTTGCGCGCACGCGGTTTGAATGAGTACCTGCAGAACAAGACCGAGGTCATGCAGAGCCTCAAGCACAAGTTGCAGCTGGACTAAGCCGCCCACGCCAAACCTGCCTGGAGAAGCCCCGCCGTCGACCGTCGTGCGGGGCTTTTTCATGGGCGCTCGGTTAAATCATCTGACCTTGATCTCGTCATACACCTCTATAGGAGCTGTGCGAATCCATCATCCGCCTACAAGGAGTAGTCATCATGGTCAGCGTTAGTCGTCGATCCCTTCTCGCCCTCGGCGCCGCACTGCCGGTGTTGGGGCACCTCGATTGGGCGGTCGCCGCGCCGCCCAAGGCATCGACTGACAAGGTGCTGCTCAACTACAACGAGAGCCCTTACGGACCTTCACTCGCGGCCCGTGAGGCGATGCAGCGCGCGATCGCCACGGCCGGGCGTTACCCCTACACACACATGTACGCACTGGCCGAGTTGTTTGCTCAGCAGCAAGGGATTGGCGAAGAGCAGGTGGCGGTGTTTTCCGGCTCCATGGCCGCGTTGCGTTATGCGGTGCTGGCCTTTACCAGCCAGACTCGTGGTCTGGTAATGGCCACGCCATCCTACGAGGTGCCGCGTCAGTCTGCCGAGTCGAACAAGGCACCGGTCAAGGAAGTGAACCTCAACGCCGAGCACGCCCATGACATCCCGGCGATGCTCGCGACCGACCCGCAGGCGGGCATGCTCTACCTGTGCAACCCCAATAACCCCACCGGTACGCTGACGCCCACCGACGCGATCCGCCAGGCGCTGGAGAACAAACCCAAGGGCAGCGTACTGGTGGTGGACGAGGCCTACATCGACTTCGCCGACGCCCCCAGCGTGGTGAGTTGGGTCAAGGACCACGATGATTTGTTGGTACTGCGCACCTTCTCGAAAATCTACGGCATGGCTGGCGCGCGCCTGGGCCTGGCGATCGGCCAGCCGGCGCTGCTGGAACGGTTGGCAGTGTTTGGCGGCGACAACGTACCGGCCGGTTCTTCTTTGCTCGGTGGCCTGGCCAGCCTGGAAGACGTCAAGCTGCTGGGGCAACGCAAGGCGCTGAATGCGCAGGCGCGCGACGAAACCGTGGCCTGGCTAAAAGGGCGCGGTTTTACCTGCACGGCGTCCCACAGCAACTGCTTCATGATCGACGTACAGCGCCCGGCCAAAGAGGTGGTTCAGAGGTTGGCCGCACAGGGCGTGCTGGTTGGGCGGGTGTGGGATAACTGGCCGCAGTGGATGCGGGTGACGGTGGGGAACAAGCAGGAGATGGCGCGGTTTCGCCAGGTGTTTGCGGCGCAGGTCGAACACAGCGCCTGAGCCGAGGGAGCTTGCTCCCGTCGCGTCGCAAAGCGGTCCCAGAATGGGACTGCAAGGCAGTGCAACGGGAGCCGGGCACCTTCTCTTTTGTGTGGCTGTGACGGGTTACTGCTGCGCGATGCTGTAACCGTCGAACGCGGTCTGCTGTTGCAGTGCGGCAATCACGCTCTTGCGGCTCAGCGGCTGTTCAACGCCTGCGTTGTCCACGAAGCTCTGCACGTCCAACTCGGCTTCATCGCCGTCACCCACAAAGCTGAACCCCAGGAACTCGAACGCCTCGCGGTCGACGTTCAACTTCGAGCGCGGTGTGCGCAGTGGCAGGGTGACGCTGATGCCGTCCTTGCTGATCACAAACACTTCGGCTTCTTTCTTGGGGCGAGCCGCCTTGCCTTTGCCGGCGCTTGGGTTGCTGATGGCCTGGTGAGACTGGTTCAGGACTTTCAGGGCCAGGCCGTAGACCAGCTCCTGGAACTCTGGGTCGTCCTTGAAGCTGGACAACATGCGGCTGATGGAGAATTTACTGCTGAGGTCTTCCAGGGCGATGTTGTCGGCGGCTTCGGCGTCCTTGAGCTGCTTGAGCTGGCCCATCAGTTCGTAGGCCTTGTCGTCATCGAAGGCGTCGTGAGCCTGGCGGATGGCGCCGCGCAGTTCGCGGATCTGGTCGCTTTCTTTGGAGGTGTGGAACGCGTCCAGCACCATCTCGCTGATGATCTTGGCCGCTGGCACGTGTTGTGAAAGATGGATGGCGTTTTCGTATTCAGCTTTGGCGTGCGAGGCCACTACGGATTCTTCGGCGGCGTGTTCGGTATAAGAATCGGACATTGAAATTTCACTACTTCAGTAAACGGAGAGACAAAAAAGCGTCGCGCATTTTCAGTGGGCAGGGGGATCAGGTCAAGGCAGCACAATGCCCTTATCCGGGCGCAAAGGCTGCCGTCCGGCAGATACGTGCGGTTAAACCAAACGCTTGAGACATGCCTCAAGAATATCCAACCCTTCCTCCAGTACCCCCGGCTCAATGGTCAACGGCGCCAGCAGGCGGATGATATGCCGCGACTTGCCGCTGGGCATCAGCAGCAAGCCCGCGTCCCGTGCCAGGCTCAGCAACTGCGTCAGTTTCTGCGGCGCGGGCGTGCCGTCGGCATTGATCAGCTCGATGCCGCGCATGGCACCCACCCCGGTCAGCCGGCCCAGGCAGGGCGATGGCGGCTGCGCGCGCCAGGCTTGGTAGCGACTGACGATTGCTTCTGCATGCTGCGCTCCCCACGCCTGCAGATGCTCATCGGTCATTACATCGAGGGTGGCCAGCGCGGCGGCGCAAGCGATGGGGTTGCCCGAATAGGTGCCGCCCAGTCCGCCTTTGGGCAAGTTGTCCATCAGCGCTTTGCGCCCGACCACCGCGCCCAGCGGCACGCCGCCAGCGATGCTTTTGCCGAGCAGGATCAGGTCCGGCTCGATGCCCAGGCGCGAGAACGCGAAGCGCTGGCCGGTGCGGCCGAAGCCTGATTGGATCTCGTCGGCGATCAGAGGGATGTTTTTCTCATCGCAGAACCGCCGCAGGGCCCTGGCGAACTCGATATCCAGGGCCAGAAACCCCGCCTCGCCCTGCACGGGTTCGACGATGAAACAGGCGACATCGTCAATGTCTATTTCCACGCTGAACAGACGATCCATGGCCTTGAGCGCCTCGGCGCACGTCACGCCGTTATCGGCACTCGGGTAGGGCAGGTGATACACCGGGCCTGGCAGTACGCCGACCTTTTGCTTGTAGGGCGCCACCTTGCCATTGAGGTTGAGCGTGGCCAGGGTGCGGCCGTGGAACGCGCCATCGAAGGCGATCACTGCGGTGCGGCCCGTGGCGCCGCGCACGATCTTCAAGGCGTTTTCGGCCGCTTCCGCGCCGCTGTTGGTGAGCATGCCGCTGACCGGGTAGCCCACGGGGATAAACGCGGTGAGGCGCTCCATCAATTCGACATAGGGCGTGTGCGGCGCAGCGTTGAAGGCGTAGTGGGTGAGTTTGGTCGCCTGCTCACGAATCGCCGCCACCACGGCCGGATGGCAATGCCCGAGGTTGAGCACGCCGATGCCGCCGACAAAGTCGATGTAGCGTTTACCCGAGGTGTCCCACACTTCGGCGTTCCTGCCATGGCTGAGGCTGATGGGGTGGACGATGGAAATCGACTGGCTGATGCTTTCGCGGCTCATGAATCCTGGACTCGGCAGTGGCGGGCGTCTTTTTATCTAAGCTGCGTGGCAGGCCCTGCCGCAAACGAAATAAAATCGCCGGGTCATTCCAAATCGGAAGGAGCTGTTGCCAAAAGGTCGTTTGTGGCGGCGCGCCAAACCCGTCAATACTCCCCGGCATCCTCAAAAAACGGCGCGGTCTGTGAGGCGCCGACTAATAAAGATCGACAGGGAGTACGTCGCATGAACAACCTAAAAACCTTAGTGGCTGCCGTAGTCCTCGGCCTGGCCGGTACCGCGCAGGCGGGCACGACCCTCGACGCGATTCAGAAAAAAGGCTTCATCCAGTGCGGCGTCAGCGACGGTTTGCCAGGCTTTGGCGTGCCCGACAGCCAAGGCAAGATGACCGGTATCGATGTGGATGTGTGCCATGCCGTGGCCGCCGCTGTGTTCGGTGATGCCTCCAAAGTGAAGTTCACTCAGTTGACCGCCAAGGAGCGCTTCACCGCCCTGCAGTCCGGCGAGATCGACTTGATCTCGCGTAATACCACCTGGACCAGCTCCCGCGATTCGGGCATGGGCCTGGTGTTCACCGGTGTCACTTACTACGACGGCATCGGCTTTCTGGTGAACAACAAGCTCGGCGTCACGGCCGCCAACCAATTAAGCGGAGCCACGGTGTGTATCCAGGCCGGCACCACCACTGAGCTCAATGTGTCCGACTACTTCCGCACCCACGGCATGAAGTACACGCCCATCACGTTCGATACCGCCGACGAAAGCGCCAAGGGCCTGGAGGCCGGCCGCTGCGATGTACTGACCACCGACCAGTCGGGCCTGTATGCCCAGCGCATCAAGATGGCCCATCCGGATGAGTTCGTGGTGTTGCCGGAAGTGATTTCCAAGGAGCCCCTTGGCCCCCTGGTGCGCAAGGGCGACGATGAGTGGTTCAGCATCGTCAAATGGACCCTGTTCGCCATGCTCAACGCCGAGGAAATGGGGATTACCTCGCAGAACGTCGAAGAGCAGGCCAAAACCACCAGGAATCCGGACGTGGCGCGGCTGCTCGGTGCTGATGGCGAGTACGGCAAGGACCTGAAACTGCGCAAGGATTGGGTGGTGCAGATCGTCAAGCAAGTGGGCAACTACGGCGAAGTGTTCGAGCGCAACATCGGTCAGGGCAGTGTGTTGAAGATCAAACGCGGCCTTAACGCCCTCTGGAACAACGGCGGCATCCAGTACGCGCCGCCGGTACGCTGATACCGGGCAGCCCTACGCCGAGGCGCCGTCTTTGCCGGCGGCCTTGGCGCGGTATAACGCCTGATCGGCGCGCGCCATCAGAGCGGCCGGCGACTCTCCCATAGCGCGCTCGGCCACGCCCAGGCTCAGGGTGATGTTCGCGTCGCCCTGCACGGGCAGGGTCCTCATCCTGGCGCAGATGTTCTCGGCCATTGCCTTGGCGGTGTCCAGCGAGCTTTCGGGCAGCAGCACCATGAATTCATCGCCACCCCAGCGGGCGAGCAGGTCAGTTGGGCGAATGCAGCTCTCCAGGCATTCCACCACCCGCAGCAGGGTCTGGTCGCCGATGGCGTGACCGTAGCGGTCATTGATCGGTTTGAAGTCATCGATATCCATTGCGATCAGCGCCAGCGGGCGTCGGAACCGTTCGGCACGGGCGCACTCTTCCAGCAGCGCTTTCTCCAGGCGGTAGCGGTTGGCGATTGAGGTCAGCGCGTCCCGCTCGGCCAAGGTACGGTTCTCATCCACTTGCAACTGCAATTGCTGATTGACCCGTGACAGCTCGCGCGTGCGCTCGGCCACCAGCGCTTCAAGGGATTGATTGCGGCGCTCCAACTGCTCGACGGAGCATTTGTGTCGATGGATATCGCGGTGAGCACCCACCATCCGCGCCACGGAGCCGTCGGCATTGCGCGCAATCACGTAGCCGCGGTCTTCGATCCACAGGTAGCTGCCATCTTTTTTCCGGCAACGGTATTCGGTCTGGTAGTAAGGCGCGCGACGGTTGATGTAGTCATCGAACAGCGTCATCACCTGGGGATAGTCCTGCGGGTGGATGAGGTTTTCCCAGGTAAATACGCTGTTCGCCAGGGAGTGCCGAGGGTGGCCGAGCATTTCATACCAGCCTGGGTTGCGGTAGACGAAACCGGTATTGGCGTTCCAGTCCCAGATACCGTCGCTGACCAACTCCAGCACGGTGTGCAACATGTCGGCGTTAAGGTGGGAGCCGTCGTGGTCTTGCGGGTTGTTGCCGGAAGTATCGTCCATCTGCGCATTCCTTGGCTGAGCAGGCCTGCAGGGCCTGCCAATGTTGACGCCGATACTCCATGGCTGGCGCTACTGTACAACGCGGCCAGGGCGCTTTAAACAGGTGAGAGGGGCGTGGCAATTGGCTACTGTTTGGGCGCCAGCATGCGCGTTCGCGCCTTCCCGTTGGCGTTGTGCTGGTAAATCGCCTCGGGCTGGCCCTGCTCGTTGAAGAACACCTGGCCAATGCCCGCCGAGTTCCACAAGCGTTCGCCGGCCTCTGCATGCTCGGGAATGTGCGGCACCACCTGCATGGTGCGGCGCCGGGTGAACCAGTTAAGCGGCGAGCGCGGCGAGTAGAGCCAGCGGTTGAGGCGGTCGAACCATTCCAGCAGGCGCGGTGGGAATTCGTTCTTGATGCCGCTGCTGGTGATCTGCCAGATCCGGGGGCCGGCGTTGCGATGGCGGATCAGCACTTCATAGACGAACGAGTAGTGCACGTCGCCCGATAGGATCACGTAGTTACCCGGCGTGCGCGAGTGACGGAAGATATTGAGGATCACCTGAGCGGCGCCGCGATGGGCCATCCAGTTTTCCGCGTCCACCAGCAAGGGGTGGCCGCACCAACTGAAGACTTTCTGTACGGTCTCGATCAGCTTTACGCCAAAGATCGGTGCAGGCGAAACGATGATCGCCGAGGGGTGATCGAGCAGTTCCTGTTGCAGTTCGCTCAGGGCTTCCCAGTCCAGCAGGCCGGAGGGTTGCTTGAGGGTGAACTCACTGCGCCAGCGTCGGGTGCGAGTGTCGAGCACCACCAGCGCCGGGGTGGTGGGCAGTACGTAATGCCATTTCTGGAATTTCAACAGACTGTCGACCAGGTCGTCTTGTGCGGCGGCGTCCAGATGGCTTTTGCGCGCCTGGGTGGTCAGCGCCTGGATTTGGCTCACCAGCGTGGCGAAGGCATCCGGATTGTTGCCCCAACCCTGGCACAGCAGGTACGCGAGCAGCGCATTGCCGATGATGCGTTTGGAGAACGGATGGCCGTAGGCGGTTTCCTCCCACTGGGCGCTGAGGTTCCAGTCATCGGTGATGTCGTGATCGTCAAAGATCATCAAGGTCGACAGATGGGCAAACACCCGCGCGACACCGGGCAGGCCAGCGCGGAATTTTTCCACCTGCACCTGCTCGCGGGCATAGCGCGCGGCTTCATCGGTGTTCAGATGCGGTGGCTGGAGGGTGATCAGCGTCCAGGGCGTGGGCGACCATACCAGCAGGTACATCGCCATGACTTCGGCGAAGGTCACCAAATGGTTGTCGGCGGTGCTGCTGGTGAAGATCGGTTTTTTCACGCCACCAAAAAAGCGCTCGCGCAGGGTCTTGTTGCTGTCCAGTGCCGGGAGCAAGTCCGCTCGATGGTAATAACTGGCGGCGTGCCCGTAGAGGCTGGCGCTGTCATCAATCACCGCACCTTCCAGGTATTCGTCGAACAGACCCAGGCGCGCGATCAACCCATGAATCGCCCGCAGCATCGGCCCGGCGACATCATCGGCGTAGACCTGATCACCGCTCATCATCAGTAAGGCAGGGCGTTCGGCAAGGGTGTGCGGCTCGGCCAGCAGGCGATCAACGCAGAGCAGGCCTTCATCAGCGCAGTGGTGCGGTTTGCGGCACGAGCCATGGACCAGTTGGTGGATACGACTGTGCAGTACGAAATTCGGGTATTGGGCGTTGGGATACAACAGGTGCGGTGCCCACTGCGCCATGCCGCAGCCGTCGATCAGGAGGTCGTAGTCGACGATTACATCCTGCGGCAGCGCCTCGTCCAGCGGCACATCAATCAGGTGGATAAATGCCTGGCGCCCTACGGGCACGATGCGGCATTGGTCCGGATTAAGGCGGATCTCCAGGCCCTGTGCCGGCAGGTGCAGCGTCAGCGCCAATTCCCGTGTACCCACCAGCCACATGACCAGGCGCCGAGGTTCGAGACGCCGCAGCAGCGGACCGGCCAATACGGCGGACAGTGTGTCGGGATGTGGCATGCAGGCCTAGACCTCCTGGCTGGATAGAACCGGCAAGCGTAGCGCACTGAATGTCAGTGTTTTGTTAAGGCAGCAGGGGGTTGTCCTTCGTAATCGTCGCCGGCACGCGGGGGGCGCATCGACGAGCTCATTGGGGCGGCGCCGCCGCCCAACGCGGGTAAACCCGCTCGCCACATTATTCCATCGCCACACACGCCTGCCTGGCTCGGGGCTGATCAGGTATGCGAGTCCTCAACCACCTTCGGCACCGTAAACCGAAACTCACTGCCACGTCCCACTTCACTCTCCGCGACAATTCTGCCGCCATGGGCCTGGACGATGCCTTGGGTGATGTACAGCCCCAAGCCGCTGCCCGTTGGGTTGTTTTCGGTCTGGGTCCAATAGCGATCGAACACATAAGGTAATTGTTCCGGCGCAATGCCTTCCCCGGAATCGCGTACCGAGAACACGATCTCTTTGCCGTTGCTCATGGCGCTGATGCCAATATTGCCCTGGCGCGGGGTGAACTTGATGGCGTTGCCGATCAGGTTCGACAGCACCTGAAACAGTCGCTCCGGGTCGCCGTTGATCTGCAAGCCAGGTTCGGCGTTGAACGACAGGTCGATGCCTTTTTCCATCGCCAGTGGCGAGAGCAGCGAGTACGCCTCTTCGAACATTTGCCCCACATCCAGCGCTACCGGTTTGACCACATAGCGCCCGGCCTCGATTTTCGAGGTGTCGAGCAGGTCTTCCAACAACACGTTCATGCGCCCGGCGGCTTGCTGCATGGTGTCGATAGCCGAGGAAATCCGTCGTGACGTGTGTGGGCCGTCGGAACTGAAGGCCTTTTGCATCATGCCGCACAACATCGAGATGACGGTCATCGGGTTGCGTAAATCGTGGGACACCACCGCCACCAACTCGTCCCGCGCCCGCACAGCCTGTTGCTCGCGCAGTACCTGACGGGCCAGGTCGTTTTCCAGGGCGGAGCGACGCAGGTCATTGGCGGCGAACAGGTCGCCATGGCTCCACTTAGTGGAGATGCCGGCCATTTCAACTTTCCAGATTTCAAACGAGGTGCGTGGGCGAAGACGCAGCCCTGCGTCGCAGGTTTCCAGATTCAGCGGCTTGTTCGGGTCGCCGCTCCAATTGATGTTCTCTTTGACTTCCGGGCGGAACCACAGCACGCCGTTATCAACAGGTTTGGGCAGGCTCATGGCCAAGACCCCACTGGCCACTTGCTGGAATTCGGCGGCCGGGGGGTACACCGACGCCAGGTTATGGCTGGAAAACACGGGCCCGCCACTCGCCTGCAACCACTGGTGCAGCGCGCGGATCTGCGCCGGTTCCGGGCAGTTGCCGTAGCGGTGCAGTTGTTTGTCCTCGATGATCGCCACGCCGCCGGACAGGGTCAGGTCCATCAGCAATTGGCCACATCGGGCCAGGCCATCGAACACGTTGTGTTCCGAAGCCTTCATCGTTTGGTCCAACTGTGCCAAGGCTTCGACTTTTTCTTCGCGCTGACGGCTCAGGTCCAACGCTTCCATGGCACTGATCTGGAGCGACAGCACCTGGCCGATGGTCTGGCAGGCGGTGCGCAACTCGTTGGGCACCAGCAGCGGCTCGCGGTTGCCGCAACTGATCAAGCCCCAGAGTTTGTCGCCCTTCATCAGCGAGATGCTCATGGACGACAACACGCCCATGTTCTGCATGTACTGACAATGAATCGGCGACACGCTGCGCAGGGTGGAGAAGCTCAGGTCCAGCGGCTCGCCGGTGTCGGGGCGCAGCTTGGGCACCAGCGGCACCGGCTCGTAGGCAGCGTTGGGAATAATGCGTAGCCAGTTGATGCGATACAACTCGCGGGCCTGCTCGGGGATGTCGGACGCGGGGAAGAACAGCCCATTGAACAGCTCCATGGACGGCGACGACGCTTCGGCGATCACCTGGCCGTGGCCTTCGTCCTCGAAGCGGTAGATCAGCACGCGGTCGTAACCGGTCATGGCCTGGATTTCATTCACGCTGATTTCGTACAGCGCTTGCAGGGTTTTCGCTGCCTGCAAACGTCGCAGCATCTTGCTCAGCCCGCTAGTGGGACCTTTCACGATCCGCGGCTGGAAGTTCTCCAGCAAGGGCTCGAACTCCAACACCCACACGCCCTGATGGCGATGTAACAGGCCGTCGAACGTGGTGTCGTTAAAGGTTACATGCAGTGATGGTGCGTCGATGAAATTATTGCACTCGACCAGGCGTTGCACGGCCACAGCGGCGTCGGTGCCCAGCAGCGTGTGCAGCGGCTCGCCCAGCAGCGCCTCGGGGGCTTGGTTGAACAGGTCGGCGACGTTGACACTGACCTGAATGATCCTTAGGTCTGGATCGGACAGGGTCAGCAACACTCCGTGGGGCTGTATCGCCCCTGGAAAGCGAATAGGCTCGTCGGCGCAGTTGGCAAGCAGCTCTTCGAATTCGTCGGTTTTCATAGCAGTACCTCCTGGCTGTCGAGCCATTGCTCAAAGCAGCGGAATGTCGAACGGGCCGCGTCCACCGCGCGCTGCTTGGCAGCTGCGTCCAGCGGCTGGTGACCCAGGTAATCGAGAAAATCGTTCCAGCGTCGACCGGTCTCGGCACCGTACACATTGAGAAACCCAGCGCCGTTATCGGCGTCCAGGGCCAGACGCGTGACCATTTCTCGACGCAGCACTTTGCCCCCCAGGGTCGCGCCTTCCAGCACATACAGGGTGCCGAGGCAGGCGGCGGGGGTGTCGAGGCACGGCAGGTCGGTCGCGCGAGGCAGAGCGTTGATAGCGTCCTCACTCAAACCCAGTGCGTGAAGATCGCGCAACAGTGTTGGCGTTTTCACACGTTGTACTTGGTCGAATCCAGCGGGAATCAACGCTGCGTCACGCAACGCGGCTTCCATCGGCTGATAGAAGCCGTAGTACGCCTGGAGTAGGTGTCGGTACCAGTGCGCATCCAGGCGCTCGCAGAAAAACGGCAGGCGTTTTTCCAGGTCTACATGCAGGCGCGCAGTGCCCGTGCGCAACGCTTCCAGCAATGATGGCGCACCAACGTCATGGGCCTGTGAATGCATTCAATAAGCTCGAACTGTGGGCCTGCCGGCCATGAGTGACGCGTAGAAATGGGCGACGATTCTACACAGCTCATGGCCATTTGCTGAACGCACAAGGCGAAAAGCCTGACCAGCGGATCAGAAAAGTCGCTCGCTGTTCACTAATGACCGCAATGTCTGGCTTGAAGTTCGGTTTAAGTGATATCGCGAAGCTATCAATGCATGGGCGAAGTCAGTGCCGTCTGTACACATTCCAAGAGATGCTCGGTGCTCCACGGCTTGGGCAAAAAACGCACTCGGCTGCCCAATTGCGAAGCCATGGCCTTGTTTCCCGAGGTTAGCAACACTGGCACGGTGGGCCAACGATGGGCTACCACCCGGCTCAAGTCATAGCCGTTCAACAGGCCAGGCATCTGGATATCGCTAACGATCAGGTCCACCTGTTCATCATCGCGCTCCAGGAAAATCATCCCTTCATCCGCCGAAGGAAATGACGTGACGTGGGCACCAAATTCCTCCAGTACGTCCACCATTAACGAACGAATGATCTCGTCGTCTTCCAGCACTAAAATCGATGGCTGAGCCATGATCCTTACTCCACCATCGGGGTTCAGTAAGATGGAGTGGGATGTGGCCGTTTAGGTTCGATTGGATAAACGTTAAACGATGGGTGGTCAATTCAGAGGCTCTAGGGTGCGTCTTTGCCGGCTAGCGCAGCCTGGGCCGAAGCGGTATCTGGATGGGCATCCGCGCCTGATAAAACGGCATAATCGCCGCACCAGCCGATGTGGAGTCACCATGAAGTACGTCCTGTTCATCCTCGCCCTGATCGTCAACACCCAGGCCACCTTCGCGGCCGGCGATGCCGAGGCGGGCGGCAAGCTCTTCACCAAGACCTGCGGCGGCTGCCATAGCGTGGGCGAGGGCGCTCGCGGTGGGTTTGGCCCGCAACTCAACCGTATTATCGGAAGGCCTGCCGGCACCACTTCCGACTATCAATACTCCGATGCGATGAAAAACTCCGGCGTGGTCTGGACCCGCGACAAACTTGCCGCCTATATAGAAGCTCCGAAAAAAGTGGTGAGCGGTACGCGGATGATTTTCTGGGGGATCAGTGACCGGGAGAAAATTGACAACATCCTGGCGTACCTTGAGACCTTTCAGTCCAAGTAGCTGTTTTGCCTCTTGGGTATTTTGTTTAAACACCGGCCCCTGTCATCTCTGACTTTTTACGATAAGGACATCCACAAATGAAGCGAATCGCACTGCTCTCACTCGCGCTGGCCCTTTGCGCCTGCCAATCCAACCAACGCGACTCATCCCCCAGCCTGCTCAAGGATGGCATCCAGCTGCGCCAGAAAATCGTAACCGTCGACGCTGAGCACGCCAAAGTCATCATGAAAGCCAGCGGCGGCACCAACCCCGTCGAATTCGCCATCCGCCGCGAAGGCGACCCCGATCCACGCCTGGAAACCCTCGGCACCGTGATGGATACCGGCGAAGGCAAAGTCTTCAATTGGATCGCCAAGCTCAACCAGACCGTGGCCAGTGCTGGGTTCAAGCGTTTCCCGCAGTTGGAGATCCAGGCGGATCCCGCCAGGAAGCTGACTGTGTCCAGCACGGCCGGGAGCCAGGGCAACGGGGTTTATTACCGTTGCGGTCCATTGATGAGTACGTTCAGCCCGCAGAAGGGCAAGGTGTATTTGGTGGAGTTTCAGTTCAAGGGCGAGCGCTGTGGGCAGGAGGTGTATGACGTGACACAGGCGGGGCAGCGAGTGTTGGTGGAAGGGGTTACGAAGGGTTGAGGGGCTGAGCCTACACCGAACCCGTTAACGGTGTGGTGGTCGCGTTCATGCGATGCAACGCCGTCAGAACACTGGCTTCAGGCGATTCAGGCGGCTTTGGCTTCGCTGAAACCCATATCCCACGGATGGGCAGAAGAAACGGGGCAGCGGCGTGGATTCAAAGCTTTGTCGTTGATGACTGTGCATTGAGCGGCGGGCTGAAAGCGTGTTCTTTTCGGTTTTGGTGTTTCGTTCGGATCTGTATGCGGCAATGGCTGCCGTGGTGTGTGCCATGGGCGGGCGGTGTTGACGGAGCACTAAGGGGGCGCATCGTGGGTTCATTGCATCAATACTCCGCCTTGGATTGCTCATGAGATGGCGGCCACGCACCTTGGTAATGAAAAGAAATCTGGTAATCGTACAGTCAATTATTGGATGGCTTTAAGGTAGTGCTTGAGCGCTTCGAGCGGTGGGTTCAGTTCCTGCAGCGTAGCGGCTTGTTGCGCCTCATCTGCCAACCGCTCCAACTCTCGCCCCAACACCGTACTCGCGCCACCCACGACCCCCAGCGCCTGCGCCACACATTCATCGATCTTCAGCAGAACTCCCGACAAGTCCCCTTGCCGTACGAGCAACCTAAACACCTCCCGCTCATATCCGTCCATCACCGGGTCGTCTCTCAACACCGGGCTGCCGCCGTCCTCCTCGTGCACGAGTTTAAGGGCGAAAAGCGCAACAGCTTCCAGCGTTAATTCCATGGGGACGGTTCCTCTGGGGTGGGGGGGCGATGATTACTGTTCTGTGTGTGAAAAAAAAGACCCTGATGGCGAACGGCCTGGCCCTGACCTCCTGATGATCGGCCTGAATACGCGGCCTTTGCTGAGTGATTGAAGCTCTCAAGGAGTTGCACGACGTCCGATTACGTGCCCGACTTTCATCGCGGGCGTTATCCGCCTGCTGTCCATGTAATAGAGACAGGCTCGTTTTCTTTATAAAAGAACAAAGAATTTCAGTCTTGGGGTTGACCCGGAAATTCAATGCTGTAGTATTCGCCTCCCGCTGCAGAGAGATCTGAAGCGCAAGTGGTTGAAGTTGTTGAAGAAATCTTCGAAAGCTTCTGAAAATAATCACTTGACAGCAAATGAGGCTGCTGTAGAATGCGCGCCTCGGTTGAGACGAAAGCTCTTAAC
>NZ_JAHXNQ010000022.1:0-91303 GCF_023148575.1 Pseudomonas sp. EYE_354
GTGGCAAGAGCCAGCTCAATCTTGGGCATCTGGTGGATGCCGGGCGCGAAAAGCGTGGTGAAGGTTTCGAGCTGCGTACCGATGGTTGGGGAGCGATTCGTGGTGGCAAGGGTTTGTTTATCAGTGCCGATGAGCAGGCGATGGCGTCGGATAACATGCTGGCCATGGCACCTGCCTCAGGGGGGGTGGCAGATGCAAAGCAGCAAATCGCCGACTGGCAGGAAATCGCCCAGGCTCACCATAGTCGTCAGCCGGCAATCGAGGGTTTGCAGCAGTTTCAGGACAGTGCCAAGGACCTCAGCGCCTCGGCCATGCTGCTCAGTGCGCCCGAGGGCATTGGTGCGGTGACACCGGCCAGTATGCTGCTCAAAAGCGGCAAGTCGCTGTACGTGCAAAGCAGCGATGAGATCAACCTGGCCGCCGCCCAGCGCCTGTCGGTCCATGCAAACGAAGCCATCTCCCTATTGGCCCAGCAAGAAGGCATGCGCCTGGTTTCCGGCAAGGGCCCCCTGGAGATCGAATCCCACGGCGACGTGATGAAACTGATTGCCCAACAGGACATCACTCAACAGTCGGTACAGGGCCATCTGCAACTGACGGCCAAAAATGGCATCACCCTGGGCTGTGGCGGTGCCTATATCCGGCTTACGCCGCAAGGCGATATCCATATTCATGGCCCGGGTTTGCTCAGCCTCAAGGGCAAACATCGGTTGAATCCAGGGACCAGTGAACAATTTCCGTTGCCGGAGTTGCCCGGCTCGGTTTGCAAGGAATGCCTGAGGAAGGCGCAGGCAACCGGACAAGGCTTCGTTCCCAGGGAGGTGCAAGCATGAGTGCGGCTCCTTGCGATACCTGGGTAGAGCTGCTGGAAGTCTCCTGCGCAGAAGTGTCCGTCACCTGCCTGGATATCATCATCGATCAGGCCGGCAGCGAGTCTCCTTTATTGCCCAGCGTACTTGGCGTGGAGCCTGCACTGCCTTGGTACTCGTTATTTACCGGCTTGCCTGAGGCCGCCGCCAGCGAGCTGGCGCCGTTGCTGGTGCGTGTCGACCTGGCGCAACCCCGGCAACGCCAGTGGCTTATCGGGCTGGCGCAAGCGCTGAAGGGGCGCTCCCAGCTGCTGGTGCTGGCCTCCTTCTGGCCTTTCCAGGAATTGGCCGAACACCTGGGGCAATGCCTGGAAGTGCGCAATGGCGGGCACCTGGGCTTGCTGCGTTATTACGACCCGCGTGTCTTCCCGTTGCTGTTCAGCCATGTACTTGAACCCGAGCAGCAACACCGGTTGCTGTGCCCTGCTGTGTTCTGGAGTTGGCTGGATCGCGACGGCATTCCCAGGCAGCTCAAGGGGAGGGCCGATGCGCTGGAGCTGCCGCAGGACCTTGCACCGATTGAACTCAGCGATAAACAACTGGAAACGCTGTGCTGCGCCAGTGACGCCACGACAGCCATGGTGAGCCTGGCCGAGGCACTGCCGCCTGAGTGGAGCGCCGAGCAGCACTTTCAAGCGTGCTACGCCGCCATGCTCGACGCCACCCATGTGGGGTTGTTGCTGGCGCCTGAGCGTCAAGCCCACACCCTCGACAGGCTGCGCACCCTTTGCGCGCCACACCCCAGCGAAGACAGGACATGAACGGTATGTACAGATCCAGGGACGGCAGACCTCGCCTTGCCATGCTCGGTGCTCTGGCGGGCGCTTTGTGTGCGCAAAACGGTTTGGCCAGCACGCTCGAGGCGATCAATCACACCCACTGGGCGATCAACCGATTCAGTGTCGATGGCCGCTCAGGCATCGACATCATTGGCCCGTATCAGGGTGGTGGGGGCGGCTGCTGTTATGTCGCCCCGGCGCGTTGGCGGCCGGGGATGACGGTGCGTGTTGATTGGGAGAGTGGGGCGGGTAGTTCAGCTGGATTTCCAGGCTTCGCGGATCGGGAAAAATACTATGCGTGGATCGAAAAGATCGACTCCCAAAAACGCCAACTCACCAAAATAGTCCCTGTTCCCGACTACACAGGCCAGAAAGTCTGCGGCCTCACCGTTCACTTCCTGCCCTGCGATGACATCCAGGTCACCACCTCCTGCTACGCCTACGGCAGTCCCGAATACCCGATCAAAACCCCTCTGCAGTTGCCGGAGCCTCAGTCATGTCCGAAATGAAACATGCCAGTGTCTGCTACCCGCCACCGTTTCCTCTGGAGGGGCGTCTGCCCCGTCGGGTTGGGCAGGTTCAGCAAAATATCCTGCGCCAGTGCGAGCAGGAGCGGGGTTATCACGATGCACTGTGTCTGGCCGCCGGTCGCCGGGTAACGCCACCGTGCTGCAAGACCTTGCACGTCAGCCTGTTCTTCGACGGTACCGGCAATAACCTGAACAACGACCTGTACGAATCTGCGACAGCGCATCCGACGAACATCGCCCGGCTGTTTCGGGCCACCGTCGGAGCGGGTCATGCCGGTGGGACCGGGCACAACGACAGAGCCCAGCGGTTGACCGACGCGCCAGGCACCGGCAACGGCCAGTACTTCAAGTACTACATGCCTGGCGTCGGCACACCGTTTGCGGAGGTGGGCGACCTCAACTACACCACTGCCGGGCTGGCCGGGGCCTGGTTTGGCGAAGAGCGGATCAATTGGGCCCTGCTGATGCTGATCGATGCCCTGCGGCGCACGCTGGGCCTGCCGCGACAGGACAACATGAGCCTGAGGGCAGCGGTCCAGGCCATGGGCACGTTGCCAGGGCTGGAATCCATCAAGGGCCAGGCCAACCGGGCGACGGTGTTCAACAAGCAACTCAAGTTGATCGAACAGCCGTTGCGCCTGGCCTTGGCGCAACCGAATCCGGGCTCTTCAAAACTGTTGGGTCTGAAGGTGTATGTCTACGGTTTTTCCAGGGGGGCAGCCGCAGCGCGGGCGTTTGTCAGTTGGTTGAGTACATTGATGCGTTACCGCCCGAACTTGAAACTGGGTGATCTGGAACTACCCCTGAGCGTGGAATACCTGGGGTTGTTGGACACCGTGGCCTCGGTGGGCATCGCCGACATCCTGCCGGGGGCGGATGGGCATATGAGCTGGGCCGATGGCAATCAGGAACTGCCCGGTGGTGGGCTGGTCAAGCGCTGCCTGCACCTGACGGCGGCGTTTGAGCAGCGACTGTGTTTTCCGCTGGAGTCGATACGGCGCGAGAGTGGTGCTTACCCGGTGAATAGTGTGGAGGTGATTTATCCAGGGGTGCATTCGGATTTGGGGGGAGGGTATCCGCCGGGGGATCAGGGGAAGGCTGTTGGTAGGGATGATCGTCTGCTGCTCTCACAAATCGCGCTACATGATGTATATGCCGATGCATTCGTACATGGTGCCCCGTTGAAAGTACCGCCAGGTTCCCTGCCAATAGCGCAGCGTCATGAACTTTGGCGAGCAATGGAAACAAGTGTGGAGGTAGAGTTTGGTGTTTCTTCAAGCTTGGCTACCCGCTTCAATGCCTGGCGCCAACTCACTCTGGGGCTTCCCCCGGTTAATCATCCGCTACCCACAGGACAAATAGAACGCTACCAGCCGCTCCCGTCCACCAACACCTTGGAACAAGCCGCACGGACCCAGTTAGGCTGGATCACCGCCTGGCGCATCAATCGCTACGCTCTTGCCAGCCTCAAACAGACTCCGTTCTACCTCCAGGCAAGCGATACCGAAGCCGATACGGTGGCTCGTGAAAAAGCCAGGACCCAACGCAATCAAAATCAGGCTGCCGTCGAAAAACGCCGTCGCCAGCAACTCGCTATCGAGCGCGAAGGCCGCACGCCGAAAAGGCCACTGGAACCCGGGGTCAAGGACTTCGATGCCGACATGGGGCAAACCCAATTGCGCGAGGCCGCCGAGGAGTTTGGTGCAGCCTACCGCGACCCCGATCACCTGGCCTCCAGCCTGAGTCGAGTGTTACCGGCGAACACGCCGCCCTTGGTGGTGCTGCGCATCATCACCGCCGACGCCCGCGTTGAGTGCCGGCAAATGAAAGCGGCAGGGCAGGCCAGGGTCGACCAACTGTTTGCGCCGCCCGCTGGTTACCGCAATCGGCTGACTGCCGACGCCTATGGTCGCGTACACAAAACCGCCAACCCCAATGAACCGGTGGAGCTGTTGCGTGCGCTGTTTGATGACCAGGTCCACGACTCCCGCGCCTGGTTTCTTTATTCATTGGGCCGTGAGCCGATGGGCAGCTATTTCCGTGAGCGCATGGTGTTCTTCGGTGAAGCCAGCAGAAGAGAGCTCGCGCTCAATCCCGAAACCCAAGCGACGATGCTCGCCGACATCACAGCGTTACCTGCCTCGAATGCGGTCATTGCAACTTCACCCCCGGTCATGGAAGCCCACTGTTTGGCTGAGGCTCACAAGGCCATCGATGCGCACTGGGCGGCCTATTACGCCAGGCTCGGCGAGGTGAGCAATGCACAGATCTGATTCTGTTCTGCGATGCAGCGCTTCCGGAATTAAACCGATGCACACCTCTCTTTCACGCAATGTATGGGTGGGTTGGCTCTGCTGTCTGGCTGGAGCCGCTTGGGTACAAAGCGCCCAGGCCGGTACGCTTGAGGCGATCAACCACACCCATTGGGCGATCAACCGATTCAGTGTCGAGGGTCGCTCAGGTATCGACATCATTGGCCCGTATCAGGGCGGTGGGGGCGGTTGCTGTTATGTCGCCCCGGCGCGTTGGCAGTCGGGGATGACGGTGCGTGTTGATTGGGAGACTGGGGCGGGTAGTTCAGAAGATTTTCCGGGCATAGGTGATTGGCCGAAGTTTTTAGCTTGGGAAAAGAAAATTAAAGCCCAAAAACGCCAACTCACCAAAATAGTCCCAGTCCCCGACTACACCGGCCAAAAAGTCTGCGGCCTCACCGTTCACTTTCTGCCCTGCGATGACATCCAGGTCACCACCTCCTGCTACGCCTACGGCAGTCCTGAATACCCGATCAAAACGCCGCTGCAGTTGCCGGAGCCTCAATCATGTTCGAAGTAATGCGGGAGGTATGCCGATGAACTACTCCAGCCTCAACGAGGTGAGCAATGCACAGATTTGATTCTGCTCCGCGATGCAGCACTCCCGGAATTAAACCGATGCACACCTCTCTTTCACGCAATGTGTGGGTGGGTTTTCTCTGCTGTCTGGCTGGGGCCGCCGAGGTACAAAGCGCCCAGGCCGGTACGCTTGAGGCGATCAACCACACCCATTGGGCGATCAACCGATTCAGTGTCGAGGGTCGCTCAGGAATCGACATCATTGGCCCGTATCAGGGTGGTGGTGGCGGCTGCTGTTACGTCGCCCCGGCGCGTTGGCAGCCGGGTATGACGGTGCGTGTTGATTGGGAGACTGGGGTGGCTTACTCCTATGACAATCCTGGCCTTAGTGATGAGGTTAAGTACGACGCGTGGCTGGACAAAATCGATGCCCAAAAACGCCAACTCACCAAAATGGTCCCAGTCCCCGACTACACCGGCCAAAAAGTCTGCGGCCTCACCGTTCACTTTCTGCCTTGCGATGACATCCAGGTCACCACCTCCTGCTACGCCTACGGCAGTCCTGAATACCCGATCAAAACGCCGCTGCAGTTGCCGGAGCCTCAGTCATGTTCGAAGTAATGCGGGAGGTATGCCCGTCCAGGCTCGGCGAGGTGAGCAATGTACAGATCTGATTCTGCTCCGCGATGCAGCACTCCAGGAATTAAACCGATGTACACCTCTCTTTCATGCAATGCGTGGGTGGGTTTTCTCTGCTGTCTGGCTGGGGCCGCCGAGGTACAAAGCGCCCAGGCCGGTACGCTTGAGGCGATCAACCACACCCATTGGGCGATCAACCGATTCAGTGTCGAGGGTCGCTCAGGTATCGACATCATCGGTCCGTATCAGGGCGGTGGGGGGGGCTGCTGTTATGTCGCACCATCGCGCTGGAAGTCTGGCCTCACGGTGCGTGTGGATTGGGAAACAGGAGTAGCAGGTTCGAAAGGCTTTCCGGGATTTGCTGATCGCCCCAAATACCTTGCTTGGCTTGCCAAGATGGAGGCCCAAAAACGCCAACTCACCAAAATAGTCCCAGTTCCCGACTACACCGGCCAAAAAGTCTGCGGCCTCACCGTTCACTTTCTGCCTTGCGATGACATCCAGGTCACCACCTCCTGCTACGCCTACGGCAGCCCCGAATACCCGATCAAAACGCCGCTGCAGTTGCCGGAGCCTCAGTCATGCTCGAAGTAATGCGGGAGGTATGCCGATCCAGGCTCCGCGAGGTGAGCAATGCACAGATCTGATTCTGTTCTGCGATGCAGCACTCCAGGAATTAAACCGATGCACACCTCTCTTTCATGCAACGTGTGGGTGGGTTGGCTCTGCTGTCTGGCTGGAGCCGCCTGGGTACAAAGCGCCCAGGCCGGCACGCTTGAGGCGGTCAACCACACCCACTGGGCGATCAACCGATTCAGTGTCGAGGGTCGTTCAGGTATCGACATCATCGGCCCGTATCAGGGCGGTGGTGGTGGCTGCTGTTACGTCGCCCCGGCACGTTGGCAGCCGGGTATGACGGTGCGTGTTGATTGGGAGACTGGAGTGGCCTATCCAGATGGATTTCCAGGGTTTGCAGATGAAGGCAAATACGAGGCTTGGTCGAAGAAAGTTAGAGCCCAAAAACGCCAACTCACCAAAATGGTCCCAGTCCCCGACTACACCGGCCAAAAAGTCTGCGGCCTCACCGTTCACTTTCTGCCTTGCGATGACATCCAGGTCACCACCTCCTGCTACGCCTACGGCAGCCCTGAATACCCGATCAAAACGCCGCTGCAGTTGCCGGAGCCTCAGTCATGCTCGAAGTAATGCGGGAGGTATGCCGATCCAGGCTCGGCGAGGTGAGCAATGCACAGATCTGATTCTGTTCCGCGATGCAGCACTCCCGGAATTAAACCGATGCACACCTCTCTTTCACGCAATGTGTGGGTGAGTTGGCTCTGCTGTCTGGCTGGAGCCGCCTGGGTACAAAGCGCCCAGGCCGGCACGCTTGAGGCGATCAACCACACCCACTGGGCGATCAACCGATTCAGTGTCGAGGGTCGTTCAGGTATCGACATCATCGGCCCGTATCAGGGTGGCGGAGGCGGCTGCTGTTATGTCGCCCCGGCGCGTTGGCAGTTGGGGATGACGGTGCGTGTTGATTGGGAGACTGGAGTGGCCTATCCAGATGATTTTCCTGGGTTTGCCGATAGACCCAAGTATCTGGCTTGGGTTAAAAAAAATGATGGGCTCACGCGAAAGCACAGCAAAGACGTTCCCATCCCCGACTACACCAACCAAAAAGTCTGCGGCCTCACCGTTCACTTTCTGCCTTGCGATGACATCCAGGTCACCACCTCCTGCTACGCCTACGGCAGCCCCGAATACCCGATCAAAACGCCGCTGCAGTTGCCGGAGCCTCAGTCATGCTCGAAGTAATGCGGGAGGTATGCCGATCCAGGCTCCGCGAGGTGAGCAATGCACAGATCTGATTCTGTTCCGAGACGCAGCGCTCCAGGAATTAAACCGATGCACACCTCTCTTTCACGCAATGTGTGGGTGGGTTTTCTTTGCTGTCTGGCTGGTGTCGCCTGGTTACAAAGCGCCCAGGCCGGCACGCTTGAGGCGATCAACCACACCCACTGGGCGATCAACCGATTCAGTGTCGATGGTCGCTCAGGTATCGACATCATTGGCCCGTATCAGGGCGGCGGAGGCGGTTGCTGTTATATCGCCCCGGCGCGTTGGCAGCCGGGGATGACGGTGCGTGTTGATTGGGAGACTGGGGCGGGTAGTTCGAAGGGATATCCCGGAACTGGAGATTGGCCAAAGTATTTGGCGTGGGTCGAAAAGATCGAGACCCAAAAACGCCAACTCACCAAAATAGTCCCAGTTCCCGACTACACCAACCAAAAAGTCTGCGGCCTCACCGTTCACTTCCTGCCCTGCGATGACATCCAGGTCACCACCTCCTGCTACGCCTACGGCAGCCCTGAATACCCGATCAAAACGCCGCTGCAGTTGCCGGAGCCTCAATCATGTTCGAAGTAATGCACGGCCAATATTGGGAGGTATGGTGATGAAATCGGTTATCCGTCAAGGCGACACACTGCGGGAATATGGCGGCGAAGTGCTGGAGGGGCATTACGAGTGTGATGGGAGCCCCATAGCCTGCCTGGGTGATGCCGTGCGCTGTAACCTGCACGGTGGAACCGAGATCGCCGAAGGCAGCGACTTGCTGCACATTGACGGCCGTCCGGCGGCCTTGCATGGCCACCGATGCAAGTGCGGGTGCACGCTGGTCAGCTCAATGCCCGACACGGAGGTGGCGTTTTGATTCCCGCTCCTGAGTTTGGCCCCTATCCGCTGGTACAAGCACCCCTGTATTCGCGCTGGCTGGCGAGTGGCGTGGCCTTGCTGGTTTTTTCGGGCAGCATCAGCGTGGCATTGCGACCGATGATTGAAGCGCGATTGGCGATCGGCAGTGTGGCCGGTGTGTTCCTGATCTGGGTGCTCGCGCTGTTGTTGCGCGTTTTATTTTTTCGCTTCAATCGGCATAACGCGCAGAGCTATCACGAGGCAGTCGAACAGGTGCGCCAGGGGTGGTGGCAGGACCATCGGCAGACCATCGCATTGGTCGAATCCGTGCTGGTATCCGCGGCCTGCACGAACGCAGAAAACGGCCTGAGACTGTTCAGCTCAGACCATCTGCCGCCGGTGCCGCAGGAAACACCCCAAGGGCGAACGCTGCACCTTTGTCAGGTGTTTGGAAGTGACGTTGCAGAACGCGAACACAACTTGGCGATTTTGCTCGCTCAACAGTGGCACGAACAACGTGGTGAAAACGCCGTCGTTCAGCCGCTGCGTTGTTACTGGCAGGGCTCGCAGGCGGCCTGGCAAGCATTCGCCCATCAAGTCGCGCTGGGCACGCCACAGGTTCAACTACCCGAACTGCCCGAGACGTGGGAGGGCATTCGTAGCCTCGATTCGGTGATTGATCAATTGCAGGGCGCAGCGACGACGGCCCGTATTCTGTGTGCCGGTTGCCAATCCTCGCCGGCAGAGCAGGAAAGCCATTCGCCGGCCGGGGAAGCGGCGCTGCTCTGGTTGTTCGGCCCCCAGGGCGGCGTGCGCTTTACGCGAGGTGAATGGTTTTCGGTCGACACCGAGCAGCTCACCACGGTCGCTGAGCGAGCCTTGCAACAGAGTGACCTGACGACGCCTGCTGCGCTGTGCGTGTCGTTCGCCCAGCCGGATGTGGCTGACCTGCCGGCCATTGGCTGGAACTGCAAGCAGCATGTGCAAGACGCCAACTTCGGCACTTTGAATCGTCTACAGGCCATGGTCGCGCAAACCCTGGCGGCCTGGTATGCCGAAGCGCATCAGGTGCCTTGCGCCTGGTTGGCAAACGACCCCCATCACACCCTGGCCCTTGGAGTTATGGAACCCGATGACTCAACAAATTGAATCTCCGACAATATCCAGGGGCAAAACAGCTCTATTACTGGCTGTGATCCTGGCGGTACTGGTGGCAGCGGGCGCCGCGATCTGGTGGTTATTCATGGAGCCCGAACTTCCCAGTCGGGCCGTGATACGCGATCTCGTGTTAAGGGGCATTCTGCTATGGGCAGTGTTTTTCGGCATGGCGCTGGTCTCATGGCAGATTATCCAGAAGGGGATACGCAGGTTGGTCGTGGGGGCTCGGTCGTTAACGGTACCGCCCGCCGCCGAACCCGATGGATGCAAATATCAGGCAGAGTTGATTGAGTATTTGCGCGAATGCTACGGCTTCTTCTGGCGCTCCAGAGTCCGCCTGCTTTTAGTCATCGGCGAGCCCGCCGAAATTCAAGCGATCGCCCCCGCGTTGGCCGAACAACACTGGCTGGAAGCACAAGGCACCGTACTGCTCTGGGGTGGCAGTGCCCAAGCGAGTCTGGATCAGCCACTCGAAAACCAATGGACCGGCCTCAGCCGCTGGCGAGCGCTGGACGGCGTCGTCTGGGCACTGAACAAAACCCAGGCCGCCGATGACGCTGCGATGGGCAAAGGCGTGCGGCAATTGCAAGGCCTGGCCCGCCACCTGAACTGGCAATTGCCGCTCTACCTCTGGCAAATCTGCGACAGTCCATGGTCCCAGGCCCCCCGCAAGTCGCAGCCGGTGGGGTGCCTGTTGTCAGCGCGCTTCACGCCGGCGCAGCTGGAAACCGCTTTGACGCGGCTGCTGGAGCCTTTGCGGCGTGAAGGGCTGGCGCAGATGAGCGCGGTGATGAGCCATGACTTCCTGCTACGCCTGTCCCGCGATTTGCAGGAGGAGGGCATTGCGCGTTGGCGGCATACGCTTTCGGCATTGACCGGCCAGTTTGCCTGTGGTGTGCCGTTACGAGGTGTGTGGTTCAGTCAGCCGGTGCAGCGTTCTCCCCATGAAACGGAAAACCATTGGGTGGTGACCCCGGTTTGGCAGGGCGTGCTGGGCGATCGTGTGCGCCGTCACAGGTTCGGCTGGGGTGTTCCGCGCGTCGTTTACGCGCTGACGCTGGGCCTGGCCATGCTGTGGGGGGCGGGGTTGTTATTGTCGTTCGCGAGTAATGGTGTGCTGATCAAGCAGGTCCAAACCGCACTGGCGACATTGCAGCAACCGGGCACTGGCGACGAACAATTGAGTGCCCTCAACGAACTGGTCCGCGAACTGGCACGCCTGGACGATCGCGTCCAGGGCGGCGCTCCGTGGTACCAACGCTTCGGCTTGAACCAAAATCAAGCACTGCTCGAAACGTTGTGGCCACGTTATGTCGATGCCAACAACCGCTTGATCCGCGACCCGGCCGCCGCCACGCTGCGCCAGCAGCTCAACGCGCTGGTCAAGCTGGCGCCGGACAGCCCCGAGCGTGCCGAACGTGCCCAAGAGGCCTACGCCCAGCTCAAGGCTTACCTGATGATGGCGCGCCCGGAAAAAGCCGATGCCGGTCTCCTGGTCAAGACCCTGAGTGACGTTGAGCCCTCGCGCACAGGTATATCACCCGGGCTTTGGCAAATCCTGGCGCCCAACCTGTGGCAGTTCTACGGCGAACACCTGAGCGCAAACCCCGCCTGGCGCATCGAGACCGATCCCAGGCTGGTGGCACAGGTCCGCCAGGTGCTGCTCGGCCAGTTGGGCCGACGCAATGCCGAGGCCAGCCTGTACCAACAACTGCTCGACGACGCCGCCAATCACTATGCCGATCTGGGCCTCCACCAATTGGTGGGTGACACCGATGCACTGGCCCTGTTCTCCACCGATGCCAGCGTGCCGGGCGTCTTCACCCGCCAGGCGTGGGAGGGTCAGGTGCGTCAGGCCATCGACGCGATCGCCGCGGCCCGCCGCGAGGAAATCGACTGGGTACTTAGCGACGAACCCAGCGACATCGACACCCGCTTGAGCCCGGACCAGCTCCGCGAGCGGCTCACCGAACGCTATTTCCAGGACTACGCCAGTGCCTGGCTGGAACTGCTCAACAGCCTGCGCTGGCAGCAGGCCGGCAGCCTCGCCGAAGTGATTGACCAACTGACGCTGATGAGTGACGTGCGCCAATCCCCACTGATTGCGTTGATGAACACGGTGGCCTATCACGCTCAGGCGGGTACCCGCACCGAAGCGTTGGCCGACTCGCTTGTGAAGTCCGCGCAACAGCTGATCGGGCAGGACAACGCGCCATTGATCGACCAACTGGCCCACCTGCCCGGCAGCCCCTTGGACGCCACTTTTGGTCCCTTGCTGGCGCTGCTGGGCAAAGGCCCGGAGGGCAAGAGCGGCGCCGATGGCCTCAGTCTCCAATCTTTCCTCACCCGTGTGACGCGGGTGCGCTTGAAGTTGCAGCAAATCAGCACGGCGCCCGATCCGCTGGAGATGACCCAGGCACTGGCGCAAACCGTGTTTCAAGGCCGCAGCATCGACCTGACCGACACTCAGGCTTACGGCAGCCTGATGGCCGCCAGCCTGGGGGCCGAGTGGGGCGGGGCGGCGCAAACGTTGTTCGTGCAACCCCTGGAACACGCCTGGCAACGCGTTTTGCAACCGTCGGCGGCGGGCATCAACAGCCAGTGGCAACGCTCGATCGTCAGCCATTGGGATGATGCTTTCGCCAGCCGCTACCCATTCACCGCCACTGCCAGCGATGCGTCCTTGCCGATGCTGGGCCAGATGATCCGCGCAGACTCCGGCCGCATCGAGCAGTTTTTGCAGCGGCAACTGAGTGGTGTGTTGCGCAAGGAGGGCAGCCGCTGGGTGGCAGACCCGCGCCACAGCCAAGGGCTGCGCTTCAACCCGCAATTTCTGAGTGCCATTAACCAGCTCAGTGATTTGGCCGACGTGCTCTACACCGATGGCGGTATGGGGCTGAGTTTTGAACTGCAGGGCAAACCGGTACGCGATGTGGTGCAAACCACCTTCATCCTCAACGGCGACAAGCACCAGTACTTCAATCAGAAGGAGAGCTGGCAGCGCTTCAACTGGCCGGGGCGTAGTGACTATCCCGGCGTCAGCCTGAGCTGGACCAGCGTGCTGGCCGGCGAACGGTTATTCGGCGATTACCCCGGCACCTGGGGCCTGATTCGCTTGCTGGAGAAAGCCCGGGTCACGCCGCTGGACGATGCTGACAGTCGCTACCGCATGGTACTCAAGGCGCCCGATGGCCTGAACCTGATCTGGCACCTGCGCACTGAGTTGGATGCGGGGCCGCTGGCGTTGCTCAAATTAAGGGGGTTCAAGTTGCCTCAGCAGATATTTCTCAGTGAGAACGCCGCCCCAGAGTGGCGGGGTCAGGCATTGCCCGGAACATTGGGCCAAAGATCGGCCACCAGAAACAAGCGCTCGGCTTCTTCCCAGCCCTCAGCGTTCTGAACCATGCGCACCAACAACTGCGCCGGTGCCATCGGGTCCAGGTCGGCCAGCCAGTGCCGCATCTGTGCTTCGCTCCACACCTCGTCGGCCGGGTAATGCGCCGGCGCCAGCCACGCATGCCGGGGCAGGGGCTGCCAGCGGCCGGGCTGGCCGGCGCCGACAAACTCCGGCCAGTCGCGCTGGTGCAACCAGCGTCCGCGCAAATGCTGCGGATGGGCGCCGCGAGGTGATTCTGCCAGCCCCGGCCAGGGATAGAGCAAATAGCCGCCCAGCCACAAATGCGCGTCGAAGTGCTCGATCCCCAGCGTTGCCAGTGCTTCGCGGCTCTCGGCGCGCGCCGAAATCGGCAGTTGATGCTGCGTCAGATGCGCCAGTTTGCGGTCCAGCCGGTCATGGCAGCCAGGGCCCAGCCACTGCGCGGTGTCCTGGCCATCGCCTGCTTGAGGGCCCAGATAGAGTTTGATCGCCAGTTCCAGGTGGTGCACGCCATCGCGGTCGCGCAGCAGCATGTCGAGTTCGCCCAGGGTGTGCCCGGCGCGGCGGATCGGCAGGTTGGCGGCCAGCAGCTCCACGCCCGGTGCGTGTTGCACCGCGAACTGCCACAGGCGCTCGTAGTACAGGCCCAGGCGCCGGGTGCGGGACAGGCTGAGCCAGTGCTGAAGGGCATGGCTGTCCTGGTCCAATTGCCGCAACCAGTGTTCGAGCCGCTCGGGCGCCTGCACCCAGTCGCTGCCGGCCAGCGGGTGACGCTGGGGCCACGGGGTGTGTGCGAGCATCGGCGGGGCGAGTATCACCCACGCAAGGTCGCGCACCTCGGGGTGTCGTAATTGACGGGGTAAGGTCTGCAGGTCGGGGAATACGATCATGGTCCGAGCATAGCCTTTTAAGCTGTGAGCAGGTGTCTGAGAACCGTTGTCATCGGGGCTTGGCGATGACAAAGGATTTTGCCTGACGCGGCCTTTCGCCCATAATCGTTTCTTTTTTGCCACACCCCACATCCCGCAGGAGCCCCATGGAGCAATTTCGCAATATCGGCATTATCGGTCGCCTGGGCAGTACCCAGGTGTTGGACACCGTCCGCCGGCTGAAAAAATTCCTGCTGGAACGCCACCTGCATGTGATCCTCGAAGACACCATCGCCGAAATTCTCCCTGGCCACGGCCTGCAAACCTCATCGCGCAAGATGCTCGGCGAGGTGTGCGACATGGTGATCGTGGTCGGGGGCGACGGCAGCCTGCTCGGCGCCGCGCGGGCGCTGGCGCGGCATAACGTGCCGGTGCTGGGGATCAACCGGGGGAGCCTGGGGTTTCTCACGGATATCCGCCCCGATGAGTTGGAAGTCGAAGTGGCCAAGGTGCTCGACGGTCATTACCTGGTGGAAAACCGCTTCCTGCTGCAAGCCGAAGTGCGTCGCCACGGCGAAGCTATCGGTCAGGGCGATGCGCTTAACGATGTGGTGCTGCACCCCGGCAAATCCACGCGCATGATCGAGTTCGAGCTGTACATCGACGGCCAGTTCGTGTGCAGCCAGAAGGCCGACGGCCTGATCGTCGCCACGCCCACCGGTTCCACCGCCTACGCGCTGTCGGCCGGCGGGCCGATCATGCACCCCAAGCTCGATGCCATTGTGATTGTGCCGATGTATCCCCATATGTTGTCCAGCCGGCCCATTGTGGTCGATGGCAACAGTGAGCTGAAAATCGTGGTGTCCAAAGACATGCAAATCTACCCACAAGTCTCCTGCGATGGGCAGAACCATTTCACCTGCGCGCCCGGTGACACCATCACCGTGAGCAAAAAGGCGCAGAAGCTGCGGCTGATCCACCCGCTGGACCATAACTACTATGAAGTGTGCCGCACCAAGTTGGGCTGGGGCAGCCGCTTGGGGGGTGGAGGCGACTGATGCTCGATCCCGCGCGTAGCTACGACCTGATTGGTGACGTGCACGGTTGCGCCCACACCCTCGAGCATTTGCTCGACCAGATGGGTTACCACAAACAGGGCGGCACCTGGCGCCACCCCTCGCGCATGGCGGTGTTCCTCGGCGATATCATCGACCGTGGTCCGCGCATCCGCGAGGCGTTGCATATCGTCCACGACATGGCCGAGGCCGGACAGGCCCTGTGCATCATGGGTAACCATGAGTTCAACGCGCTGGGCTGGGCCACGCCGGCACCGCCGGGCAGGGGCCGGCAGTTCGTGCGTGAGCACACCCCACGGCATGAGCGGTTGATCCACGAGACCCTCACGCAGTTCGAACACCACCCGGCCGACTGGCACGATTTTCTGGCCTGGTTCTACGACATGCCGCTGTTCGTCGATGCCGGGCGTTTTCGCGTGGTGCACGCGTGCTGGGACGACGGCTTTATCGCACCACTGCGCGCGACCTTCCCGGATGGCTGCATCGACCAGCACTTCCTGCAAGCCGCCGCCGTGCCGGGCAGCTTTGCCTGCAATGCCTTCGACCGCCTGCTGCGCGGCACCGATATGCGCCTGCCCGATGGCCTCACGCTGACCGGGGGCGATGGCCTGACGCGTTCGTTCTTTCGCACCAAGTTCTGGGAAGACGACCCGAAAACCTACGGCGATATTGTGTTTCAACCCGACGCGCTGCCCGAACCGGTGGCGCGCACACCGTTGTCACCGACGCAAAAAAATTCCCTGCTGCGCTATGGCGTCGACGAACCGTTGCTGTTCGTCGGCCACTACTGGCGCAGCGGCAAACCGGCGCCGATCCGCCCGAACCTGGCCTGCCTGGACTACAGCGCCGTGCTGTATGGCAAGCTGGTGGCGTATCGACTGGACCAGGAAACCCGCCTCGACCCGCGTAAATTCGTGTGGGTCGATGTCGAGCGGCCGGAGGTGCTCAAGTGAGCCCCTGCGTGTTGCCTATGCACTTTTGAGGAACCTCCATGGATGATTCGACGTTCGACCAACTGGAAGCCGCGCTGTCTGCCGCTCCCGGTAACGTCGCGCTGCTGACCGTACTGCTCGGCGCCTGCCTTGAGCGGGGCGAGCATGCGCGCGGACTCAAGTTGCTGCCCCCAGGCTTCGAAAAACTGGCCGACGCCCAGGCATTGAAATCAGCGGCGGCTCGACTGTTGCTGGCCGACGGGCAGGCTGAGCGCGCATTGCCCTTGATCGAAGGTCAAGACCCCGTCGCGCGCCTGCTGCGGGCCCGCACCCTGGCGGCGCTGGAACGTCTCAAAGAGGCCCAGGTGGAATACCGCGCCGCGGTGGACGCCAACCCGGCACTCGAAGACATGGCGCTGTGGCGCCAGTTGAATGTGTCGGTGGTGGACTTTCCGGGGGCCGAAGGGCGTCCTCGACTGCGGGTGATCTCCAACGACGACACCGACAAAAGCGAAGTGGTCCGCCTGCTGGTGCCGGAGAACGAAACCCTGACCTTCGACGACATCGGCGGCCTGGATGAGCTGAAAAAGACCATCCACAAAAAAATCATCCTGCCGTACCAGAAACCCGGTCTGTTCCAGCGCTTTCGCAAGAAAGTCGGCGGCGGCGTGCTGCTGTACGGCCCGCCAGGGTGCGGCAAGACCATGCTGGCCCGCGCAACGGCCGGGGAGTGCAAGGCGACGTTTTTCAATATCGCGATTTCCGACGTACTGGACATGTACATCGGCGAGTCCGAGCGCAAGTTGCACGCACTGTTCGAACAGGCGCGGGCCCAGGCGCCGGCGGTGATGTTTTTTGACGAAGTCGAGGCCCTCGGTGGCAAGCGCGCCAATACCCGCGAGTCGACTTCCTCCAAGCTGGTCAGCCAGTTCCTCTCCGAGATGGACGGCTTCACCAATGACAACCATGGCGTGTTGATCCTCGCCGCGACCAACGTGCCGTGGTCGGTGGATTCGGCGTTCCGTCGCCCCGGTCGCTTTGACCGCGTGCTGTTCGTGCCGCCACCGGATCGCACGGCGCGCGAAAGCATGCTCAAGTCGATGATGAAAGGTCGCCCCATGGCCGACGATATCGACTTTGCCTTCCTCGCCAAGAACACCTCAGGGTTCTCCGGTGCCGACCTCAGCGAGCTGGTAGAAACCGCCGCCGATGAAGCCATCGAAGCCTCGATCGACAGTGGCGCCGAGCAATCCATTTGCGACCGGCATTTCAAGCAGGCCTTGAAAGAAGTGCGCGCCACCACCCTGGAATGGCTGACCACGGCGCGCAATTACGCGCGCTACGCCAATGAAGGCAACCAGTACGACGAAGTGCTGGCGTTCCTCGACAAGCACGGGAAGGGTCGCTGATGGCGCAGTACGGTGGGTATCGCATCGAAGATGAACCGCGTCCGGGCGCTTTGGCCAAGTTTGCGGTCTCGCCATTCTGGCCGCTGCTCGGCCTGATGCTCGGCGGTGCCTGGCTGGGCTTGCCGTGGTTCGTGTTCAACTCGATTGCCGTTGGCAGCCCGACCCGGGTGCGTGAGTGGATACTGGCCGGCGTGGCGTTGGTAGGCAGCATCGTGATCGGCTTTGGGTTGCTGCAACTGGTGGGCGCGGGTTACCTGCAGACCCAGGCGCAAATCCAATACGCCTTGTTGGTGCTGGTGGTGTGGAAACTGACCATTGGCTACCTGTTGTACATGCAGCAGAACGCGACCATCGAGATTTACCAGTACTACGGCGGCGAACTGAGCCGCTTTGGCTTTCCCTTGGCGTTGATTGGTGGCTTTGTGCTTAAAGGCATGGTCGTCAAATGGCTGCCGTACACCCTGTGGTATCTGGTGGTGAGCTGATGAATACCGACTACCTGCTGCACCTGGCTTACCAGCGCCTGCAAGCTGACCATAACGATGGCGCGATCGATGCATTGCGCCAATTGCTCGCCAGCGATCCGCATTCTGCCGAGGCCCATGCCTTGCTGGCGATCTGCTTGATGAACATGCGCCGGGTGCACGCCGCCAGGCGCGAAGTGCAACTGGCCCTTGCCGCTGACGCGCAACTGCCGCTGGCGCACTATGCAGCCGCGCAGGTGGCCATCGCCCAGCGCAAGTTCAAACTGGCCCAGGACCACGTGAGCCAGTTGCTGGACATGGAACCCCTCAACCCCGTCAACTATCGCTGCCTGGCCGATCTGTACCAATTGACCGGTCGCCTGGCGCAGAGCCGCGAACCGTTGGAAAAAGCCTTGCAACTGGGCCCGGATGATCCGGCAAACCTGGTCGCCATGGCGCAGTTCCATCGCGCCAGCGGCCACTGGGACCAGGCGCATCAGTTCGCCCGCCAGGCCTTGCAGGCCGACCCGGCCAATGCCGGCGCCGTGGTAGTGCTCGGCCACCTGTTGTTGCGCGAAGGCGACATCAACGGTGCCCGCGACCATGCGATCTGGGCCTTGCAGGAAAACGCCAGCAACGTCGCCGCGCTGCACCTGCTCACCGCCGTCAAGGCGCGCAGCAATGTGTTCCTCGGGACCTGGTGGCGCTTCAATAGCTGGATGAACGAGCGCAGCGCCACCGGAGCGGTGGTACTGCTGCTGTTGATGTTCGTGGTCTACCGTGTAGCAGTGATCACGCTCACGGCCCAGGGTTACCCGCAGATCGCCGAGATGATCAATTGGCTGTGGCTGGCCTTTGCCGCCTATACGTTTGCCGCGCCGCAGATCTTCCGGCGCCTGCTCGACAAGGAGCTTGTCCAGGTCAAGCTCTCCAAGGACTTTTGACGGGCCAGGTCCCGTCACCCATGCTCTCGCTGAACCAGCGACCGTTATAAGAGGTTGTTCACATGTCGTCTTTTGCTGAAATGATCGAAAACATCACCCCGGACATCTACGAGAGCCTCAAGCTCGCCGTGGAAATCGGCAAGTGGTCCGATGGCCGCAAGCTCACCGCCGAGCAGCGCGAACTGTCGCTGCAAGCGGTGATCGCCTGGGAAATCCAGAACCTGCCGGAAGACCAGCGCACCGGCTACATGGGCCCGCAGGAATGCCAGTCCAAATCGACCACCGTGCCGAACATCCTGTTCAAGTCGGATGCGATCCATTGATTGAGATCGGTCGCGGTGCAGTCAGCAAAATGTCGGCGCAACTCGGTGAGCCGACCGTTCAATACGCGTTTCGTCTGGGCGATACCGAGGTGCCGGTCAACCCGTTGATCGGCACCCATGTGCGCCTGGAGTATCTCGGTGCCATCCATTGCAGCCATTGCGGCCGCAAAACCAAGACCAGCTTCAGCCAGGGTTACTGCTACCCGTGCATGACCAAGCTGGCCCAGTGTGACCTGTGCATCATGAGCCCCGAGCGTTGCCATTATGACGCCGGCACCTGCCGTGATCCCGGCTGGGGCGAGCAGTTCTGCATGACCGACCATGTGGTGTACCTGGCCAACTCGTCGGGCATCAAGGTCGGCATCACCCGCGCCACGCAGTTGCCGACGCGCTGGCTGGACCAGGGCGCAAGCCAGGCGCTGCCGATCATGCGCGTCGCCACGCGCCAACAGTCCGGCTTCGTCGAAGACCTGTTCCGCAGCCAAGTGGCCGACAAAACCAACTGGCGTGCGCTGCTCAAGGGCGACGCACAATCGGTGGACCTCAAGCAGGTACGCGATGAACTGTTCGCCAGCTGCGCAGACGGCCTGCTGAGTTTGCAGGAACGCTTTGGCCTGCAGGCCATCCAACCAGTGAGCGACCTCGAGCCGATTGAGATTCGCTACCCGGTGGAGCAGTATCCGGCCAAGATCGTCAGCTTCAACCTGGACAAGAACCCGATTGCCGAAGGCACGCTGCTGGGGATCAAGGGCCAATACCTGATCTTCGACACCGGCGTTATCAATATTCGTAAGTACACGGCCTACCAGCTCGCCGTGCATCAGTAGAAGGATGCCACCCATGCGCACCGAACAACCGAAGATGATTTACCTGAAGGACTATCAGGCGCCGGACTACCTGATCGACGAGACGCACCTGACCTTCGAGTTGTTCGAGGACCACAGCCTGGTCCACGCGCAGCTGGTGATGCGCCGCAACCCTGAGCGTGGCGCCGGCTTGCCGCCCCTGGTGCTGGATGGCCAGCAGTTGGAGCTGTTGAGCGTCAACCTGGCGGACCAGGCCCTCACAGCCGACGACTACCAACTGACCGACAGCCACCTGACCGTGCACCCGCAGAGTGAGACCTTCACCCTCGACACCACGGTCAAGATCCACCCGGAAACCAACACCGCCCTGGAAGGCCTGTACAAGTCCGGCGGCATGTTCTGCACCCAGTGCGAGGCCGAGGGTTTCCGCAAGATCACCTATTACCTCGACCGCCCGGACGTGATGAGCACGTTCACCACCACGGTAATCGCTGAACAGCACAGCTACCCGGTGCTGCTGTCCAACGGCAACCCGATTGCCAGCGGCCCCGGCGAAGACGGCCGCCACTGGGCGACCTGGGAAGACCCGTTCAAGAAACCGGCCTACCTGTTCGCTCTGGTGGCAGGTGATTTGTGGTGCGTTGAAGACACCTTCACCACCATGACCAACCGCACCGTGGCGCTGCGCATCTACGTCGAGCCGGAAAACATCGACAAGTGCCAGCACGCCATGACCAGCCTGAAAAAATCCATGCGCTGGGACGAAGAGACCTACGGCCGCGAGTACGACCTCGACATCTTCATGATCGTGGCGGTCAACGACTTCAACATGGGCGCCATGGAGAACAAGGGCCTCAACATCTTCAACTCCAGCGCTGTGCTGGCCCGCGCCGAAACCGCCACCGACGCCGCGCACCAGCGGGTCGAAGCCATCGTCGCTCACGAGTACTTCCACAATTGGTCGGGCAACCGCGTGACCTGCCGCGATTGGTTCCAACTGTCGCTCAAGGAAGGCTTCACGGTGTTCCGTGACTCGGGCTTCTCCGCCGACATGAACTCGGCCACGGTCAAGCGTATCCAGGACGTGGCGTACCTGCGTACCCACCAGTTCGCCGAAGACGCCGGCCCCATGGCCCACGCCGTGCGCCCGGACAGCTTTATCGAAATCTCCAACTTCTACACCCTGACCGTGTACGAAAAGGGCTCGGAAGTGGTCGGCATGATCCACACCTTGCTCGGTGCCGAAGGCTTCCGTAAAGGCAGCGACTTGTACTTCGAACGCCACGACGGCCAGGCCGTGACCTGCGACGACTTCATCAAGGCCATGGAAGACGCCAACGGCGCCGACCTCAGCCAGTTCAAACGCTGGTACAGCCAGGCCGGTACGCCGCGTCTGGCGGTGAGCGAGTCCTACGACGCTGCGGCCAGGACCTACAGCCTGACCTTCCGCCAAAGCTGCCCGGCCACCCCGGACAAGGTGGAAAAACTGCCGTTTGTGATTCCGGTGGAGCTGGGGCTGCTGGACGGCAAGGGCGGGGAGATTGCCTTGTGCCTGGCTGGCGAAGCGGCGGCGGTCGGTACTTCCAGGGTCATTTCGGTGACCGAAGCTGAACAGACCTTCACCTTCGTCGACATCGCTGAACAGCCGTTGCCTTCGCTGCTGCGTGGTTTCTCGGCGCCGGTGAAACTGAGCTTCCCGTACAACCGCGATCAACTGATGTTCCTGATGCAGCATGACAGCGACGGCTTCAACCGCTGGGATGCCGGTCAGCAACTGTCGGTGCAGGTATTGCAGGAACTGATCGGCCAGCATCAGGCCGGCCAACCGCTCAAGCTCGACCAGCGCCTGATCGACGCCTTGCGTACGGTGTTGAGCGATGAGCGCCTGGATCAGGCCATGGTCGCCGAAATGCTCTCGTTGCCCGGTGAAGCGTACCTGGCGGAAATCAGCGAAGTGGCGGACGTCGATGCCATCCACGCCGCCCGTGAGTTTGCGCGTCAGCAGCTGGCCGACAACCTGTTTGAAGGCCTGTGGCTGCGTTATCAGGCCAATCGTGAACTGTCCAGGAACACGCCGTATGTCGCCGCAGCCGAGCACTTTGCCCGGCGTGCGTTGCAGAACATCGCGCTGTCGTACCTGATGCTGAGCGGTAAACCCGAAGTGTTGGCCGCGACCCTTGATCAGTTCGACACCAGCGACAACATGACCGAACGCCTGACCGCGCTGGCGGTGCTGGTGAACTCGCCGTTTGAAGCGCAAAAGGCTGAGGTATTGGCGGTGTTCGCCGAAAACTTCAAGGACAACCCACTGGTCATGGACCAGTGGTTCAGCGTACAGGCCGCCAGCACCTTGCCGGGCGGGCTGGCGCGGGTGCAGGCACTGATGCAGCACCCGGCGTTCAACCTCAAGAACCCGAACAAGGTGCGGGCGCTGATCGGCGCATTTGCCGGGCAGAACCTGATCAACTTCCACGCGGCCGATGGTTCGGGGTATCGCTTCCTCGCGGACCTGGTGATCCAGTTGAACGGCTTCAACCCGCAGATCGCTTCCCGGCAATTGGCGCCGCTGACGCGCTGGCGCAAATACGACAGCGCGCGCCAGGCCTTGATGAAGGCCGAGCTGGAGCGCATTCGCGCGTCCGGCGAGCTGTCGAGTGATGTGTTCGAGGTGGTCAGTAAGAGCCTCGCTTAAACGCAACGTTAAAAAACGGCCTGTTCAGGCCGTTTTTTTTGCCATGAATATCCCCCAGACCGGTCTTTCTCGCTGCTGCCATATCCTGACGGGAGGCTCTGTTAAGCTGCGCCACTTTCTCCTTTTACGGTGGGATCCAAGTGTCGCGTACCACTCGTCTGCTGACGTTGTTGCAGGCCCTGCGGGGCAAGAAACGTCCGGTAACCGCTGCTGTGCTGGCGGCGCAACTGGAGGTGTCCGAGCGCACGCTGTACCGCGATATCGCCGAGTTGACCGCCCTGGGGGCGCCGATCTTCGGTGAGGCCGGAGTAGGGTACGTGTTGCGCAACGGTCTGTTTCTGCCGCCGTTGATGCTCAACGCAGAGGAAACCGAAGCCGTTGTGTTGGGCTTGCGCTATGTGGATCAGCGCGGCGATGAGGTGCTGAGCCGCGCCGCGGCCAATGCGTTGGCCAAGATTGCCGATGTGCTCGACCCGGCCGCCCAGGAAGCCTTGCGCAACCCGACGTTGTTACCCGGCCCGCCGGGCTTCGGCTACCCGGAAAACCGTGTGCCGCTCAATGTGTTTCGTGACGCCATACGTCACCAGGCCAAATTGCACATTGATTACGCCGATGCCAGCCAGACCCAGAGCCAGCGCTTGATCTGGCCCCTGGCGCTGGGCTTTCTCAATGAGGTGCGGGTGATCGTGGCCTGGTGCGAATTGCGCGGCGCGTATCGTACGTTCCGCACCGATCGGGTGGCGAGTGCGCACGCCCACGGCGAACGCTATCCGGGGCGGCGCAGCGACTGGCTGCGCGCCTGGCGCAAGTTGATGGAGCAGAACGACTCCGCGCCATTCACTCCTGACAAAAACTGACACACCCGTGGCTTAGCATGGCGCCATCAACCCCCACAAGGAGCTGTGCCATGTCCCTGCCTGAATTGGCTCCCGCCATTGCGGCCTATATCGCGGCAACCAATACCCGCGACACCTCGGTCGTCGACCAGTGTTTTGCCGACGATGCCAATGTGTTCGATGAAGGCCAGCATCAAGTCGGCACCGCCGCCATTGCACGCTGGATGGAAGACACGACGCGACGTTATCAACCGCGCGTCGAAGTGCTCAACGTGCAGCATCGCACCGGCAAAGTGCTGGTCAGCAATGTGGTGTCCGGGAATTTCCCCGGCAGCCCGCTGCAACTGCGCTATACCTTTCGCCTGAACGCGCAGGGCAAGATTTCACGGCTGGATATCTCGCTGTAGGTCATACTCGCGGGCATGACTTTCGACTCGCCCCTCACTGCTTATCAACACGCCATCGCCACGCAGGGATTCGCCGCCGACGACGCCCAGCGTCGGGCGGTGGATGCCCTGCAAACCTGTCATGAAGCGCTGCACCAAGGTCGCACGCCGATCACCGGCGTATACCTGTGGGGCCCGGTGGGGCGCGGTAAAACCTGGTTGATGGACCAGTTCTACCAAAGCCTGCGGGTGCCCGCGCGGCGCCAACATTTTCATCACTTTATGGGTTGGGTGCACCAGCGCTTGTTCCAGCTCACCGGCACCCCGGACCCTTTGCAAGCCCTGGCGCGCGAGCTGAGCCAGCAGGTGCGTGTGCTGTGTTTTGACGAGTTGTTCGTCAATGACATCGGTGACGCAATCATCCTGGGTCGGCTGTTTCAGGTGATGTTCGAGGAAGGAGTGGTGATGGTCTGCACCTCCAATCAGCCGCCGGACCAGTTGTATGCCGATGGTTTCAATCGCGAACGGTTCTTGCCGGGAATCGCTGCGATCAAACGGCATATGCACGTCGTAGCGGTGGACGGCGGGGAGGATCACCGTTTGCATCCCGGCGTGGGCCTGCAGCGTTATTGGGTCAACCAGCCCGATGCGCTGGCGGATGTGTTCCGGCAACTGGCGCAAGGGCAGCGGGTGAGCAGCGGCCCGGTGGTGGTGGGGCATCGTAGTATCACGGCCGTGCAGTCCAGCGACAGCGTGCTGTGTTGCCGCTATGCCGACTTGTGCGAGCAGCCGTTGGCGGCGATGGACTTTATGCTGCTGTGTGATCGGTTCAAGGCAATCCTGCTGGGGGAAGTGCCCGACTTGAGCGCGCAACAGCGTCCGGGTCGGATCGCACGCGGCACCGAAGACGGTGTAGAGCGTGTGGCGGCGGGTGACCGCCAATTGCCGCAATTGTCGGTGCACGATGACAGCGTACGTCGCTTCATTGCCCTGGTGGATGAGTGCTACGACCGCAAGGTGCCCTTGTTCATCGAAGCCCGAGTGCCGCTGGAGCGCCTCTATACCGAGGGCTACCTGGCGTTTCCTTTCCGTCGGACGCTGAGTCGCTTGCAGGAAATGCAGTTGCAGCGCTTCGGCTGAGACCCGTACGAAAAAACACCGGAACCGGCAAGTGGCGTGTTCCTGTCGGTCTAACCTTCGCGTTTTCGCACGCATATTTATCGTTAATCCCCTTCGTGCAGCGTGTTCCCGGCGCTTACAATCATGCCCCTCAAAGGGAGTCGACTCCCGTGCAGTCGTGATCGAGGAAGGCAATGGAAACCCCAGATATCCTGGTGCTGCAAGCCAGCTACACCAATCCCGTGCACGCTCAAGCCATTGGCTGCGTGCTGAACCACTACGCTGAAGACCCGATGGGTGGCGGCCATCCTCTTCCTGCTGATTTGTTGGAGCAACTGCCGGCCGAACTGGCCAAGCGCCCCCATGCTTTCAGTGTGCTGGCGTTTGTCGGGGGCGTGCCGGCGGGCCTGGTGAATTGCTTTGAAGGGTTCTCCACGTTCGCCTGTCGGCCGCTGATCAACGTCCACGACGTGGTGGTAATGAACGCGTTTCGCGGGCTGGGCCTGAGCCAGAAGATGTTGCACAAGGTCGAGGAAATTGCCCGGCAGCGCGGCTGCTGCAAGATCACCCTGGAAGTGCTCGAGGGCAATGCCATCGCCCAGTCGGCATACCGTAAGTTTGGCTTTGATGATTCGAAGTTCGATCCCGCGTACGGGCGTATGTTGTCCTGGAGCAAGCTGCTTTAATAAATAGCCGATAAAAAAGGCGCCATTAAATGGCGCCTTGATAAACCTCTGCCAAAGGGAGCGCAATGGCAGAGGGAACAGCGGATTAACTCAGCATTCATTAACTTTCCGGTTGTTCCTGACCCTTAATGTCGCGTTTGAATGTCTTGCCGTCGGCCGAAGCCGTTTGTTCTGCATTGTCATGAAGTTGTTGCTGAGTGAAGGCGAATGCCTGATAAAACGCCTTCGAGCGCTCTGCGCCGCCCTCTGCAAACGCGGCGGCGGAGCCCAGTGTCATAAGGCTGGCAAGCATCAGGGTGGAGAGTTTCATAGCAGTGTTCCCATTTAGAGTGATAGGTATCCGCTCGCTCCATGATCAGATTCATGGCGCGACTATGGGGCTATCTTATTAAGTGGGAGTTAACCTCAAGATGACTTGAGGTTAACTATTCTGCTAGTCATGCACGCATGGTGTTAACGCGTATATATCTGTTGGAAAGCGCGCTGGTTTAAATCAGAGCGCTTGTTTGCTTTGTGTTACGGAGCGGGTACTTCCTGCAGCACCACATCCGTCGGGCTCGCCTTCTTCGGCTTGATCAGGCTGAAGTCGATCAGCGCTTTTTGCTCGCGCAGGTACGGGTTGCCGATCAGCAAGGGGCGTGGCTGGAAACTGTCGCTCACCACGCTTTTACTACGGTCCAGCTCATTGAAGCTCAGCCCGGCCAAATCGGCCCAGGTGTGAATCAACTGCGAGCTGCTGTAAGGGCGTTGCAGGTCGGCGGCAAATTTCCAGTCGTGGGTTTCGCGCCATTTGGGCGAGGCGTAGGCCATGAAGGGAATCGTGTACATCGGCGCCGTCGGCTTGCCTTCGTTACGCCCCAGCGTGGCATGACCGGCTGAGTCGAACACGTCTTCGCCGTGGTCGGACAAGTACAGCAGGAAGCCGTTGGGGTCGGTCTTGGCGTAGTCCTTGATCAGACTCGACACCACGAAGTCGTTGTACAGCACGGCATTGTCGTAGCTGTTGTAGGTGGGCAACTGATCGTCGCTGATGCCGGCCGGAACGCCTTGGCGGTCGGTGAATGTGTCGAAGGTCGGCGGGTAGCGGTACTGGTAGCTCATGTGCGTGCCGAGCAAGTGCACCACGATGAACTTGCGCTCAGCCGGGTCGGCCAGGGCCTTGGCAAACGGTTCGAGCACGTCGCCGTCATATTGGCGGGCGTTCTGGTTGCGGTTGTTGTTGAGGTACACCTGCTCGTCGGCCTGTTCGGAAAAGGTCGTGAGCATGGTGTTGCGCTTGGTCATGGTTTGCTGGTTGGTGATCCAGTAGGTTTTGTAGCCGGCCTGCTTCATCACGCTGACAATCGACGGCGTTTTCAGGTACAGATCCGGGTTCTCCTCATCGGCGAACGTCAGCACCTGTTGCAGCGCTTCGATGGTGTAGGGGCGTGGGGTGATGACGTTGTCGAACACCGCCAGTTGGTCGCGTAGCTTGTCCAGTTCGGGCGTGGTGTTGCGCGGGTAGCCATAGAGACTCATGCGCTGGCGGTTGGTCGACTCGCCGATCACCAGCACCAGGGTCGAGGGTTGCCCGGCCATGGTGTCCTTGAGGTTTGTCAGGGGCGCGATCTGGCTGGCGCTGTCGAGCATGCCTTGCATGTTGTCCAACTGCTCGGTGTAGCGGCGGTAGGCGACGATCATCTGCCACGGCACGGCGGGTTCGATGCGCGACTCAAAGCGGTCGAGGGCGTCTTCCATGGTGTCGCTGCGGGCGATTTGCTTGACCAGCGGGTAACCGATGATGCCCACGATAATTGCCGTTGCCGCCACCAGCGCCTGGCCGCGAGGCAGGTACACCGGGCGCACGCGGGTCCACAGGAAAATCGCCACGGCGGTGTGGGCAATAAAGGCCAGCACGATCCACCAGGCGAAGTACTGGGTGGCGTATTCACCAGCTTCGGAGATGTTCGACTCGAACATGATGAAGATGACGCTTTGGGAAAATTCCTGCTGGTAAATGAAGAAGTAACCCAGGCTGGCCATGGAACATGCCCAAAGCACTACACCGATCAGCGCCGCAAGCAGGCGTGTCCGGCGTGGGAAGATCAGCAGCGGGGCGAGCCACAGGGCGCTCATGAAGAACGCTTGGCGAAAACCACTGAAGCCGGACGTGCCGCTGATTTGGATCAGCAGCTGGGTAATCCCCGAGAAGTACCAGAAAAACAGGAATAGCCAGCCAAGACCGGCCCAATCAAAGCCTTTCGCAGACTTAGTGCTGCGTTCGAACATCGCCATCCAGCGCTCCAACCCGGTGATTTTTCAGTCGTTGCGCAGGCTGCACGCAACGTAGGCCACCCTTATGTCGGGTGGCCCGTGGGGGCGGGAGTATCGTGAATGGCGTGTGAAAACTTTGTGAGATTTTTGTAGGCGTAATCTTACAAAGTGAAGGCGAGGCTTAGCAGAGCGCTGGCTGTACACCAGCAGGCTGGTCCAACTGGGCTTGGATGATATGAGCGCGCAGGCGCATGACTTCCTGCTGCAGGTGATCGCGTTCGTCTTTCAACTGGCGCAACTCATCGCGACGGATAGAAACGTAGAGGGTCTGTGGCGGACGGGTCATCTGTGCAGTGCTCATTGCTTACCTCGCAAATAGCCGGTGTGTCGCGGTGTGCCAGAACGCTTGAGTCGAGGTTCTCGGCAACAGTCGGAAGCAATTCTGAATTCTTTTTTACAGCAATGGAACTTTTTTATTTTTGACGGTCGTGTGACTTTCGCTGCCGTGATGGTGAAACGATGGCAACTTTTTTGTCATGAAACTACCCTGATCAGCCCCTGACTAACCCTCATTAGCCTCATTGCGCTATAAACTATGTCACACATTTTTTTGTAGTTAGGAGCATCAGCACATGCAACTGGGGATTATCGGACTAGGCCGCATGGGCGGGAATATTGCACGGCGCCTGATGCTCAATGGGCATTCCACCGTTGTTTACGACCGTAACGAAGCGTTTGTCAAAGGGTTGAGCGAGGAGGGCGCCACCGGCGTTGCCGACTTGAAAGCACTGGTTGCCGGCCTGCAAAAGCCTCGCGCCGTGTGGGTGATGTTGCCAGCAGGCGACCCGACCGAAAACACGATCAATGAACTGAGCGAGCTGCTGGAAGACGGTGACGTGATCATCGACGGCGGCAACACCAACTATAAGGACGACGTTCGACGTGGCAAGGCGTTGGCCGAAAAGGGCCTGCACTACGTTGATGTCGGCACATCCGGCGGCGTATGGGGCCTGGAACGTGGTTATTGCATGATGATCGGTGGCGACACCGAGACCGTGCAGCGCCTCGACCCGATTTTCGCCAGCCTGGCGCCGGGGCTGGGCAATATTCCGCGCACCAAGGACCGTTCCGCCAGCGCCGATAAACGTGCCGAACAGGGCTACATTCACGCCGGCCCAGCGGGCGCCGGGCACTTCGTCAAGATGATCCATAACGGCATCGAGTACGGCATGATGCAGGCGTTTGCCGAAGGCTTTGACATCCTCAAGACCAAGAACTCGGACAACCTGCCGCAAGACCAGCGTTTTGACCTGAACGTGGCGGACATCGCCGAAGTCTGGCGTCGCGGCAGCGTGGTGTCGTCCTGGCTGCTGGACCTGACCGCCGATGCCCTGGCCACCGACCCGAAACTCGATGGCTACTCCGGTTCCGTCGCGGACAGCGGCGAAGGGCGCTGGACCATCGAAGCCGCCATGGAACAGGCGGTGCCGGTGCCGGTGTTGTCCACGTCGTTGTTCGCGCGTTTCCGCTCGCGCCAGCAGAGCACCTACGGAGACAAGATGCTGTCTGCCATGCGCTTCGGCTTTGGTGGTCACGTGGAGACCTCCAAAAAATGACCGCCAACGGCAAGAAACTCAAGGCCGAACCTGCTCCGCCCACTACCTTGTTTCTGTTCGGCGCCCATGGCGACCTGGTCAAGCGCCTGCTCATGCCGGCGCTGTACAACCTCAGTCGTGATGGTTTGCTGGGCGATGGCCTGCGTATTGTCGGGGTGGATCACAATGCCATCAGCGATGCCGACTTCGCCAAGAAGCTCGAGGACTTTATCCGCACCGAGGCCGCCAGCAAGGTCAAGGGCAACGCTGATAACGCCCTTGATCCTGCGTTGTGGGCACAACTGGCCAAAGGGATCAGCTACGTCGAAGGTGACTTCCTTGACGACAGCACCTATGCCGACATCGGTCAAAAGATCGCCGACAGCGGCACCGGCAATGCGGTGTTCTACCTGGCCACCGCGCCGCGCTTCTTCAGTGACGTGGTGCAGCGCCTGGGCAGTGCCGGCCTGCTGAACGAAACCGATGACAGTTTCCGCCGCGTGGTGATCGAAAAGCCGTTTGGTTCGGACCTTGCCACCGCCGAAGCGTTGAACGCCTGCCTGCTCAAGGTGATGAGCGAGAAGCAGATCTATCGCATCGACCATTACCTGGGTAAGGAAACGGTGCAGAACATCTTGATCAGCCGTTTCTCCAACGTGCTGTTCGAGGCGTTCTGGAACAACCATTACATCGACCATGTGCAAATCACCGCCGCCGAAACCGTCGGCGTGGAAACCCGGGGCAATTTCTTCGAAAAAACCGGCACCCTGCGGGACATGGTGCCCAATCACCTGTTCCAGTTGCTGGCGATGGTGGCCATGGAACCACCGGCGGCGTTTGGCGCCGACGCGGTACGTGGGGAAAAAGCCAAGGTGATTGGCGCGGTGCGTCCCTGGTCGCTGGAAGATGCGCGGGCCAACTCGGTGCGCGGTCAGTACACCGGCGGTGAGATCGGCGGCAAGCCGGTGCCCGGTTACCGCGAAGAAGCCAACGTCGCGCCCGACAGCAGCACCGAGACGTTCGTCGCGCTCAAGGTGATGATCGACAACTGGCGCTGGGTCGGCGTGCCGTTTTACCTGCGCACCGGCAAGCGCATGAGCGTGCGTGACACCGAAATCGTGATCTGCTTCAAACCGGCGCCCTATGCGCAGTTTCGCGACACCGAGGTCGATGAGGTCAAGCCCACCTACCTGAAAATCCAGATTCAACCCAATGAAGGCATGTGGTTCGACCTGTTGGCCAAAAAGCCCGGGCCGACCCTGGACATGGCCAATATCCAGTTAGGGTTCGCCTATAAGGACTTCTTCGAAATGCAACCGTCGACCGGGTACGAAACCCTGATCTACGACTGCATGACCGGCGACCAGACCTTGTTCCAGCGCGCCGACAACATTGAGAACGGCTGGCGTGCGGTGCAGCCCTTCCTGGATGCGTGGAAGCAGGACGACGGAATCCAGGCGTACAAGGCCGGTGAAGATGGTCCGGCAGCGGCGGATGCATTGCTGGCTCGCGATGGCCGCACGTGGCACTCCCTCGGATGAGTGACGCACCGATCCATCCCATCCGATTTGTACTCAGTGACATGGACGGCACGTTGTTGCACCCCGATCACTTGCCGAGCCAGCGCACGATCGACACGGTTCGCGCGCTGCGCGAGATGGGCGTGTTCTTCAGCCTGGCCAGCGGCCGGCCGCCCAAAGCCATGTTGCATATGGTTGAAGCGTTTGGCATTGATATCCCGGTGGCAGGCTTCAATGGCGGCACGTTGATCAATCCGGACGGCAGCATCCTGGTTGCCCACCATTTGCCGGCCGAGGCGGCGCTGGTCGCGCTGGCGTTGTTTTCGGGCGTAGCAGAGGTGGAAGTGTGGGTGTTTGCCGACGGAAACTGGCTGCGCCGCGACGTGCCGGGCCCTATGGAGCCGCGCGAAGCGGCCGGCCTGGGCTATGGTCCGGTGGTGGTGAAGAGTTTTGAGCCGTACCTGGATCGTATCGACAAGATCGTCGCTGCCAGTCTCAACGCGCCATTGCTGGTGGAACTGGAAGCGCGTTTGCAACCCAAAGTGCAAGGCCTGGCCCAGGTGTCGCGTTCGCAACCGGTTTATCTGGATGTGACGGCCATGCTGGCCAACAAGGGGGATGCGCTGAGAACGCTGGCGGCTCACCTTGGCGTGCCGCTGGAGCAGACCGCAGCGATCGGTGACGGCGGCAATGACCCGGCGATGTTTCACGTGGCCGGGTTGTCGATTGCCATGGGGCAGGCCGAAGAGGTCGTCAAGCGCCAGGCCAACGTGGTCACCGGCAGCAATGTCGAAGATGGCGCTGCGCAGGCGATTGAACGATTTATTCTCGCACCCCGATCAACGCTTTAAGTTCTACGGCCTAACTTGCGATCACCGTTCTACAGTGACCGCAAGTTAGCGGTGACTTACTTAGGCATTGCCCACGATTGCAATTGGTAGCCATCTTTATCGAGCTCGGCGCGCGCCTGCAACAGCAAGTCTTCCAATTGCGCCGGGTCGCTGTAAGTGGTCGACGACAGGTATTTGCTGCCGATGCGGGTATTGGTGCGGTCGATGACGCTCAGGCTGAGGGCGCCGTTGCCATCGTGCCAGGCCACGCACTGAAAGGGCTGGAAAGCACGGTCTGCGATCAAAAGAGCTTCGTTGATGCGGAGCGGGGCGTTCATGTGGGTCTCTCTCTAAATGCCCATTCAAGTGAATACCGGCGGTTGGGCTGACCGTGCGGCGGGTTACTTGTACTGATGCACGATGGCGGGGTACGGGTCACATGCTAGAGCAACATTTTTTAACTTTTCGTGATTAACATCATGTAAGCGGCTGTTTTGAAAGCTGAATGAACGTATTTGACGGTCGGACACTTTATTGCTGCAAGTGCGCAGAGATGGCTTTTTGCCCGCTCTTATAGCCAATCGGTACAAGGGTAACGTCAATAACTTGCTAGTGTTGCTTGCGGGCATTACAAGCCTTTGTTTCTAAATGGTTTTACTTATCTTTGACGCCAAGGAATAGTCATGGGTGTGGCTCCTGTCCAACGCCGTTTGCTCGTGGTCGACCCCTGCGACGATTGCCATGGGCTATTGCCCGGTTTACGCACGGCCGGTTGGGCGGTGGACAGCTGCGCATTGGACGCGGTGGGCGATCGCTCCTGCGATATCGGCCTGCTGCGCTTGCAGCCGTATCACTTGGAGCGACCCGAAGCGGTCAAGGAACTGATTGCCCGCAGCGGCACCGAGTGGATCGCCGTGCTCAGCCAGGATGTGCTGCGCCTGCAAAACGTCGGCGACTTCGTCTGCGAATGGTTTTTTGATTTCCATACCCTGCCGTTCGACGTGGCGCGGGTGCAAGTCACCCTGGGCCGCGCGTTCGGCATGGCGCGGTTGCGTGCCAAAGGCCACACCCCCGTGGACGAAGGGCATGAACTGCTGGGCGAGAGCCGACCCATTCGTGAGCTGCGCAAATTGTTGTCCAAGCTGGCCCCCACCGAGTCCCCCGTGTTGATCCGTGGCGACAGCGGCACCGGCAAAGAGCTGGTGGCCAAAACCCTGCACCGTCAGTCCCAACGCCACGCCAAGCCCTTTGTGGCGATCAACTGCGGAGCGATCCCTGAGCACCTGATCCAATCCGAACTGTTCGGCCATGAAAAGGGGGCGTTTACCGGTGCCCATCAACGCAAGGTCGGACGCATCGAGGCGGCCCATGGCGGCACGCTGTTTCTTGATGAGATCGGCGATTTGCCGATGGAGCTGCAAGCCAACCTGCTGCGTTTTCTCCAGGAGAAGCAGGTTGAACGGGTGGGCGGCAGCCAGCCTATTCCGGTGGACGTGCGCGTGCTGGCGGCCACCCACGTTGACCTCGAGGCGGCTGTGGCCAAAGGCAGTTTCCGCGAGGACTTGTACTACCGCCTCAATGTGCTGCAAGTGGTCACCGCACCGTTGCGCGAGCGTCATGGCGACGTGGCGATGCTGGCCAACCATTTTTCACGTTTCTACAGTCAGGAAACCGGCCGCCGACCCCGCAGTTTCAGCGAGGACGCGCTGGTTGCCATGGGTCAACACCCGTGGCCAGGCAATGTACGCGAGCTGGCCAACCGCGTGCGCCGCGGCCTGGTGCTCGCCGAAGGGCGGCAAATAGAGGCCGTTGATCTGGGGCTGCAAGGCGAGCGGGCAATTTCACCCGCGATGTCTACACTGGAAGACTACAAGCACCGTGCCGAGCGTCAGGCGCTGTGCGATGTGCTCAATCGGCACAGCGACAATTTAAGTGTCGCGGCCCGCGTGCTGGGGATTTCCCGGCCCACGTTCTACCGGTTGCTGCACAAACACCAGATCCGCTAGGGCGGGTAAACCGAAAAGCCCCGCAACGACCCTTATCGTTACGGGGCTTTTCCTTGTGCGGACGTCAGAAGTAGTAAGGGAATTTGAGGCTGAAGGTAAAGTCCGGCGCATCGTCGGTCATGCCAATCGCCAGGTTCGGCACGATGGTCAGGTTATCCGACGCCGCAATGGTCATCCCCACGTTGAAGTAGCCGGCGTTGGCATCGCTGGACACCACCGATTGCCAGTCGCCGCCATTGGGTTTGAGCCTGCTCTTGCGTTGCACCAGGTCGGACACCGAGAACGACATGCTCATCTTCTCGTTGAGCGCGAAGGCTACGCCGACGCCGAACTGGAAGCTGTCGCCCAGGCTGACCTTGCCGCCGACTTTCTGGTTGACGTCACTGCTGATGTCATCGAATGAATCTTCAAAGTTGTGGGTGTAGGACAGCGAACCAAACAACACCGCAGGGTCGAAGGTTTTGACCAGGGAAATCCCCGGCGTGACCGACCACACGCCATTACCCGTCGGCAGGCTCTCCGGTACGAACAGGTTGTCGTTGCCGGGGGTATTGATCAGCTTGATACCAAAGGGTTCTTTGCCGGTTGGTGCCTTGACCCTCACCGAGACTACGGCATCGGGCAGGGTCGGGGTTTCGTCGAGGAACTTGTAGGCCACGCCGAAGTTGACGTCGCCAATGGTCGGGTCGCGGGTGACCGACTGTTCCGACGTCGCGGTGCCATTGTTGCCGGCGCCGGCCGACTGGTAGGTGGAATCGCGATAGACCACCGGCACGTTCACGTCGAACTGCCAGCGGTTGTCGAGGTTGTAGCGGCCGGTGAGGTCCAGGGTCCAGTTATCGGACTTGATCCGGTCCAGGTTGATGTTGCCGAGGAAAATCGAGTCCAGCGCCAGAAAGCCGTTGAGGGTCAATTGGCGCGCGTCGTAACGGGCGTAGGTCACGCCGGTTTCAAAGCTGAACTTGCCATTGCCGAAAAAGCCGCTGGCTTCGTTATAGAGGTTGCTCACACTTTGCGCAGGAGCCGAATCGTCCTTGAGGGACTGACCATACGAGCTGCCGCCACCGCCCGCGCCGCCGGATGCCGCGGCCGCGCCGGTGCCTGCAACGGTGGCGCCACCGCCTTTCTGGAAGTCCGCCGGGGATTTGGCCAGGCGCCTCGGCGCAGGTGTCGCCGGCTGGTCTTCGACCTGACGCACACGTTGTTCCAATACGGCCAGGGCTTTTTGCTGCACCTCGTAACGCTGTTTGAGCTCCAGGAGTTCCCGCTTGAGGGTTTCGATATCGGCATCTGGCGCGGCATACAGAACGGATGCGGGCAAGAGCGTACTTAAACAGATCACCGCACGTAGCGATAACGATCGATGCATGAAATAAGCCGTCCTTTTCTAATGCGTAAGTGTCGAGGGTCAGCGTAGTTCAATAACCGAGGGTGCGTAGGCCTTTGAGTTGATCCAAGTTGCAGTTCAATGCGCCGTTATTCAAACCGTTATTGTTCATTACCACGTTGAGTTGGGTCATGTTGTTGACGAAGTTGGTGTTACCCGTCAAAACCGTGCCTTGCAGCACATTCCCGCCCCCGATCTGTTGCAGGCTGTTGCCTTGGTTATGGTTGGCCTGGATCGCCATCTGCACGCCGCCGTTGTTGGCCGATACGCTCACACGGCCTGCTGCGCTGTCCCCGGTAACGGTGCCGCCGGCCACCAGTACTTGGCCTGATTGCACGATATTGGAGGGCGCAAAACCGTTCTCGACCGTGATCCCGACATTGTTGTAGGCGGTGTTGCCATCGCCGGCGGTGCGCACGCTTTGCGTCACACCCTGGCCGCTGCCCAAACCGGCGCCACCGGTGACCGTGCCGCTGCCGGTGTTGGGGTTCGTGCCATTGCCGGTCGCGCCAGTGGTCTGCACATAGAATTGCGGGGTGATCGTCGACGCGTTGACCTGCATGCTGGCCTTGCCGGTGATGGTGTCGCCCACGGCGTTGGTCCAGGTGCTGCTCATGACAATGCCGAAGCTGATAATGCGTCCGGGCATGACATATCGGCCACGCAGCTCAGCCATGTCTGAATCCTTAAGCTCAATGGGTTTGAACGCCGATGAAGCATAAGCGGGCATTGAGGCTGCCAGACACATGACCGTCAGCCAACGGGAAGTGTTCATCTTCTGCTCCTGGAGCGTCCTGCCCCTTATTGCGCTTCTTAAAAGAAGTCGCTCTGGATGAAACCGAAATCCATCAGCTCGGCATCGCCTACGGGCCTGAACTCATTCAACTGGTTCTTGGCGGTCAGCGGGGCAGGTGGGTCAAGCAAGACATTGGTCTTGTCGTAACCTTCACCCAACACAGCGAAGACGATGCCATTCCAGCCCTTGACGAAATCATCATGCGAATAGCGCTTGTGGCCCAGTACCGGGTCGCCGATATAGACCCAGTCTTTATCGCTACGCTGCAGCACCACGAAGTGCTTATAGCCACGAATTTCCAGCAGGACCACCACGGGGATCTTCACGGTCACCAGTGTGTCTGGCGTGATTTTGTAGCCCCGGGCACGCATGCCGATGCTTTCGAGGTAGCGCTTCATGTCCAGCATGGAAAAACCCTGGGTGCGTACCAGGTTCTGGTCGGCGGTGACCAGCATGCCTTTGATGATGTGATCTTCGTCGACGTCCAGCCAATAGGCCTGACGCAGGATGGTGGCGAGTGCCGCGGCACCGCAGCTGAAATCGGTTTTCTGTTCCACCAGGTTGGCGAACCGGCGCTCACGGATGCTCTCGACCTTCTTGAAAATCACTGCACCGCCAGGCATGGCGGAGACCGCCATCGTGCCTGCCCACGTAGGGCCGGTGAGTGAGATCAGGAGGGCGAGGGTCACGAGGCGCATGATCGAATGACCTGTTGGACACTGGAATAAAAAAGGGCCTTGTCGCCAAGGCCCCGTTGGATCAGAAGCGCACGCCGCTGGCGCAGACGGTGCAACCTTGACCGATCGACAGGCTGTTGCTGCCTTGGTTGCCCGAACCCGATTGCAGGTTCACACCCACGTTGCCGGAGTTGCGGTTAACCGAGTTGTCGAGGCTGGAGTTGTTGGACACGTATTGAGCTTTGCTGCCATAGCCAAAACCGTGGCTGGTGGCCGCAGCGTTGAGGTAGCTGTTGCCGAGGGAGTTTTGCTCGGTGTTGGCGGCTGCAGCGATGTTTTTGCCGTCAGCAGTCACGATCGCCAGGTTGTTTTTGCCTTGGTTGCCTTGACCGGCCTGGCCGTTGTAACCCAGGTTGCCGGAGTTACCGTTAACCGAGTTGTCCAGCGAAGCGTTGTTTTGCGTGCCTTTGTTGACGAAGCTGCTCAGGCCGCTGTTCTGGTTCACGTCGACCACACCGAATACGGTGGCGGCATCGCCTTTGGCGCTGGAGATGGCGGCGGAGTTGTCTGCCTGGTTGCCACTGCCGGCCTGGGTGTTGACGCCAACGTTACCGCTGTTGCCGTTTACCGAGCCATCGGCCGAGGCGTTGTTTTCGGTGTTGGTGTCGTCGAACTTGTTGATCGCGCTGTTTTGTACATCGGTCACTACAGCCGCAATGGTGCCGCTCGGTTGTGGCGTTGGGTGCCAGCTACCGGCTTGAGCGGCGGCAGCCATGAGTGCGGCGAGAGCGAAAACCAGTGGTTTCAGAGCCATTTGAGGTTTCATGGTGTTTCTCCTTGCTTCTAATTAGTTGGTTAAGTGTTGGTACGGTCCAGCGCGTACTACCAAGCGTCTACTTGATAGTGATGCCAAGGGTGTTAGCCACTCGGTTCCCCACCCCGGCACTCTGGTTCACCTGAATCACTCCTCGGCTGCCTGTGAAGGCCTGGTCGCTTGTCACGACAAGGCGGCTGCCAGTGGTGGGGGTGAGCCCTGAGTCGGTCAACTGCGTCGTGTTCTGTTGCAACAAGACGCTGTCATCGATGCTTTGCGGGCCAGGGTTGATGCTGATCCGCACGGCATTGATTGATTGGTTATTGGCCCCGGCCGACTGGTTAATGCCCAGTACACCGTTGCCGCTGGTAAAAGCGTGGCCCTGGATCGCCGCCTTGGCGTTCAGGGACGGGTCGACGTTGCCGTCCATACGCTGGATGTTGAGGTTGGTGGCCTGGCCACCCACGGCGATGGAACGGCTGTTGGATGTTTGGTTCCTGTTGCCGGCTGCCTGGTTGATCGACAGCACACCGCCGAACTGGGTGCCACTGTTGGTGATCACGGCGCTGTCGTCGGCAAAGGCCGGCGCGCCTGCCAGCAGGACGAGGATCAGCAGGGACCGGTTCATTGTTTGCCCCCCATCATGCTGCCGATATTGTTCAGAGGCGCCATGCCGCGTCCGATCGAATCGCTGATCTGCCCGCCCATGCTGCCCATGCTGCCGCTGCCGTGACCGGCTGTCGTTCCGGCTCCCAGTGTCGATACGCTGCCTTGAGTGGCATGTACGCCGGGCATGCTGGTGTTGGCCGAAATGGCCCGTACGATGCTCGATCCGCTGCTGACACCGCCGATGTCCCGATCACTCAGCTCGCCGGTGACACCTTGGATGTCGCGACTGGGATTGACGTTGGCAGTGCTGGGGTAGGGGTCTTTACCGAAAGCGGCGCGGCCGTACATGTGAGCCTGTACGTTGCGGCCTGTGACAATCACACCGTCATCGGCAAAGCTCGGAGCGCTGACGCCGACGCTGAGTACACAGCTGATCAGCAGTACGTTCATCGAACCTTGAGTGAGTGTGATCACGGCGGCATTCCTTAGTCTTCGCGCCGACCCTAAACAGCGCTGTAAGGGATAGAGCAGAAGCCGTGCCGCTTTTTATTTATTCTTATTCTTCAACTGGTTGTAGAAAATTGGGGGCAAAGTGCCGCCAGCGGTGTTTCACCGATGAGACACTTGCCAGTGAGGCGTGCATGCCCAGGCCACATCCGAAACGATTCACCTGACTGTATCAACGATGAAACAGCGCGCATGACAAAATCGTGAATCCGCGCCGGCCGGGCGCTTCAGAGCAGCAAGGTGTTTCAAAAATGGACACTGCAGGCGCAGGAACGCCCATGTCTGAGCCCAGGGCTCAGCCTTTTGGGGTTTGGCGGGGGATGGCGTTGAGTACCGGGTTGCCTTCCTGGTTCTGAGTCAAGTAGATCGGCAAAACCTTGGGCAGAGAGGGAATGAGGTTGTTGACCTCGGTGATGTTGTAGATGCCGCCGATGCGAATGGTCCCGGTGTTGGCGTCCGCCAGCATCGCCGGCTTGTTCAGGTAACGGTTGATCAACGGCAGCGCATCGGCCAGGGCCAGGTTGTCGAGGATCAACTTGCCCTGGCGCCAGGCCAGCGCGGTGTCATCGGGATTGATCGCTTTGACGCGCGGGGTGGTGTCACCGGGTTGATAACTGGCCTGCATGCCGGGGGTCAGCGGTACGCTGCCGTGGGCTTGATCGCTGGCAATTTGCACCGAGCCTTCGAGCAACATCACCCGCACCTGATCGCCGTACTTCCATACGTTGAACTGCGTGCCCGTCACCCGCACACGGCCTTCGCCGGCGTGCACGATGAACGGGTGTGTGCGGTCATGGCTGACCTTGAAAAACGCTTCGCCTTTTTTCAGCGTGACCCGGCGCTGGTCCTTGTAGTTGCTGTAGACCAGCTCGGTGCCCAGGTTGAGTTCCACCTGGCTGCCATCGCCCAACGTGACTTGGCGCAAGCCACTGGTGGCTTCGAATCGTTCATAGCTGTCCGGCAGCCAGCCCGCTTCCCAGCCGGTAAAGGCGGCCAGGGGCAACGCCACCAGGCAGATCGCCGCAGCGACGGCGTAGGTGCGCAGCCGATTACGCGGCTTGAACGGCACGACAACCGCATCGCGCTCATCGCGCGGCAGATGGTCGGCGACTTCCCAGATTTCCAGCATGGCCGCGTATTCAAAGGCGTGCAGCGGGTGCGAATCGTGCCATTGCTCAAAAGCCAAGCGCTCGGCAGACGTGCAGTCCCCAGCGTGCAGGCGCATGCACCAATGCGCTGCGGCGTCGGTGATGGCGTCATATTCGGCTTCTGAAAGGGACTTTTCGCTCATTTACTCATCCTGATTTCGCGCATTCTAACCCCCACAGGTGGACGGCGAGAACAGCCATCATGGCGATTGCATATCAATTGGAACTTATTCTCGTTTGCCTGCACCTAAAAAACTCGGAACAAGCGTTCGTGATTTCCCACAATGGAGAATGAATATGCTGAAGAAAACCTTAGTCGCCCTGTGTGCAACCTCCGCTTTGCTCAGCGCCGGCGCTGCCTTGGCCGACAAGCCGGGTGCCGGCTGGATCACCATCGAAAAAGCCATTGAAGTGGCCAAAACCAAGGCCGGCTATATCGAAGTCTACGCGGCCGAAGCCGACGACAACGGCTACTGGGAAGTCAAAGGCCGTAAATCCGATGGCACCGTCTACGAAGCGCGCATTGACGGTGCTTCCGGCAATGTCCTGCGTGACCAGAAAGACTGATTTGCCGCGCCGGGAGCCTGTTCAGGCTCCCGCATCCAGTTCTCGCCCCAATTGACTGATCATATAGGTCACTGAATCGGCGTTGGCCAGGATGGTGTCTATGCGCTTGTCGCTGTTGCTCATGAACACCGCACGCGCGTCCTCCAGGTTGCGCGTGCCGGTGGTACTGAGCACCTTATCCTTGAGCGGTTTGGCGAAGTCGTCCCACTCCTGGGTAAAGGCGTCCCACGTCTTGAACAACAGGCTCACGGGCGTCGACAGCGACAGCGCGTTTTCACGCAGGTCAGCCAGGTCGGTTTTCATCATGCGTGCACCCCTTATATTGACGTTAATCAGGTCTGCAAACGGGCGCATGCTGTCCAGATACGCCAAATCCTCGGTGGCGGATTTGAGATGGGTTATCTCATGGATCAGCACGGTTGCCCGTGCGTGGGCCGAGAGGTTGAACGGCGTGTTCAGCCGGTTCTGATACACGTCCATGTGCGGGTCGAAGAAGCGGTCGAGCAGGTAGATCTTTTGTGCTGCATCGTCCGACAGGATAAAGGCAAAGGTGTTTTGCGGACTTTGGCGATGGGTGCCGCAGACAAAGCGCATGGAGTCGGGCCCGATCAGGGTGTGGTTGGTCAATTCGTTGAGCACCTCGTCGACGCGCCGCTCGATACGGTGCACTTGCTCGGGCGTCAGCGTCACGACACCGAACAATTCACTGAAGAACCGCCCAAGTCGGCTGTCGCGCCTGCGCTGCGCGGCAAAATGCAGCAGGTTGCGTTTGCAGGTCACGGTGTAATACGTCGCAACGTTGAGCGCTTCATCGATACACAGGGCTTTCCAGCTGGATAGCGCCGCTATTTCGCGCATGCCCACCGCTTCGATATTCATCGCCTGCCGTTCGGCCTCGCGGGTACTGCGCCTGCCGGCGTAGCGACTCAGGGTTTTGCCGAAGCGCGGGTGATGGCGGTCCAGGTCCAGCACCCATTCGCCCTGAGTATTGCGCTGCACGTAAGGGCCGTGCTGCTCACCCTGGCTCATGCGCCAATGGTTCCCGGCTTTTCTGACTGAGTACACCTTGCCCGCCATTGGCACGAACCTGCGGGTGGTCGCGTCCCGGTAAACGTGGGTCTGTGCGCTGTGCTGTAGATTCTCCAAGGCACCATCGTGGTATTCAAACGCCTGCAGTCGGGTGCGTTGCGGGGCGGTCAACGTTAGCTCCTCCAGCGACGGCGCAGCGGGTGGCGGCGCTTGCAGCCATTGTTCCAGGGAAGGCTGTTCTTCCGGTGGCGAAGTCTGGGGCTGTAGCCTGTCCAGCTCGGTGCGCAGCGAGGCCAGTTCAGCCACACCGCCGGCGAAGGTCTTCAGGGCGTGTTGCCAGCGTTGTTGCTGCAAGTCCTCGGCAGCGGTCTGGAATAGCTTGTAGCTGCGCCACACCACTTGCGGATAGGTGAGTTTGCCGGCGATGAACTGCAAACTGTTGGGGATGTGTTCGGTGAACAGGCGGGTCACGGCGTCCCATTGCGTCTCGCCCGTAGGCTCAAACTGGCAGGTGAGCATCTGCGACAGCATGCCGAGATTGTCCTGAAACAGTTGGCTGAGCAGGTTGCCCGAGATAGGCGAGCGGCCCAGGCGGATCTCCGAGGCGCCTGCACGCCGGTGCTGGCCGAGCAGGTTGCGGTAAGTCGCCTGCTGCGGTGCTGCCAGTCGCCCCAATACCCACGCCTGCAGCGCGCCGGGTGTGGTGAACTCATTGAGCAATGCACTTTCATCGGCGTATTCGCATAACAGGTGTTGCGGGCTGTAGGGCGCAAACAGCACAAGAGGCCCGGAAGCCGAAGCCGTCGGACCTATCAGGTAGCACCCCAGCGCCTTGGCCAGCGCTGCGCCGGGGGTGGCGACCAATTCCAGAGGGCGAATCATCGCCTGGGTGCCGCGCACGGCCGCGCGCGCCAGGGCGTCGGGCATATCGAAGACCTGCCTGACAAAGCTCCAGGCTGACGCGGACAGTCGTTCTTCGAGATGTTGTTGGTGGGCGTATTGCAGCAGTTGCCACGGCAATTGTCGGCAGAACAAGCGGCGGCGTTCGTGCGCATCGGTGCTCTGGCCGGCGAGGCGGGCCGTGATTTGCTGTTGATAGAGGCTGCTCAGGTCCAGTTGTCGAACCAGTTGAACAATGGCGTTGCCGTCCAATGCCGCTGGTAATGCGAGGGTGGTGCGTGAGCGTGGTCGGAGTGCGTCGCCGTGCAACTCGGGCAGGTGGCTAAGGGCGAAGTCGGCCAGGCTTTGGGTGTTGCCCTCCAGGTCGATACGGCCGGGGATCAGGATGTTGTCCGGGTTGATCACCTCGCCGGGAAAGCGAGCATTGAGCAAGGTCGAAAGGCCGCTGACCACGGCTGCGCGTATCGGCGTGATGCTGTGCAGGTAGTCACGCTCGTCCGGTGCGCTAAGGCGGTACTGTTCGAGCAGCTCGGCGTGCAGGATTTGCGCTTGGGGCGGTGCCATGCCTAGCCAAGCGGGCAGCGCCTGCTGATTGACTAGCGCACGCGCGATGGCAATCGATCTTGGCACATTGGAAGGCGCGACGCGACGGATCAGGCGGTCCATGCAGCCCTCAAAACGCGTGGCGCTCAGTCCCATCGAGAATAGAGGGTCAATTTCGGCCCGGGTGAACTCGCTGTAGCTCTGCTGGCGGTCATGCAGCAGATGCTCGTCGATACGTTGCAGCGGGCCAAGCGCATAAAGCTGATGGGGCACCCGTTTGGAGATCGCCAGGTTCTCCACCAGGGCCAGTCGCGCCAAGGGGTCTTGCAAGCGTTGCGCCAGTGTCACCCGCAACGCCTCTATTGAGGTGAACGCTTCGTAGCCCCGGCGGGGCGTCCACAACAGCGCCGCGCCGGAATGGCTGGGGTCTGTGCCGCCGCGTTCGGTCAGTACAAAACAATTGGCCAACGGCTGGGGGAGGGGCTGCGCGCCGAGGGTGAGGGTCAGGCTGAATGCGTCCGGTATAAAACCGTCGAGGCCGTGGCGGGTCAGTCGGGTCATGCTGTCGGCGTGCAGCACGTTGTCCAGCAGCGCGACAGCCTGGGAAGGCAGGCTCTTGTCCAGGCGCCTCAGCGCCATCTCTGCGCGTAAACCCTGCAAAAAAGCGTGGCTCAGGTGCGTCTGGTTATCGTGACGCAGCCCGTGAGGCAGGTTGCGCAGAGTGTTTTGCGCAAACGTGGCCAGCACCTGCTCGACTGCGGCGTTAAAGGTCTCGGTGGTCAGGTTGTGCAACACAAACGCAGCGCCCTCACTGCGCGGGCCGTAGAACTTGGTTTGGGGCGCGTCAAGCAGTGCGTCGGCTTGCCGTGCCAGGCGGGCGATGAAGTGCTCAACCATGCTCAAGGACGTCTGCGGTGTGCGCTGTTCGCGTTCCTCGGCCTTGCTGGCGTAGGTGTTGATATAGACCTCATCGGCCTTAAGCGCCAATTGCCTTCTGGCCAGTTCGGCATCCAGCGCATGCGCCACCAGCCCACGCAGGGGCGGGTGTGTGCCGCGCTCCAGCGCGAGGGCCGCTTCCACCGTGTGCAGTCGTTGCACGTGCAGCTTGGCTTTTTCCGCCTGCACCGTGGCGGGGTGCCCGACGCCGCTGGCTATTGGGTGCACGGTCCAGCGTCCGCCGGTCTCGTGCTCCAGCAGGCGACTGTCGAGCATCGCGCGCACGTCCAGGGCGCTGTCGAGCAGCGCCGCCAGGTCGATGCCGGCCGAGCTGCGCCGATACAACCCCAGCGCATGTTCCAGGTTGGCCAATTGCTTGGCGACAATGTCGTCGAGCATTTCCTGGAAGATATCGCCGCTTAGCGGCTGCCCCGTCACCTGTATCGCGTCCATGCCTATCAATACATCGCGCTCCTCCAGCGAGAGGCAGTTGAGCAGTTCGTCTTCGTGCCCGGCGGTTTTGAGCATCGCCAGGAGGGTATCGTTGAGGTCCTTAAAGTCCTCGAGCACCTGCAAACCCCGGGATTGGGTGTAGAGGTAGGCGTGGCTATTGCCGATCATCAAGGTACTGGCCAGGTCGACGTAGTGCTGGAACGGTGCCTGGACGCGTACTTTTTCGACGCTCAGGGCGCCGGCCAACGCGCTGCGTGAGTTCTGGTCCGGCAGGAACACGGCTCGCAGGCTTTGGCTTTCATCGCCTGTCACGACCCGGTCCTGATGCTTGAACAGCAGATCGGCGCGAAACTTGTCGCGCATGGCCTGGGCAAAAAATTGCAGGCGCGACTGGCCGCTTTGCATGTCTTCGTTCCAGTAGGTCTGCACCAGGCTACTGAGCAGTTTCGACAGAATGCCGCTGGTCTGTTCAACCACGCTGTTCCAGCGTTGCAGGTTTTGTTCGCGTTGCGCCTGGGTCAGACCCGCGGTGTCGTAGGCCGGGTTGGTGAACGTGTGGGTTTGGCCTGCCGGCCAGGCATGCTTGACATAGAAGCTGAGCAGCGCGTCGCGCAAGGGTTCGCAAGCCACCCAGCGCCTGGTATCGCCGACCTGCGCACCGGTGAAGTAATTCACCTGCGTGTCGCGAGGGTCCAGGGCTGGAAAGTCGGAACGGGCCATGATGGCCAGCAAGGTGTCAAGCATCCCGTTCAGGCTGGGGAGCTTGCGTAACTCATTGAGCATCGCCGCCACGTTTTTCTGCTGGCCGGCGCCGATGAGTTGCGCCTGGTCCGCCATCACCGCGCCGGGGATGGCGGCGGTGGAGACTCTCAGCGGCGCGGCTGTGGACAGCGCATCGCGCTCGATGATCGACACCCAGTGCAGCAGGTCGCTGCGTTTGGCCGGTTGTTTCAGGCGTTCCGTCACGTCGTTGAGCAGCGCGGCGTGACTGTCGAACAGTTCCAGGCCGCCATTGGGTGTGTAGAGCACCGCCTTTTGGCCGTCAGGCGTTGGGCTCATCATGAAAGCGCCGGCCAGCGGCACGGCGGGTTTGCCCTCAGGGTTGACCAGTAAGCGTTCTACCCGCATGGGGTACCCGTGCAGGGCCCGGTCCTGACGGGCGCTGTCGGTGGCGTAGTACAAGGTGTGCAGCCATTCGAGATCCTTGAGCGTGAGCCCCAGTGCGCGCTCTCTTGGGGTGGGCTCCTTGCGTTTGAGTGGATGCAGGAACTCATCGAAAAAATACGGTGGGGTGATGCTCGCCATGGCGCGCTCCATTGAGGTGGCGGGGTAGAGGCACCAAGGTAGGAGGCATCGTTGGGCGGCTGGCGGTAGATAACTGGGCCAGACTCACAACGGTCGTTGACAGCAAGCACCGCAGGCGTTGTTTAATCGGCGGTCTGGATTGTTGTTGTCTCTTCCAATTATAAAATCGGAGCTACAGATGTCTGCCCAGTCCCCGATCGTCGACAGTGCGACAGCGTTCATTGGTTTCAGCGACCTGACAGGGTTGCTCCACGCCATCTTTGTGAAGCACGGCACCTCGCCTGAGGTGGCGGCGATTCTGGCGCACAACTGCGCCAGCGCCGAGCGCGACGGCGCTCATAGCCACGGCATCTTTCGCATCCCCGGCTACCTCAGCACCCTGGCCAGCGGTTGGGTGGACGGCAAGGCCGTGCCGGTGGTCACCGATGTGGCCTCAGGTTTCGTGCGGGTCGATGCCGCCAATGGCTTCGCCCAGCCGGCGCTGGCGGCGGCGCGCTCGCTGCTGATCGATAAGACTCGCAGTGCCGGTATTGCGTTGCTGGCTATTCACAATTCCCACCATTTCGCCGCCCTCTGGCCCGATGTCGAACCCTTCGCCGAAGAAGGCCTGGTGGCGCTGAGCGTGGTTAACAGCATGACCTGCGTGGTGCCCCATGGCGCCGACCGTCCGTTGTTCGGCACCAACCCCATCGCTTTCGCCGCGCCACGTGCCGACGGCGCGCCGATTGTGTTCGACCTGGCCACCAGCGCCATTGCCCACGGCGATGTGCAAATTGCCGCGCGCAAAGGCGAGCGTTTGCCGCCGGGCATGGGCGTGGACAGCCTCGGGCAGCCCACCCAGGACCCTAAGGCCGTGCTGGAAGGCGGCGCGTTGCTGCCGTTTGGCGGGCACAAGGGCTCGGCCTTGTCGATGATGGTCGAGTTGCTGGCGGCGGCGTTGACCGGTGGCAACTTCTCCTTCGAGTTCAACTGGGCCGATCATCCCGGCGCACGCACGCCCTGGACCGGGCAGTTGGTGATCGTGATTGACCCGAGCAAAACCGCCGGGCAAAACTTTGCCGAGCGCAGCCAGGAACTGGTGCGGCAGATGCATGCGGCGGGGTTACGGCGTTTGCCGGGGGATCGACGTCATCGCACACGGGCGAAGTCGTTGGAAGCGGGGATCGAACTGGGGGCGCGCGACCTGGCGCAATTGCAGGCTCTGCTGGCGGATTGAACGATTGAACACGGGCTGCGCCAACGGCGCAGCCCGGCCAGTCAGTTGCGGCGACCCAGCAACAGGCCAACCACCAGGCCGAAGCCTGCGGAGATGGCCACGGTCTGCCACGGGTGGCCACCGATGTAGGTCTCGGTGGCATCCACCACCGGCTTGCTGCGCTCGCGCACGTTGGACACCGAGTCCAGGGCTTGCTTGAGCTTGATCGCCACTTGTTCGCGCAGGGTTTCACCTTCTTCGCCGACCAGTGAGGCGCTGCTCTTGAGCAGCTTGTCCGACTCTTCGATCAGCGCCGTGAGTTCGCTGAAGGCTTGATCCTTGATTTGGTCTTCGGCAGCTTGAGCAGCGGTTTTGCGGGCCATTGTGTGACTCCTTGCGGGTGAATGTGACAGTGAACAATGGAGTATCGCGCCGTGCCAAAAGTTGCGTTTTTTTTGAGGCGCGCGTCGTCTTGAGCTAAATCCGAATCTGGAAGTTTCGACCTACCGTGTAAGATGTCACCTATTTGTGCAGCAGGTAATTCAACATGAGCTTCAATCTCGCCAACAAAACCCTCGCCGAACGCGCCGAGCTGGAAGATGAAAAGTCCCGCCTGTACGACCTGTGGCAAACCAACCTGGGCAAGGCCAAGGGCGAAGCCGCGCGGTTGTTCGGTGAGCGTGCCAAGCGCAAGGGCAAATGGGCCGAATGGGTCCGCGCCGAGCTCGACGGCATGTCGCCGCCGGAGTTTTCCAATATGGTGCGCAGTGAAGTCAACAAGCTGATGGCAGCGGCGAAGTAAAACTCGCCACGATCGCCTCGCGTACCTTGAGCAACATCGGGTCCAATTGCACCTGGGTGCGCCAACCCAGTTCCACCGGGTAGCGGGGTAGCGCCAGGGGGCAGGGCAGTACACGCAGGCCCGTCATCTCGGCGATGGCCTGCGCCGCATGCCCAGGAATGGTCGCCACCGCCTGGCTGCCCTTGAGCAGAAACGGCAGCGCAGCAAAGTGGCTGGTCGAGGCGCATACCTGGCGGCTCAGGCCCAGCGCCGCCAACCCCTCATCGGTAATCCCGATAAAACCGCCGGACGACACCAAGACGTGCTCGCGGGCGACAAAATCGTCGAGGCTGATGCCGTGCTGCTCAGGCGCAAGCGTGGCCGGGTCCACCAGGCAGCGGTAATCGCCTTCGGCCAACACCAGGCGACTCAAGCGGTTCTGGGCAAAGCCACCGGCCGTAATTGCGAGGTCCAGCGTGCGCTCGAGCAGGGCGCTTGCGACGATCTGGCTGTGGGTCTGGCGGAAAATCACGCGCAGTTTCGGCAAACGTTGCGCGATCTCCCACATCAACCGACGGCCGTAGGCTATTTCAAAATCGTCGGACATCCCTACCACCACCGAACGCCCCTGATAGTGCGGGTGTTCCGGATTGACCATCGCCAGGCTCTGGCGGCAGCGGTCCAACGCCTCACTGATCACCGGCTTCAACTGATTGGCCCGCAGCGTCGGCGCCAGGCCGCGGCCGGTGCGTACGAATAACGGGTCGCCATACACCTGGCGCAAACGCCGCAGGCCAGCGCTGATGGCTGATTGGGTCACGCCCAGGCGCAATGCAGCGCGGGAGGCGCTGGACTCGTCATGCAGGGCTTCGAAGGTTTTGAGCAGGTTCAGATCGACCTGGGCGATATTCATTTGGCTCATATCATTCAGTGCTGAGGTGGGCTTTATTCATGATCCTGGCTGGCAGCAGAATGCGCAACCCGCCCTTTTTGGAGTGATCGTGATGCCTGTGTCTACCGTGGCTGCTTTGCAAATCGGCTCCCTGCCAAGTGGCAAGGCTGAAACCCTCGAACAAATCCTGAGCTATGAGGACGAGATCAAACGCAGTGGCGCGCAACTGGTGGTCATGCCCGAGGCGTTGCTCGGCGGCTACCCCAAGGGTGAAGGGTTCGGCACGCAACTGGGCTACCGCTTGCCCGAGGGTCGCGAAGCCTTTGCCCGCTACTTTGCCAACGCCATTGACGTGCCGGGCGCCGAGACCGAGTCGCTCGCCGGCCTGTCGGCGCGTACCGGCGCGAGCCTGGTGCTGGGCGTCATCGAGCGCAGCGGCAGCACCTTGTACTGCACCATGCTGTATATCGAACCGACCGGGGGCCTAGTGGCCAAGCACCGCAAGCTGATGCCCACCGGCACCGAACGGCTGATTTGGGGCAAGGGCGACGGCTCGACCTTGCCGGTGATCGACGCGGCGGTAGGGCGCATCGGCGGCGCCGTGTGCTGGGAAAACATGATGCCGCTGTTGCGCACGGCGATGTACGCCAAAGGGGTCGAGGTGTGGTGTGCGCCCACGGTGGATGAGCGCGACATGTGGCAGGTGAGCATGCGCCACGTGGCCCATGAGGGGCGCTGCTTTGTGGTGAGTGCCTGCCAGGTGCAGGCCTCGCCTGAGGCGTTGGGGCTGGAGATTGCCAACTGGCCGTCAGACCGCCCACTGATCGCCGGCGGCAGTGTGATCGTCGGTCCGATGGGCGACATTCTTGCCGGTCCGCTGCTGGGTAAAGCAGGGCTGCTGACCGCACGGATCAATACCGATGACCTGGTGCGCGCACGGTATGACTATGACGTGGTGGGGCATTACGCCCGGCCGGATGTGTTTGAGTTGACGGTGGACGAACGCGAAAAGTCCGGGGTGCGGTTTATCGCTGACTGAGCAGTGTGACTACCAGGTTGCAGCGTTCGGCATGTCCAGGGTACCGCGGTCCACAAACCGCAGGGTGCCGAACACACCTCCCGCCAGCTTGCCGCGCAGCACGTAGGGCAAGTTGTTCAAGCTCTGGGTCTGGCTCAGGCCCAGGGTCTGGCGCAACACCGAGAATGCCGAAACGCTCACCGGCACCATCAGCACCCGCTCCGAAAAGCGTGGAATGCTCCCGGCCTGGTCGCTCACCCCCGACGCCAACGGCCGGCCATTGACCTCCAGGTCCAGGGCCACGCCGTTGTAATCGATCGCAGTTTCGTTGGGGTTCTGCACCCGCAGTTTCACCGCGAAGCGCACTTCCAGCTCCTGGCTTTGCAGCGGCTCGATGCCCACCACGTTGACCGTGACCGGGTCGCGGTTGGGGAACAGCGCGCAGGCGCTCAAGGTCAGCAACAACAGCGATAGAACCATGAGCTTGCGCATTAACAGGTGCTCCTATTTCGTGACATCCGGGTCCTGCATGACTTTGAGGGTAGAAGACTCCGGATCAAATTCATCTTCCTCCAGCTCTATGAACTCCTCGGGCAGGAAAATGTTCAGCAGAATGGCACAGAAGGCCCCCACCGTTATCGGCGACTCGAAGATGTTATGCAGCGCCTGAGGCAATTCGCGCAGCACTTGCGGCACGGCGGCGACGCCCAGGCCCATGCCCAGGGAGATCGCCACGATCAGCACATTGCGTCGATGCAGCCCGGCTTCGGCGAGGATCTTGATACCGGCCACCGCCACGGTGCCGAACATAATCAGGGTCGCACCGCCCAGCACCGGCTTGGGCATCAGTTGCAGCACCGCGCCGATCATCGGGAACAGGCCCAGCAGCACCAGCAGGCCGGCAATAAAGTACGCCACGTAGCGGCTGGCCACGCCGGTCAACTGGATCACGCCGTTGTTCTGGGCAAACGTCACCATCGGCAGGCTGTTGAAGGTCGCCGCCATCGCCGAGTTGAGGCCGTCGGCCAGCAGGCCAGCCTTGATGCGCTTGATATACAGCGGGCCCTTGACCGGCTGCTGGGAAATCATCGAGTTGGCGGTCAGGTCTCCGGCGGCTTCCAAGGGCGAAATCAGGAAGATCACCGCCACTGGAATAAACGCCACCCAGTCGAACGAGAAGCCATATTTGAACGGCACCGGCACGCTGATCAACGGCACCTGGGGCAAGGCCGCCATGTCCACGCGGCCCAGCCACCAGGCCACCACAAAGCCCAGGGTCAGGCCGATCACAATCGAGCCCAGGCGCAGGAACGGGTTGTTGAATCGGTTAAGCACCACAATGGTCAGCAGCACCAGCGCGGCCAGGCCCATATTACCGGCCGCGCCGAGGTCGCTGGCGCCGAAGCCACCGGCCATGTCGGTGACCGCCACTTTGATCAGCGACAAACCCATCAACGTGATGATGGTGCCGGTCACCACGGGGGTGATCAGTTTGCGCAGCTTACCGATGAACTGGCTGAGCACCACCTCGATAAAAGCGGCGAAAAAACAGATGCCAAAGATCGTCGAGAGGATCTCATCGGTGCCGCCGCCGCGGGCCTTGACCATAAAGCCTGCGCTGAGGATCACGCTGATAAACGAAAAGCTGGTGCCCTGCAGGCACAGCAAGCCCGAACCGATCGGACCGAACTTACGCGCCTGCACAAAGGTGCCAAGCCCCGACACGAACAGCGCCATGCTCACCAGGTACGGCACCTCGCTTTCCAGGCCAAGCACGCCGCCAACGATCAGGGTGGGGGTGATGATGCCGACAAAACTGGCCAGCACATGTTGCAGCGCGGCAAATAGCGCCGCGGTGAAATGCGGGCGGTCGTCAAGGCCATAGATCAGGTCGGATTTATAGCGCGGGCGGGGGGCTTGAGCGTCAGACAAAATATGGGCTCGGGTCAGAAAATGGAGGCGCAGGATGCCAGAAACGGCCAGTGGTCAGAAGTGTGAAAAAATATTTATGAATGTCCTGTGTAAAACCCGGTACCCAGCCGATAACGGTTACAGGCCCACCGATCAATAACAACAGGGGTGGCCAGGGTCTGCGCTGCGCGTTGACGTACGCCGATCGTTTCGCCGCATGGATGTGCGCAAACACTACTTCCGAGAATCTGTCTATGTCCCTTCGCCAGCTGAATATCGCCCCTCGAGCCTCTCTGGGTTTCGCGCTTATTGCGTTTCTAGTCGTTGTATTGGGAGTGTTTGCGGTCAACCGCATGACGCTGATTCGCGAGGCGTCGGTGGCTATGAGTGCCAACCAGTTGCCGAGTGTGACGCATCTGGCGACCATGACCGAAAACGTGCTGCGCATGCGCATCCTGTCATTTCGGGTACTGGTCAACCGTGAGCCGGCCGCCCTGCAGGAAGCTGAAGCGCGCATCGGCGTACTGACCGATAAGGTCAAAACCGCCCAGGCTGCTTACGCGGCATTGCCCTTCGGTCCGGAGGAGTCGGCGCTGTTCAATACCTTCAGTGCCACGCTTGAAAACTATTTGAAGGCCCAGGCCGACATGCTCGTCCTTTCCAGGCAAGGCAAGGTTGAAGAGATGCGTGCGCTTATCAACAGCCGCGTCAAGGAAGGCACCGACAAGATGGGAGAGCAGTTGAACAAGCTGATTGCGATCAACGCAGCCGACGCCAAGGCGGCGGACGCTGACGCCGGGCAGGGTTACGACAGCGCTATCGCCGGTGTGATTGGCGTGTCGCTCGCCGCCGCGCTGCTCACTGTGCTGCTGGCCTGGCTGCTGACCCGCAGCATCGTCACGCCGTTGCGCAAAGCGCTGGGCGTAGCCGAGACCATTGCCGCCGGCGACCTCAGCAAAACCATCGAAGACGAAGGCAGAGACGAGCCCGCGCGCCTGCTCGGTGCCTTGGCCACCATGCAAGCCAACCTGCGCCAGACCATCCAGCACATCGCCGGTTCGGCCACGCAACTGGCGTCTGCCGCTGAAGAGCTGAGCGCCGTCACCGAGGAAGCCTCCAAAGGCTTGCAGCAGCAGAACAATGAAATCGATCAGGCCGCGACCGCGGTCAATGAGATGACGGCAGCAGTGGAAGAAGTCGCCCGCAACGCGGTGTCCACTTCCGAAGCGTCCGGGCAGTCCAGCAGTGCCGCGCGCGAGGGCCGCGACCGGGTGATGGAAACCGTCGGCGCGATCCAGACCATGACCCTTGACGTGCAAAACACCGCCGTGATGATCGAAGGCCTGGCCACCCAAGGCCGCGACATCGGCAAGGTGCTCGACGTGATCCGCGCGATTGCCGAGCAGACCAACTTGCTGGCGCTCAATGCCGCCATCGAAGCGGCCCGTGCCGGCGAAGCCGGGCGCGGTTTTGCGGTGGTGGCTGACGAAGTGCGGGCCCTGGCTCATCGGACGGCGCAGTCGACTCAGGAGATCGAAAAAATGGTCGCCGGCATCCAGAACGGCACCGGTGAAGCCGTGCAATCCATGCAGCAGAGTAATCAGCGTACGCAAAACACGCTGGAAATGGCCCGCGCCGCCGGGGTGGCGCTGGAGCAGATCACCCAGTCGATCAGCTTGATCAACGAGCGCAACCTGGTGATCGCCAGTGCGTCGCAAGAGCAGGCTCAGGTGTCGCGGGAAGTGGACCGCAATCTCGTCAACATCCGTGACCTGGCCACCCAGTCGGCGGCGGGGGCCAACCAGACCAGCGCGGCCAGCCATGAACTGTCGCGCCTGGCGGTGGACCTGAATGGGATGGTGGCGCGCTTCGTGATTTAACCCCGGGCACCGCGCATTTTGCGGCGAACGGGCCTGTTGTGGCGAGCCCGCTTGCCACAGAGGCTCAGGGTTTCCACGCGGATGGATTGACCAGGTTTTTGGGTTTTTCGCCTGCCAGCGCGGCCAGCAGATTATCCACCGCACACGTGGCCATCGCTTCGCGCGTTTCATGGGTCGCCGAACCGATATGCGGCGTCGCCACCACGTTGTTCAAACGCAGTAACGGCGAGTCGTGACGCAGCGGCTCGCGCTCGAACACATCCAACCCTGCCGCACGAATGGTGCGCTGCTGCAACGCCTCGATCAGCGCCGCTTCGTCCACCACCTTGCCCCGCGAGATATTGATAAATATCGTCTCGGCGCCCATCTGTGCAAACTGTTCGGCACCGATCAATCGCTCGGTTTGCGCCGTGAGCGGCAACGTCAGGCACACAAAATCAGCCTCTTGGAGCAACGCCGGCAAGCTGCGGTACTGCGCACCAAAACGCTGCTCCACGGCGGGCTTGGGGGACTGGCTGTGGTAGATCACCGGCATACCGAAGCCAAAATGCCCCCGCTGGGCCAGGGCTTCGCCGATACGGCCCATGCCGATGATGCCCAGGGTCTTGCCATGCACATCGCTGCCGAAGTGCGCCGGGCCGATGTTCTTGTTCCACTGGCCGGCACGCACCATATCCGCCAGCTCGACCACGCGTCGGGCGGTGGCCAGGATCAACGCAAAGCCGGTGTCGGCGGTGGTTTCAGTGAGCACGTCGGGGGTGTTGCTCAGCAGGATGCCGCGCCGGGTCAGGTAATCAATATCGTAGTTGTCGACCCCCACCGACACGCTGGCCACGGCTTCCAGGTGCGGTGCGAGGTCGAGCAGTTCGGCATCCAGGCGCAGACTGGCGCCCAGCAGGCCATGGGCCGTGGGCAGGGCGTCGCGCAGCGCGGCCAGACCGCTGTCGTCCAACGCGTCGATCAGGGTGACGTCGGCCTGTTCGTGCAGCCGGGCCATCAGCGGCGCGGAGAGCTTTTTGTATAAAATCACAGACTTTTTCATTGGGCTTTCACCTTCAGTTCAAGGGGCGCCAGGGGCGCGCGTTCACGGTCACTGGCGCCGGGCTTGAGGAAAATCGTCAGCACCACCGACAGCATCAACGCACCGCTCATCAACAGGTACGAAGCGCCGGGCGAGCCGGTGCTGCTATTGAGGTAACCCACCAGGTACGAGCCGCCGAACGAGCCGAGCGCGCCCATGCTGTTGATCAGCGCCATGGCGCCACCGGCGACGTTGGCCGGCAGGATTTCCGGGACGATGGCAAAGAACGGCCCATAAGGCGCATACATGCACGCGCCGGCAATTACCAGCAGGGTGTAGGACCACCAGAAGTGTTCGGCGCCGAGGACGTAGGAGGCGTAGAACGCAATCGAGGCGATCAGCAGCGGCGGCCACACGAAGCGTTTACGCTTTTGCAGCTTGTCCGAGCCCCAGCTCACCGCCAGCATGCCGATCACCGCCGCCAGGTAAGGCAGCGCCGACAGCCAGCCGGCTTCGACCATGTCCATTTGCAAACCGGCCTTGAGGATCGACGGCAGCCACAGCACAAAGCCGTACACGCCGATGCTCCAGCAGAAAAACTGCAACGCCAGGATGATCACCTTGGGCGAGCGGAAGGCTTCGCCGTAGTTCTTCACTGCCTTGATGCCCACCTGTTCGGCGGCGAGGGCACTTTCCAGGGCATTTTTTTCGCTGTCGCTCAGCCATTTGGCGTCCTTGGGACGCTCATCGGCCAGGCGCCACCAGATAAACGCCCACAACACCGCCGGCAAGCCTTCAATGATGAACATCCAGCGCCAGCTGAAATGCTGCACCAGATAGCCCGAGACCACCGACATCCACAGCATGGTCACCGGGTTGCCGAGGATCAGAAAGGTGTTGGCCCGTGAGCGTTCGGCACGGGTGAACCAGTGGCACAGGTACACCAGCATCGCCGGCATCACTGCGGCCTCGACCACGCCGAGCATGAAGCGAATGACGATCAGCATGTAGGCGTTGGAGACTACGCCGGTGAGGGTGGCCAGGCTGCCCCACAGGATAAGGCTGACGAAAATCAGTTTTTTGACGCTGCGCTTTTGCGCATAGATCGCCCCCGGCACTTGAAAGAAAAAGTAACCGAGGAAGAACAGCGCCCCCAGCAATGACGACATGCCGGGGGTGATCATCAAGTCTTCGGCCATCCCGGAGGCGGCGGCGAAGCCGTAGTTGGCGCGGTCCAGGTAGGCCAGGCTGTAAGTGATAAAAACGATGGGCATGATGTACCACCAGCGGCGGGTGGCGAATTTCACGGTGTCCATGGGCTTGCTCCTGAGCTTGTTGTAGTTGTGGCAACAGGGTGTGGGTCACGCAACGGATCGGGCGGGTAATTCGGCGCGGGTCGGCAGGCCTTCCATATCGCCGCGGCTTTGCACGGCGCGGCTGCCGATCCAATTGCCACGTTGTACGGCCTCGCGAAAGCCTGAATTTTCGAGCAGGGCGCTGATCATGCCCACGGCAAAGCCGTCGCCGGCACCGACGGTGTCCACCACCCGGTCCACGCGCACGGCGTCGACAAAACCTTGGTCCATGTGGGTGCGAAAGTAAGCGCCGTCGGGACCGAGCTTGATGGCCACCGCCTCGGCGCCCCGGTCGAGGTAAAACGCGGCGATATCCGCCGGGTCGTCGAAACCGGTGAGTAAACGGCCTTCGCCCAGGCCCGGCAGTACCCAGTCGGCCAGGCCGGCGAGGGCGTTGATCTCGCGGACCATCTGCGTCTGGCTGGCCCATAGCGAGGGGCGCAGATTGGGGTCGAACGACACGCTGCGCCCGGCTTTGCGCATCTGCGTCATCAACTCGCGGGACAGTTCGCCGGTGGCTTCGGACAGCGCCGGCGGAATGCCCGTGGCGTGCAAATGGCGCGCCTGCAGCAGCGCCGGGCTGATGGCCGCGATGGACAAGTGGCTGGCGGCGGAGCCTTTGCGGAAGTACTCCACCTGGGGATCGGCGCCGGTGTCTTCGCGGGACTTGAACTGAAAGCCGGTGGGGTGCAAGGGATCGACCGCCACATGCCGGCAATCCAAGCCTTCCTTCTGCAAGGTGTCGACCACAAAGCGCCCGAGGGAATCGTCACCGACGCGGCTCAACCATGCCACGTTGAAGCCCAGGCGTGACAGGCCGATGGCAACATTGCTGTCGGCCCCGGCGATGCGTTTGTGAAACTGCGTGACCTGGGCCAGATCACCGGCCTGCTCGGCGACAAACATCGCCATGGTTTCGCCGAACGACAGGATATCGATATCAGACATGGGCGTTCTCCTCACGGGGTTGGCCAAGCAGGGCGAGGCTGGCGACCTGTTGCGCGGTGACCTCGGTCAGGTCATCGCCTTGCAGCGGAAATTCCACGCCCCGTGTAATGCCTTGAGTCATGTGCTTGAGCAGTTGTTCCCACAGTTGCAGGTCAGTGGCGCCGGGCGGCAGCGCCACCAGTTTGCCGTCCGCGCGGCGCGCCACGGCTTTGCAATGCAGATAGTCCACGTGCCGGCCCAGCAGGCGTGCAGCGGTGAGGGCGGACTGGTCCTGCCACTGCCAGTTGCCGATGTCGAAGGTCATCTTCACCGGCAGGCCCAGGCGTTCGACTGCGCTGAAGAAGCGCTGCATCGGCTCGATACGTCCGCCGTGCAGGGTCTGGTCGTTTTCCACCAGCAGCGCGACCGGGTGCCGGTTGAGCAGGGCGTGCAGGCTGTCCAGGTCATTGGTATCGGTGAAGTAACCCAGGGAGACTTTCAGCCAACGAGCACCGAAGGCGTGGGCGCGATCCAGGGTGGCAGCCAGCTCGGCATTCGGCTGAGCGCGGCCGGCGACCCACAGCTCCAGCGGCGATGAGAACACGGCTTCAAGGCCGTGAGCGGCCGCGGCGGCTGACAGCTCGGTGGGCCTCTCGACGGTAAGCAACTCTTCACGCCATTCAATGCGTTGCGCCCCGGCGGCGGCCAGTAACTCAACGAAACTCAATTGGCCCTGCCGGCGGACCAGGTCGGCGCCGTAGCTGGAGAGGCTGATGGAGACGGGGTATTTATGCATTGTTGTTACCTCTGAAACCGGTTTCATTTTTGTGCAAAAAATTTAAGTGGGTTGTGTCGAGCCGCGAACAATCAGCTCCGGCAGGAAATCCAGGGTGCGCGTCGGCGCAGTGTCGCCGCGCAGGCGCTTGAGCAGGCAGTCGAACGCGCTGGCGCCAATCGCTTCGGTGGGCTGGGCGAGGGCGGTGATGCCGGAACCCACCAGCGGATACCAGTCCAGGTCATCCAGGGCGATCAGGCCGACGTCGGCAAACAGGTCAACGCCCAACGCCTTGAGTGCGCGAGTGCAGGTCAGGGCAGCGACGCCGTTGGCGCAGAACAACGCCTTGGCGCCGGGTTTTGCGAGAAAGGCTTGCAGGTGAATGTGCAGCGCGTCGTCCAGTTCCAGCACCGCGCCGCTCAAGCCGGGGCGCGCGGCAATTTCGGCCTTGAAGCTCGCCAGGCGCTCCAGGCGTGAGCTGGTGCCGTCGGTGGCTTCGCTCACCAGCAACACCTCGCGGTAGCCTTGCTGTTCCAGGTGTTCCACGGCCATGCGCACGGCGGCAGGGTTGTCCAACCCCACCAGGTCGCTGTGCAGCGGCTCGACTTTGCGGTCCACCAGCACCAGGGGCATCTCGCGCTGTAATTCCAGCAACCTGTCGAGGTGATGGCCGAGGGTGTTCACGATCAGCCCTTCGATGTTGTACGAACGCAGCGCCGCCAGGTGTTGGCGTTCCTGCTCGTCATCGCGGTCGGTATTGCACACCACCAGGCTGTAGCCATGCTGGCGGCAGGCGGTTTCGACGCCGTGCATCACGGCAATGGAATAGGGGTTGCGGATATCGGCCACCAGCATGCCGATCAGGCGGGTGCGCCCACGCTTGAGGCCGCGGGCCATCTGGTTGGGGCGGTAGCCGAGTTCCTCGATGGCTTGTTCGATGCGCAGCGCCGTGGCATCGGAGAGCAGGGCACGGTCATCGCCAATAAAGCGCGACACACTGGCCTTGGACACGCCGGCGCGCTCGGCCACATCGAGCATGGTGACGCGGCTGCGCTGGGCGGCGGAAAAAGTAGTCACGGTGGCAGGCCTTTCTTATTGGATGTTGTATAGCGGTGAAACCGGTTTCAGGAAACCGCAACAACCCAAAAACGTCAAGTGCCTTTGTGCGCAAACGTGGAAATGCTCGGTGGGTGCGCCCGACGAACGGCAGCGTTACCTGTCAACTTTGACAGTATCGGTGGAGCGCTATTGGGTATTCACTCTGTCTTACATCAATTGCTATAACCCCTTACCGACGCGGTGTACAACGACATGGACACAACTCCAGCGGATACCACTCCTATAAATAGCCAGGCCGACAGTTTGATCGAGGTTGCGTCTATCGAGGCGTTTGTCACCCCCACCTTAGATGCACCGGAGCTGATTAACGCATTGCCCGATGGGTTGATCCCGACCCGTTATCTATTTGAGGATTTGCCCGTACGGTTAAAAGACCCGTGGAGGTTTTTGCCGGGGGAAGGCGAGAGCGACTGGGTGACCTTTATTTGGGATGTTCAAGGAAGTGTGCCGTTTGAACTCGAGCCCATTGAGTTGCGTGGACCTATTACCGCCGATCAATTCCCCCTGACGGTAAATATTCCCCAGTCGTACTTTCAAAATAACGCGGTGGTTGATCTTTCTTATCGAATCAACAATCTTGAGCAGGACAGTGAGGCGTTCGAAACGTCTTGGATCACCACCATTACTATTGATCGAACGGCGCCCGGCGGAGGGCAGGTGTTTAATGTCGCAAGATTTCTGATTGATCCGATTACTGAGTTTGATTTAACGAGTAATACGACACTCGCGGTCGAAGTTCCTGGCGATTATCTGGATCGAAAAACCGCTGATGCCGTAGTGACTTATTTGAGTGGCAGTGACACCCTGCCGACACGCCCGGCCAACCACGAGCAAGTGTTTAACGCCATCACCGGCACAATGCTTATGCAGGTGCCAGTGTCGGAGATCCGTAAGTTTGCCGGTAACCCGGTGCTTTATTTGTTTTATCGGGTACGTGATCGGGCAGGGAATACGTCTGCTCAGTACTCGTTGGTCGCCAGTGCCACACTGCTCATCAATCCCGCGCCAGCCAATCTGTCTATTCCTGAAGTGCCTGCCTATAATGCCGACCTGCTGGTTAATCGCGAGGATGCGCGCACTATTGTCTCGGTCAGGGTGCGTAGCTACACCCACCGACTGCCGGGTGATCAATGTGTCGTCGAGTGGGACGGGATCAAGCTCCCTGCGGTGGCGGTCGACACGCTGCCGTTCTCAGTGCCGGTGCCGTGGAGTGTATTGATCGCCAATGGCGCGAATCTGCGTCGCATCACTAATGTACCGGTGCGTTATTACATTCTACGGGCCGGGGATACGGTAGGTCCCGGCGTACGCTCCCCGCTGAAACAGGTCACTGTGGACATGACCGTTGCGGGCCAGGAGAACCCTCAGGCACCCATCCTGTTAAATCGTCTATTAGCGCTGGTCAATATTCATGGCGCGGTTTCCCCGATTCCAAACCGTTTGGATAGCCGCGATGCCGACAAGCCTGTGAGGGCCTCGTTTACCTTGTTCGACAACCCCGTGCCCGGTGAACGGGCATTACTTTATTGGCCAAGCCGGACGGATCCGGTAGCGACTTATCTCGTCAAAGCCGGGGATGTCGGTGGCAAAGTTGTCGACTTTGATAATCTCATCGATTGGCAGGTCATCAAGGACGGTAACAGCAGCGCCAGTACCCTAGTTCATTATCGGACGGACAATGGTGTAAACCAACAGCTGTCACCCGATCAGACCGTTTTTATCAATCTTGTACCGCCGATCAAGTATGCAGCGCCTAGTTTTCCTCAGTCATTACAACACCCCAATAAGTACCTTACATGTTACACACAGCCACCCATTTGGCTTGGTATAAGCGTATTGGTTGCCCCCGCTCCGAATGTGTTAATGCCGGGCGATGTGGTCATTTTGACATGGCAGGGTTTTCTCAACTACCCGGATCGTAATCCGTTGCCGGCAACGAATGAAACATTTGAGTATACATGGGCGGAAAACCAGACGACTCATGAGTTTACGGTGCAGCCCTATGAGACGCTGATCAGACCGTTGAGTGACTATGCAGGAGGATCGGCACGCTACAGTGTGTTCCGAAATAACATCCTGCTCGGGGCTTCAAGGGTCGCTTATGTGCCTATCGATCGTAAGCACGCCACGGGTAATTACTGTGGGCCTAACGGTATTGGGCCAGGCGAGAAATAAAGTTCAGCCATTCTTAAGTTTTCTATGAAGTATTAGTTTAGCTAAAGGACGTGTAGTGCATTGCACAGGCAGGCCGTTGCGCGCTGTGTTCATAACAAGTGACGAAGGAGAATATGAAATGCTCAAGATTTCAGACAAAGTAGCAGCCGTTATGCTTGCCAGCGTGCCCACGCTGCCAAAGCCAGATATCAGAGAGCGTTTGGATGAGACGGGCATTATTTCATCCGCCACCGCCGATATCGGTATAACCCTTGAGTGTCGCACGGGCAGATTTTCAGACGAACTGACCTGGATTGAAATTCAGCAAAGGGACCTCAATCAGCCGAGCACGGGTTGGAGCGTGCTGATAGCCCCCTTTCAAACTGGCGTTCCTGAGGACACTGTGCTGGCGGTACCTATTCCCGCCCCTGTCGATACCGCCGGTTTTGTGCACGGTCGCTTTGAACTCAGGTATGCGCTCTATCTGGACTTTGATGGTGTGGCGGGCGACCTGGATGAATTCTCCATCGCCACGCCGTTTATCGTGGACAGAATTGGTCCATACCGTGCCGCTGGCCTGGGTAATAGCGTGCAGCCGCCTGTCGCACCCTACCCGGCGACTGTACCGACACCCATTACTAAGGCTTTTCTCGACGCCAACCCGACGATCGAGGTCATCGTTCCCCCCAACAGCTATACGATCGCCAGCGGTCAGTACCAGCCAGGCGACATGATTCAATTTTACCTGAGCCCCAATTTGTTTCCGCAGGACATGTACAAGATCGGCGATCCGGTTCCAATGCAGGCAGCTCCGGGTACGCCGTATTCACTGCCCTCATCGGCGTACACCACGGGTGGCGTGATGAATCTGTTCCACGTCATTACCGACAAAGCAGGCAACCCCAGCCTCCCTTCCTTTTCCGAAACTCGCCAGGTGGTGCTGTCGGACCCACCAGAGCAAAAAGATATTTTCTTTCCCTTGGCGCCAGCGCCGGAGCCCGTGCCTGGGCCTGGCCCCAGCACCGACGATTTGCTCAATATTGCAGACTATGTGGCCGGCATCGAAGCGCATGTCAGAACGTATCTGAACCACCTGCCAATTGATCGAATTGAGATCAAATGGGGTTCCCAGCCCTACAGCTTGCTGTCTGCACCCTTTACTACATTCCCCCTGATCTTCAAAAGCGGCCTGAACGATTTGATTAAGGCCGAATACGGAACTAAAGAAGGGCCGCAGCCGACCACGGTGCTATACCGAATCGTTCAAGGCACTCAAACCTTCGAATCGCTCCCCAAAATTGTCAAGGTAGATTTGAGTGTGCCGGGGCCGGTTAACCCCGGAGAGCCAGGAACCGTCAACCCCAATTTGAAACCTGCGCAGTTCACGGGCGGTGGGCCGACGCCTGTTCTGAATACATTGAATGAGTCTGACGCCGGTCTTCCTGTCACCGTGGTCATCCCGCTGTGGACAGTCCCACCTCCGATGCCCGGACAAACCGTCACTGTTGTGAGGCCTGATGGCACCTCCATCTTGCCTCCTCAGACGATCGGCACCCAACTTCCGGGTGAAGATCTCACCTTCACCATCCCATGGAGTGACATTGAGCCCGGTGGTAACACCGTTCAGAACTTCCGCTACATCGTGGAATCATTGACAACCAGCAACCCGAATCTTGGGCCTTCCACCGCGGTCACTGTTATCAACGCTGTGACGCAGGCACTGCCGCCTCCGGTTTTTCGGCGACTCCAATCCGGTCAACTGACCTGCAGCTCACTGGGCCCACTTCCACAGTCGACGCCTCCGGATTACTTTGCGCAGGTCTTCGTGGCCGGCGACCCACGGATGGTAGTGGGGCAAATGCTCAATTTGACCGTCAGGGTATATCGGCCGCGCGTGGGGCCCGTGGTGGAGGAAAACCAGGATGTGTTCCCTCAGATGATAACGGAGGCTATCAGGCTCACTGGCTTCACCTTCACGATCCCGTTCCGTCCGTTGATCATCACTGCCCGACTCGGCGTGGCAGTGGCTACCGTTTCCACCATGTTTGCCGGAGGTGTCATAGGACGCGGCACTGTGACCGTCAATGCGCGTTCAGTGTTGTCGCAATCTTACTGTGACCTGACGCCGGTACCTGAAGGGCCATAAAAAACCAAACGATCAGCAGTTCCTTCCCCGGCGGTAGTAAGGGGGAGGGGCTGATGATTGTTTTTTAATTCATACGCGGTTCAAAGTTTTTTATACGGGACAAAGAGGATTAATCCTACAGAGTAGTGGAGTGTTGCTCCGTACTCTGTGCACCTCCTGAGGTTGGGCCCGCCCTTGTTAAATATGGCGCGAACCGAACCGTTTTCCAAAGCGCTAGAGAGAGTGACTGCCCATGTCGGCACTGAATATGTTCGAACTCAAACCATTGAGTGCGATTATGAAGGTTCCCACCATTACATTCTGCATGTTTGTTGCGGTTCAAGGGCAAGCACAGGCAGTCCCGTTAGTGGGTGAGCAAAGAGCTATCGATTCCACTACACCCGTAACCGACTGGCAACTTTCCAGTCTGTCCACGCTGGACATGAATGGCGCATCGGCCACAGTGATAGACCTTTCAGACTCTACGCTGAATATGAACCCCGGCAGTTCGACGAATGATATCCGTGCTGTTGCAGGTTCAATTGTCAATATAAACTCGTCGAGCGTATCTTCCACCAACACCACGTTTGCTGCGGTGCGTTTGGAAAATAGTTCGGCTTCAATTAATAACAGTACGATCACCAGTACTGGCAGCGTAGGTTTGCAGGCTCTTGGTATTGCAGGTGACCCCCGCGGCTCTTCCGTAGATGTAACGGCAAGTACCATTAGTGGTGTTCGAGGCGGCGCGCAAGCTTCCAGCGGCAGCCAGTTGAACTTCAAACAAAATACGCAAGTATCGGGGACGGGGGCGGGCGCCAGCGGCCTAAGTCTGCAAGGCGGCACGGCGACGGCCAGCCAAAGTACAATCACCGGTGCTGGTAATGGGGTGGTGTTCATCCGGGATCCCCGCGACACCACAGATGGCAAGTTGGTGTTGGACCAATCGGTGGTTGAAGGCACTGCCGGCTCGGCTATCGTGGTCAGGGGGGCGGGCGCGCGTGCGCCTGTGGTATCGATAGACGTGCTTAACGGCTCCACGTTGAAGGGCGGCGACGGCAATCTTTTAAATGTTTCCGGCGGTGGTTCGGCGACGATGACGGTTGATAACAGCCGAAATCTGCTGGGTAATGTGGTTGCCGACGCCACGAGCACGATTCATTTGACCCTGCGGAACAATGCCGAGCTGTCGGGCAAATTGGAGAATGTCTCCAGCTTGAACGTGGGCGACGCGTCCAACTGGAACATGACCGGCGACAGCTCGGTGGGGGCGCTGAACATGGCCGGCGGCACCGTGACCATGGGCGCGCCAAATGAGTTTTATCAGTTGAACCTCGCGACGCTGTCCGGCAACGGCACCTTTGTCATGGACACTTATTTCCACCCAAACGATGGCAAGACCGATTATATCAATGTGACCGGCGAAGCCACGGGTAGCCATAGCCTGGCGTTGTCGGCCAGCGGTGCCGAATTGGTCAAGACCAAGGTTGTGCACACCGGTGGCGGTGATGCGGTCTTTTCCCTTGAGGGCGGTCCGGTTGACGCGGGGGCCTATGCCTATGGCCTGAAAAAGGAAGGTAATGACTGGTTCCTGGACACCGAAAACCGCGTGATAAGCAGAAGTGCTCGCGTAGTGACAGCACTGTTCAACACTCCGGTGACGGTCATGACAGCTGAAGAGGGTTCGTTGCGCGCACGTATGGGCGAATTGCGCTACTCCCCGAAGAGCACAGGCCTGTGGATCCGTGGTTTCGGCAGCAAATATGATGTGTCCCAGAGTTCAGGGACTGGCTACACGCAGAACCTGCAAGGTTTCTCGATCGGTGCTGACATGCCGTTGGGCGATAGCCAGTGGAAGGTGGGTGTATTCGGTGGTCACAGCAATTCCGACGTGAACCCCGTTCGCGGCTCGTCCGGTACGGTCAAGAGTTACTTCCTGGGCACTTATGCAACCTGGATGGACGACGAAAGCGGTTTCTACTTTGATGCGGTCGCCAAAGCCAACCGTTTCCACAATGAGGTCAAGGCCACGCTCAGCGATAACACCTCCACCAAGGGCAACTACAGCAATGTGGGCGGTGGTCTGTCGGCTGAGTTCGGCCGTCATATCAACATCGGTGAGAGCTCCTATATTGAACCGTACGGTCGTGTGTCGACCATTGTGGTCCAGGGTGGAACGTACAGCCTGAAAAATGGCTTGCAAGTGGACGGTGAGCGTACCCGCTCAAGGACGGCCGAGGCCGGCGCGACCATTGGGCATGAGTTCCAGCTCGACGATGGCACGCTCATTAAGCCCTACCTGCGTGCGGCAATGGTCCACGAATTTGCCGACAATAATAAGGTTCTGATTAACAATCAGGCCTTTAACAACGACTTGTCGGGCTCGCGCAGCAAGTATGGTGCAGGCGTGGCGGTGAAGTTTACCGAGGATCTGCAAATGCATGCCGACGTTGAGACCAGCACCAGCGACAAAATCAAACAGAAAGCGGCTGTGAACGTGGGCCTGCGTTATGCGTTTTAAATAAACAAGGCACAATAAAAAGCCCTGGTCGAAAGACCAGGGCTTTTTATTGCGTGCTGTTCTCGGTATCTAAAGACTGAAATCAAATTTGATATTCAACGCATGGTCTTTTTCCACGATGGTATCGCCCGTCACGACATAGCCCTTAATTTGCAGCGGGTGAGAAGAGAATTTTTGCACGACCAGAGCACCTACCTCGTACGGTAAGACGCGCGGTGTCTTGATGCCCTTGAATGAAACCCAGACGATGACTGTCTTTTTAAATTTTTCAAGACGCAGTTCTTCGTCGAGTTTGACGTTATCCGGGAACTGAATATAAATCTCTTCCGAACTACCGTCATCGTCCCGGTGAATGGCGGTAACCATGACAACACCGTTGTCTTGGATGACATTGATTTCGGATGTTTTAAAGGTGTGTTCACCTACCGATCCTTCGACCACACCTGTTGTGGCGGGATATGAACTGGGGATTTTGCGTTGCGGGGTACTTTGTGCCGACATGATCGCCTCTCCATCAATGATGTTTATGCGAAGCCCAGAAGCGCGATTGCTTCTGCCTTCGGGTATCAAGCCGCAAAAATAATTTTTATGTAACTGTCAAAAGTCACAGTTTACAAAAGTGGGTTTATGGTCTTGTCTTGCATCGGTTGCGGGGTAACGCATCATCGCCGTCGTAAAGCTATTGTGAAGGCGCGACGCCACTCAACGCCCCCCTTCGGCATTGGGCGTTAAATGTGACAGTCCCAAAAAAAGAAATTTTAATAACGCTTTACCGAGTCTGCGTTTGATCGCTCAGCTAAACAGACCCGCAGCGATATTAATCGAGAAACCCAGGATCGCCGTGTTGAACAGAAATCCGATCAATGACTGCCCCAACACCACCTTGCGCAAACTGCGCGTGGCCACCCCGACATCGGCCGTTTGCACCGCTACACCGATGGTGAACGAGAAGTACAGGAAGTCCCAATAATTGGGGGTGCGTAACCCTTCGGCGAAGCGCAGCGCAGGCTCGTCGCCTTGCCACGTGTAGAACAGGCGGGCGTAGTGCACGCTGAAAATCACCCCGATCAGCAGCCATGAGCCGATCACCGTCAATACAGTAAACCCGTAATGCAGCAGGCGCGCGGTGCTGTCCAGGTCTTTGCTGCCTGCCAGGTTGAGGGTAATGGTCGCCAGGCTGGCAATCGCCGCGATGCACACCATGAACAACACCAGGCCTGCGTTTTCATCCTCGATGTCGGCGATGCGCTTTACATCATCGGCGTGGGCGTGGCTGGTCAGCCACAGCATCAGCGCCAGGTAGGTCCAGACCCCGGCGTTCCAGCCGATCAGGACCTTGCTGATGAGCGTATCGGCCGGCGCCAGAATACCCACGGTAAGGCCCAGTATGGCGGCGCACGAAAGGCGAGGGTGGGTGCGGGCGAGGAAGGCCATAGGTGCTCACGACAGGGGATGTGGTGAGCACCATAGCGCATTTTTTACCGGCGCTTGCGCACCAGCTTCATGACCACCACAAAGAACACCGGCACGAACACCACCGCCAGGGTTGCGGTAATCATCCCGCCGATCACGCCGGTGCCGATCGCCTGCTGGCTCGCCGAGCTGGCGCCCGTGGCAATCGCCAACGGCACCACGCCAAGGATAAACGCCAGCGAGGTCATGATGATCGGTCGCAGGCGCAGGCGCGCGGCTTTCAAGGTGGCGCTGACCAAGTCTTCGCCCTGGTCATACAGGTCCTTGGCAAACTCGATGATCAGAATCGCGTTCTTCGCCGACAGACCAATGATGGTGATCAAGCCTACCTTGAAGAACACATCGTTGGGCATGCCGCGCAGGGTCACCGCCAGCACCGCGCCGAGCACGCCCAGTGGCACCACCAGCAGCACGGACGTTGGGATCGACCAGCTTTCATACAGCGCCGCCAGGCACAGGAACACGATCAGCAGCGACAGCCCCAGCAGCACGGGTGCCTGAGCACCGGACAAGCGTTCCTGCAGCGACAGCCCGGTCCATTCCTGGCCCAGGCCTGCCGGCAACTGGCTGACCAGGCGTTGGATCTCTTGCATCGCCTCACCGGTACTGTGCCCCGGCGCCGCTTCACCACTGATGGCAATGGCCGGGTAGCCGTTATAGCGCGTCAACTGCGCCGGACCCTGGGTCCATTTGGCTTCGACGAAGGCCGACAGCGGCACCATTTTGCCGGCGTTGTTGCGCACGTTGATCTTCATCAAATCCGCCACCTGGGTGCGCTGGTCGCCCTCGGCCTGCACCACTACGCGCTGCATGCGGCCCTGATTGGGGAAGTCGTTGACATAAGCCGAGCCAATCGCCGAAGACAGCACATTGCCCACATCGGCGAACGACACGCCGAGGGCGTTGGCTTGCTTGCGGTCCACCTCAAGCTGCACCTGCGGCGCTTCGGCCAGGGCGCTTTCGCGCACATTGGCCAGGATCGGACTTTTTTCGGCCGCCGCCAGCAATTCGGTACGCGCCGCCATCAACGCGGCGTGGCCGACACCACCGCGGTCCTGCAAGCGGAACTCGAAGCCACTGGAGGTGCCCAGGCCATCCACCGGCGGTGGCAGCACCGCATAGGCAACCGCATCCTTCAACTCACTGAACGCCGCGTTGGCACGGTCGGCAATCGATGCGGCGGAATCGTCGCTGCCGCGCTGCGACCAATCCTTGAGCGTGGTGAACGCCAGCGCCGCGTTCTGTCCGGAACCGGAAAAGCTGAACCCCATGATCATGGTGGTATCGCCCACCCCCGGCTCAGTGGCGTTATGCGCCTCGATCTGTTCGGCCACCTGCACCGTGCGGTTTTTGCTCGCGCCCGGTGGCAACTGAATATCGGTGATGGTGTAGCCCTGGTCTTCCACCGGCAGGAACGAGGCGGGCAGGCGCATGAACATCAGCCCCAGGCCCACCAACAGCACCAGGTAGATCAGCAGATACCGGCCGCTGCGCTTGAGCGCATAGGCCACCCAACCTTCGTAGCGGTCGGTGAGTTGCTCAAAGCGTTTATTGAACCAACCAAAGAAGCCGCCCTTGGCATGGTGCTCGCCCTCGGTAATCGGCTTGAGCAAGGTGGCGCAGAGGGCCGGGGTCAAGGTCAGGGCGAGGAATGCCGAGAACAGGATCGAGGTGGCCATCGACAGCGAGAACTGTTGGTAAATCACTCCCACCGAGCCCGCCATGAACGCCATCGGCAGGAACACCGCGACCAGCACCAGGGTGATACCGACGATGGCGCCGGTGATCTGGCCCATGGCTTTCTTGGTTGCGTCCTTGGGCGAAAGGCCCTCGGTGGCCATGATCCGCTCGACGTTCTCCACCACGACGATCGCATCGTCCACCAGGATGCCGATCGCCAGCACCATGCCGAACATGGTCAGCACGTTGATCGAGAAACCCAGCACCAGCATGGTGGCGAAGGTGCCCATCAGCGCAATCGGCACCACCAGGGTGGGGATCAACGTATAACGCACGTTTTGCAGGAACAGGAACATCACCGCAAACACCAGTGCCATGGCCTCCAGCAAGGTGTAGACCACCTTGGTGATCGAGACCTTGACGAACGGCGAGGTGTCGTACGGGATCTTGTATTCCACATTGGCCGGGAAGTAGCGCGACAGTTCGTCCATCTTCGCCCGCACCAGTGTCGCGGTGTTCAGCGCGTTGGCGCCCGGCGCCAGTTGCACGCTGACGGCGGTGGACGGTTTGCCGTTCAGGCGCGTAGAGAACTGGTATTCCTGGCTGCCGATTTCCACCCGCGCCACATCGCCGATGCGCACGGTCGAGCCGTCCGGGTTGGCCTTGAGCACGATGTCAGCGAATTCCGCCGGGGTCGACAGTTGCCCCTTGACCAGGATTGCGGCGGTGATCTCCTGGGTCTTGGTCCCCGGCAGATCACCGATGCTGCCCGCCGACACCTGCGCGTTTTGTGCACTGATCGCGGCGTTGACGTCGGCCGGGGTCAGGTTGAAACCGATCAGTTTTTGCGGGTCGATCCAGATGCGCATGGCGCGTTCGGCACCGTACAACTGCGCCTTGCCCACACCGTCCAGGCGCTTGAGTTCGTTCATCACGTTGCGCGCCAGGTAATCGCTGAGCGCCACGTCATCGAGCTTGCCGTCGTTGGATGTCAGCGTCACCAGCAGCAGGAAACCGGCAGAGACTTTCTCCACCTGCAAGCCCTGCTGCGTCACCGCCTGGGGCAGGCGTGGCTCCACGGCCTTAAGCCGGTTCTGCACATCGACCTGGGCCATTTCCGGGTTGGTACCGGGCTGGAAGGTCGCCGTGATCGTCGCCGAGCCGAGGCTGCTCTGGGATTCGAAATACAGCAGGTGATCGGCGCCGTTAAGCTCCTGCTCGATCAGGCTGACCACGCTTTCGTCCAAAGTCTGGGCCGACGCGCCAGGGTACACCGCGTAGATTTCCACTTTCGGCGGTGCCACGTTGGGGTACTGGGCCACCGGCAACTGCGGGATGGCCAGTGCGCCGGCCAGCAGGATAAACAGGGCGACCACCCAGGCGAAGACCGGGCGGTCAATAAAGAACTGCGGCATGGCGGGTTATTCCTTGACTGGCTGGCCGGAGGCGGGGCTGTCGTCCACTTCTACTTTTTCACCGGGGCGCGCATGTTGCAGGCCTTCGACGACGATGCGATCGCCGGCCTTGAGGCCGTGGCTGACCACCCAGCGATCGTCGATCACCGCACCCAACTCCACCGGTTGCAGGCTGACGGTCTGCTCGGCGTCCAGCAGCAGCACCATGGGGATGCCGGCGCTGTCGCGGGTGATCGCGCGTTGCGGCACGCTGATGCCTTGCTTGTCCACCGCTTGCTCCAGGCGTACCCGTACAAAGCTGCCGGGCAACAGGTCGAGGTCCGGGTTGGGGAATTCGCTGCGCAGAATGATTTGCCCAGTGCCGGGGTCGACGCTGATCTCGGCGAAGAGCAATTTGCCCGGCAACGGGTACAGGCTGCCATCGTCCTGGATCAAGGTGGCCTTGGCCTGGTCCTGACCGACTTGCTTCAAGCTGCCGGCGCGGAAGGCGCGGCGCAGGTCGTTCAGCTCGCGGGTTGACTGGGTCAGGTCGGCGTGGATCGGGTCCAGTTGCTGGATCACCGCCAGCGGCGTCGCCTCGTTCTGGCCCACCAGGGCACCTTCGGTCACCAGCGCCCGGCCGATACGCCCGGAAATCGGCGCGGTGACGGTGGCGTAGCCCAGGTTCAATTTGGCGCGCTCGACCGCGGCTTTATTGGCGGCGACCTCGGCGTTGGTCTGACGCAGGTTGGCGCGCGCGTTGTCGTAGTCCTGGCCGCTGATGGCGTTGCCTTCCACCAACCGGCTGTAGCGCTGCTCCTGCAGGCGTGCCTGAAACGCATTGGCCTGGGCCTTGCTCAGGTTGGCCTGGGCGCTGTCCAGGTCGGCCTTGAATGGCGCCGGGTCGATGCGAAACAGCACGTCGCCCTGTTTCACGTCGTGGCCTTCCTTGAATACCCGTTGCATCACGACGCCGGCCACCCGTGCGCGCACTTCGGCGATACGCGGGGCGGCGATGCGCCCGCTCAGTTCGCTGGTGATCGCCAACGGTTTGGCCTGCAGGGTTTCGATGCGCACCTTGGCCGGTGGCATTTGCGGCGCCTGGGCCGTTGAGTTGTCACACGCACTCAGCGCCAGGGTGAGGGCCAACAGGCAAAACGGCGCAAACAGATTCTTCGACATGCTCTTATCCCAATAGTGACTGGCGCATCCTAAGGTCACCTGCGCCGTGGTGCTGTGAAGCTGTGTAGGTGGTGTGTGAAGAAGTGTAAGGTGCGGCCCACGCTTGGCCGGGGGGCGTATATCCTTGCACGATCCTGCGAAACCGTACTATTTGGAAACACCTTAATGCCCAACATTCTCCTGGTGGAAGACGACGCCGCACTCTCCGAGCTGATTGCCAGCTACCTGGAGCGCAATGGCTACCACGTCAGCGTGCTCTGCCGTGGCGACCATGTGCGGGAACGTGCGCGTCTGAACCCGCCGGACTTGGTGATCCTCGACTTGATGCTGCCGGGCCTCGACGGCCTGCAAGTGTGCCGCCTGCTGCGCGCCGATTCGGCGGGCCTGCCGATCCTGATGTTGACGGCCCGTGACGACAGCCACGACCAGGTGTTGGGCCTGGAGATGGGCGCCGACGACTACGTGACCAAACCCTGCGAGCCCCGTGTGCTGCTCGCCCGTGTGCGCACCTTGCTGCGCCGCAGCAGTTTGTCCGAACCGCAGGTGGCCAGCGACCAGATCCTGGTGGGCAACCTGTGCATTGACCTGTCGGAGCGCACCGTGACCTGGCGCGACCAGTCGGTGGAGCTGTCCAGCGGCGAATACAACCTGTTGGTGGTACTGGCCCGGCATGCCGGTGAAGTGCTCAGTCGCGATCAGATCCTGCAACGCCTGCGCGGTATTGAGTTCAACGGCACCGACCGCTCGGTGGACGTGGCCATCTCCAAGCTGCGCCGCAAGTTCGACGACCATGCCGGCGAGGCGCGCAAGATCAAAACCGTATGGGGCAAGGGCTACCTGTTCAGCCGTTCCGAGTGGGAATGCTGAGCCATGTTTCGTGTCCTGCTGCGTCTCTACCTGATCACCATCGTCACCTACAGCGCGGCGATCTACCTGATTCCCAAGCTGGTGATCCTGGTGTTCGAACACCGCTACCTGGACTACAACGTCGAGCAATCCCGCGGCCAGCAGAAGCTGATCGTCAAGCAGTACCTGCGCGCGCCGGTGGAGCGCTGGTCTCAGGTCACCGAGCAACTGGGCCACGATTTCGCGCCGCTCAAGGTGCAATTGCTGCTGCGCCAGGACGCCAGCTATACCCCTGAAGAAGCCAGCCTGCTGGCCCAGGGCAAACCGGTGATTCGCCTGGGCGAGTGGGGGTGGATGGAGGAAGTCAGTTCGCCGATCAACGACCAGTTCGTGGTCAAGTTGACCATTCCGCCGGACCCGTTGGACATGAACCTGCTGTACTGGTCGATGAACGTGCTGGTCGGCGCGGCGTTGCTTGCCTGCCTGCTGTTCTGGCTGCGCCCGCACTGGCGTGACCTGGAGCGCCTGAAATGCACCGCCGCGCAGTTGGGCAAAGGCAACCTGGCCGAGCGCACGCACATTCCACCCAGTTCCAATATCGGTAGCCTGGCCGCGGTGTTCGACACCATGGCCGATGACGTCGAGCATTTGCTCAACCAGCAGCGCGACCTGCTCAATGCCGTCTCCCACGAATTGCGCACGCCGCTGACACGCCTGGATTTCGGCCTGGCCCTGGCCCTGTCCGAAGACTTGCCCGCCGCCAGCCGTGAGCGCCTGCACAGCCTGGTGGCGCATATCCGCGAGTTGGACGAGTTGGTGTTGGAGCTGTTGTCTTACAGCCGCCTGCAAAACCCGGCGCAGTTGCCGGAGCGGGTCGAGGTGGTGCTCGACGAATTTATCGACAGCGTCCTGGGCAGCGTCGACGATGAGCTGGAAAACCCCGAGATCGTCATCGACGTAGTGCTCGACTGCGCCGTGGAGCGCTTCAGCCTCGACCCGCGCCTCACCGCCCGTGCCCTGCAGAACCTGCTGCGCAATGCCACGCGGTATTGCGACACGCGCATCCAGGTGGGGGTCAAGGTGTGCCCCAAGGGCTGTGAGATCTGGGTGGATGACGATGGCATCGGCATTCCGCCCGACCAGCGCGAGCGCATCTTTGAACCGTTCTACCGCCTTGACCGCAGCCGTGACCGCAGTACCGGCGGGTTTGGCCTGGGCCTGGCCATCAGCCGCCGCGCCCTGGAAGCCCAGGGCGGCACGTTGACGGCCCAGGCATCGCCCTTGGGCGGCGCGCGTTTTCGGCTGTGGCTGCCGCACGTCGGCTGATCAGAGCACCTTGACCGCGCGACCGATGGCTTGGATCGGCCCGGTGGGTTTGCCGGTCGGCGAGCCGCGCGGGTCTTCCAGAGTCAGTTCGAACAGTTGGTCAGGCGCCAGCGGCGGCAACTTGTCCAGTGGCACCGACAGGCGTTGCCCAGGCTTGACCAGCCCCAGGGACACCGGCCCTTGCCAGCCATCGCCCTTGGTCCAGAATTGCAGGGCCTTGTCGGCCGGCACGTCCATCACACCCAGTGGAATCAACTGAATCTGTTGATCGTTGCTGGCCTGGATCACCCAGCCCGGTGCCTGGCTCTGCGGGGCAACCAGCACCACCAAAAACGCCGGGTCGGCACTGGGCGGGCGGGTCAGCAGCAGCGCCGCCAGCACCAGCGTGGTCAGCAGGCCAGCGCCGGCCAGGCCGCGCCACAGCGCCAGCAGGTTCCACCAAGGCACCTCGCTGTCGGCCGTGCCTAGATGGCGTTCGATGCGCTGCCACAGATGGGCCGACGGCGGCACCGGTTCGGCCAGGGCGGTCAGTGGTAACAGACGCTGTTCCCAGGCGTCCACCGCTGCACGCAGCTCGACGTCGTGCTTGAGGCGTCGTTCGATCTCGGCGCGTTGTTCCGCGGGCAATGTGCCCAACACATATTCGCTGGCCAGTTCGTCCAGTGGGTTGCTCATGCCATGCACTCCCGCAGCGCGGCGAGGCTACGCTTGATCCAGGCCTTGACTGTCCCCAGCGGGGTGCCCAGGCGTGCAGCGATTTCGCTATGGGAATAGCCGTCGACATAGGCATGCAGGATGCACGTGCGACGGGTCGGGTCGAGCTGCTCCAGGCACGTGTGAATCTGCCCGGAGCGTGCGGTGAACTCAAAACTGTCGGTGGGCTCGACACCCTGCTCATGTTCATCGCCCAGCGGCACTTCGCGGGAGTGGTTGCGTATGACATTCAAGGCCAGATGCCGTGTCACGCTGAACACCCAACCGCGTGCCGACCCTCGGCTCGGGTCGAAGCTGCCGGCGCCGCGCCAGATCTTGATAAACGCGTCATGCACCACGTCTTCGGCCTGAGCCTTGTCTCGCAGAATACGCATGGCCACGCCGAGCAAGTGGCTGCTGTCCTGCTCATATAAGCGGCGCAGGGCGCGTGGCTCGCCGCGGGCGCAGGCCAGCAGGCAGGCTTCGTAATCAAACAGGGTGTCAGGCACGTTTTTCCGCCGCCAGTCCAAGAACAATGCCCCGACCCGAAGGCCGGGGCGCTACCGCAGCAGCGTAGCTGATTTCGCTCAGTTGGCTGCCCAGAAAATGTAGTCGGCCTGGTACTTCACCACTGCCTGCTGGCCCTTGTTGGCGGTGCTGCATTGCGTGCCGGGCGCCACACCGCCTTTAAGCGCGACGCGCTGGATATAAGTCACACCGCTCATCGCGCCTTTGCCTTCGGCCGGGTTGGCCTTGACCAGCTGGTACGGCAGGTTACCCGCCCCCGACGGCGCCACGGCCAATTGGGTGCCGGTGATTGTCGAACCGTCCGTGGCTTGCCAGGTGGCGGGCGGGCCGAAGTAGGTGCCGACTTGTTTGCCGCTGCGATCATTGAGCACGGCCTTAGGGCCGACGAAGGCCCACTCGGTCTGACCTGCTGCGTTGGCTTTGTCGCGGCACTCGTAGGTGATTTCACCGACACCGGTGGTTTGCAGCGCGATCTTGTGGCCGTCCGGCACTTTGATGCTGTCGGGCAAATCGGCCTGGGCGAAAGCGGTGGGGGCGGCGGCGAGCAGGGCAGTCAGGCAGAGCAGGGCTTTAGCGTTCATGAGGTGCTTCTCCATCAAGTAGAACAGCAGGGTGACTGCAAGAACTACCCAGGAGGATCGCGATTGGATGCAGCGCGGGGAAAAAAAAGATGACCCAGACAAAAAAGATCTAAAGTCAGATCATATTGGTATAAGTCGTTATAAGAAAAATCGCTATCCTGCCGCCAGAAAATTTATAAGGCCGCGGGTAGCTGTAATGGATGTGGGGAATGTTGGTTTCGTAATTGCCGGCCTGATCGTGGGATTTATCGTGGGCATGACCGGTGTGGGCGGGGGCTCGTTGATGACCCCGATCCTGCTGTGGTTCGGCATCAACCCGGCGACCGCCGTGGGCACTGACTTGTTGTATGCGGCCATCACCAAATCCGGTGGCGTGCTGGTGCACAGCAAGAACAAGAACATCGACTGGACCATCACCGGCTGGCTGACCCTGGGCAGCGTACCGGCGGTGCTGCTGACCCTGTGGTTCCTCGCCAGCCTGCACACCGACCCCAGCGCCATGAACGCGGTGATCAAGCAGGCCCTGGGCGTGGTATTGCTGCTCACCGCCCTGGCGATTCTGTTCAAGAAAACCCTGTTGGCGTTCGCCCAGCGCCACGCCGGCGACAGCTACCACATGAACCCGCGCAACCTCAATGCGCTGACCGTGCTCACTGGCGCCATCCTCGGCACCATGGTCGCCCTGACCTCCATCGGCGCCGGTGCCCTCGGCACGGTGGCGTTGTTTATCCTGTATCCGTTCCTGGCCACGCGCCGGTTGGTGGGCACCGAAATCGCCCATGCCGTGCCCCTGACCCTGGTGGCGGGTCTCGGACACGCCGGCATGGGCAACATGGACTGGCACCTCTTGGGCTTTTTGCTGATCGGCTCACTGCCGGGCATCTATGTTGGCAGCCACATGACCGGCAAGATCCCGGACGGCGTGTTGCGTCCGTGCCTGGCGATCATGTTGATGGCCGTCGGCTACAAGCTGGCCTTCTAGGCCTTGGCCGGACCATTGCCGATCTGCCACACAAAGGGCGGCTCGGCCGCGTTGATCACCCAATCACCGACGATGCGTGCCTTGTAGATCACGGGGTTGTGCGAGGACACGGTACGCGCGTTACGCCAGTGCCTGTCCAGTGCCTTGCCCTGGCGCACATCCGAGGCGCCCAGGGCATTGAACAGTTGGCTGGTGGCGCTCTGGATCAAGTCCGACACCACTACCTGCGCCGTCGCCGATTCAATCTCGGCCGCCACATTGGCCTCGCGCTCCACGGCGTCATCCCCGCCAAACCTCGCCACGTAGGCCCGCTGCGCCGGCAGCGTCGCGCGCAAGGCGCTGGCCTCTGCGGCATATACCAGCGCCGCGACTTCGCCCACCACCTGTTGCACCTGTGCATCCTGGCTCACATGGGGCGCATTGCCGTGACTGTAGATGCGCTGGCGGTTGCGCACCTGATGGGCCACATCGCGCAACGCTGCGCGGCCAATACCGGCCAGGCTGGCCAGCAGCACCAGTTGGTAGAACGCGGTCTGGTATTTGAAACGGTTGGCAAAGTCGATCACGTTGTCCGCCTCCACCCGTGCCTCGGTAAAGCGCGAGGTGCCGCTGCCGGTGGTGCGCTGGCCAAAGCCGTCCCAGTCGTCGCTGTGCTCCACGCCGGGCTGGCGCGCGCGGGTGGCGGCGATTACGTCGCCGCCGGTGTCGCTGCGCTGGGCGTACACGTCGATCCAGTCGGCAAAGATGCTGCCGGTGCTGTAGAACTTTTCACCGTTGAGCCGCCAGTGATCGCCGTCGCGGGTGACCCGGGTGACCACGTCGCCGATGGCCACATTGCCGATTTCGGTCCAGGCACAGCCAACGAGATCGCCCTCGACGAAGCGCTTGAACCACAGGTCGCGGCCGGCGCTCGGCGGTGCATTCAGGCGGTCCTCGGCGAACGCAAAATGCCCGCGCAGCGCCTGTGGCACGTTGGAGTCGGCTTCGGCCAGTTCGATCAGCAGCTCAAACAGTTGCGGCAGGGACGCGCCGCCGCCGCCGTACTCCACCGGCACGCGCACGGCGCCGAAACCCGCTTCCTTCAGCCACTGGATCGGCTCGTGGGGCAGGGTGCGGCTGTGTTCGCGCTGCACCGCGCCGTCGGCGATGCGCTGGAAGATCGGCCGAAAACGTGCGGCCAAGGTGGCGTAATCGACGCCGAGGGACAGCGGGTTGATGACGTGGTGTTCGGTCATGGGCAAGGTTCCTGGGCAGTGGTCAATATCAGAGGCATTGCACAGTCCGTGCCGGGCGCGACGGCCAATGTTTACGGGGTTTCGACCGCGTTTACTGTTGCCCTGGCAACAGCAAACCAACAAACCGGTGCGATCCAGGACAGCTGCAATTACCGCGGGCGCGGTCGGTTTCGGCGGCGCAACCCCCGTGGCACGGGCCTTTGCCAGGGGCTGGCACGCTTGCTGCTCAAGCCTGTTTCACATCCCTGTGAATGAGGTAGCGTTCGATGAGTCAGCAAGCCGTGAAATTTGCCTATTGGGTGCCCAACGTCAGCGGTGGGTTGGTGGTCAGCAAGATCGAACAACGCACCCACTGGGGCATCGACTACAACCGCAAACTGGCGCAACTGGCCGAAGCGGCCGGCTTCGAGTATGGCCTGACCCAGATCCGCTTCACCGCCGGCTACGGCGCCGAGAAGCAGCATGAGTCCGTGGCGTTCAGCCATGCGCTGCTGGCGGCGACCACCACATTGAAGGTGATCGCCGCGATCCTGCCCGGCCCCTGGCAACCGGCGCTGGCCGCCAAGCAACTGGCGACCATCGACCAACTGACCAATGGCCGCATCGCCGTGAACATCGTCAGCGGTTGGTTCAAGGGCGAATTCCAGGCCATCGGCGAACCCTGGTTAGAGCACGATGAGCGCTATCGCCGCTCCGAAGAATTCATCCGCGCCCTCAAAGGCATCTGGAGTCAGGACGACTTCACCTTCAAAGGCGATTTCTACCGCTTCAACAATTACACCCTCAAACCCAAGCCATTGGGCCGACCGGAAGTGTTCCAGGGCGGCAGTTCACGGGCGGCGCGGGACATGGCGGCGCGCGTCTCGGACTGGTACTTCACCAACGGCAATACGCCCGAGGGCATCAAGGCGCAGGTCGACGATATTCGCGCCAAGGCGGCGGCGAATCATCACTCGGTCAAAATCGGCGTGAACGCGTTTGTGATCGCCCGCGACACCGAAGAAGAAGCTCGCGCCGTGCTCGCCGACATCATCGACAAGGCCGATCCGCAAGCGGTGAATGCCTTTGGCGATGCGGCGAAGCAGGCGGGCAAAGCCTCGCCGGAAGGCGAGGGCAACTGGGCCAAGTCGAGTTTTGAGGACCTGGTGCAATACAACGATGGCTTCAAGACCAATTTGATCGGCACCCCGCAGCAGATCGCCGAGCGCATCGTCGCGCTCAAGGCTGTGGGGGTCGATCTGGTGCTGGCCGGCTTCCTGCACTTCCAGGAAGAAGTGGAGTACTTCGGCAAGCGTGTGCTGCCCCTGGTACGCGAACTGGAAGCCAAGGCGGCGATCAAGCAGGTGGCCTGAGAGGCTTGAACACGCGGGCGTTTAAACGGCGGGTTGCAGGGTCAACACCTCGTACCCATCCGCCGTCACTGCCACCGTGTGTTCCCACTGTGCCGACAGGCTGTTGTCCGCTGTCACCACCGTCCAACCGTCCTTGAGGCTGCGGGTTTTGGCGCCGCCCTGGTTGAGCATGGGCTCAATGGTAAACACCATGCCTTCGCGCAGTGTGAGCCCGGTGCCTGGGCGACCGAAGTGCAGGATCTGCGGCTCTTCATGCATCTGTTTGCCGATGCCATGGCCGCAGTATTCGCGTACCACGCTGTAGCCATTGGCCTGCGCCAGGCTCTGGATCGCATGGCCGATGTCACCCAGGCGCGCACCCGGCCTGACCTGACGGATGCCGGCCCACATCGCTTCAAACGTCATCTCCACCAGGCGCCTGGCCTTGGGGGCGACGGTGCCGATCATGTACATCTTGCTGGCGTCGGCAATGTAGCCGCCTTTTTCCAGGGTGATGTCGATGTTGATGATATCGCCGTCCTTGAGGATGTCTTTGGCGCTGGGCATGCCATGGCACACCACTTCGTTGATCGAGGTGTTGATGCAAAAGGGGTAGTCGTACTGCCCCAGGCTTGCGGGGCGCGCCTTTAACTCATTGCGGATAAACGCTTCGACGGTGGCGTCCAGTTCCAGGGTGGAACGGCCGGCGGCGACAAAGCCGTCGAGCAGGGTGAACACCTGGGCCAGCAGGCGCCCCGACTCGCGCATCACGGCCAGTTGTGCGGCGGTCTTGATCATCAACTGCGCCCCCGGATCAGGTCGGGTTTATCCAGCAGCAGCTTGTTGATCAATTCGTTGTAAGGCAGGCTGGGATTGAGTTCGGCGAGCAAGCCGATCTTGATCCAGAACTCGGCCTGGGCGTTGATCGAGCGGTCCATCGCGGCGCTCGCCACGCGCAGTTGTTCGTGCAGTGTATCGGTGATCTTGACGATGCCCATGGGTTTCACTATTTAGACTTTGATATACAAAGCGTATACGTTTCGTATGCTCTGGGTAAACCCTTGCCGGCTAAATGGTGCTTGGCCATTGACTGGTCTGGCAGTCGCCGGTTAATTTCGTGACATGACATTTCAAGCCTTTCGTAGCCAGCCAAGCATTATTACCGCCATTCCTCATTTGGCGGGATAGCGCACGGCTGTACCCAAACCCGCCCTAGAGGCGGGTTTTGTTTTTCCGTCTCCAGGGCCGCCCACAAAGCCAGGAGACACCCATGAACCCCCGAACAGCCCCGCAGTTGCGCGACACGGCACTGCTTGAGCATTACGTCAAAAAGATCCTCGCCGCGCCGGTTTACGACCTGGCGGTGCGTACGCCATTGCAGGTGGCACCGGCATTGTCGGCGCTGCTCGGCAACACGCTGCTGCTCAAGCGCGAAGACCTGCAACCGACGTTTTCTTTCAAGATTCGTGGCGCCTACAACAAGCTGGTGCAGCTCAGCGATGAACAAAAGGCGCGCGGCGTGGTGACCGCCTCGGCCGGTAATCACGCCCAGGGCGTGGCGCTGGCGGCGCGGGAGCTGGGGATTCAGGCGCGCATCGTCATGCCCTGCAGCACGCCGGAACTGAAGGTCTTTGGCGTACGTTCCAGAGGCGCAGAAGCAGTGCTGCATGGCCAGAGCTTCCCCTTCGCCCTGGCCCATGCGCTGAGACTGGCCGAAACGTCCGGCTGCACATTCGTTTCGCCCTTCGACGACCCTGACGTGATCGCCGGTCAAGGCACAGTCGCTATCGAGATCCTGCGTCAGCAGCAGGGCGCGCTCGACGCGATTTTCGTACCGGTGGGCGGCGGTGGCCTGATCGCCGGGATCGCCGCCTATGTGAAGTACCTGCGGCCCGAGGTGCGCGTCATCGGCGTCGAGCCTGAAGGCTCCAGTTGCCTGTTGGCCGCGTTACGTGCCGGTGAGCGGGTGGTACTGCCCAGTGTCGATGGCTTCGCCGATGGCACGGCGGTCGCGCAGGTCGGCGCGTACGGCTTTGAGGTCTGCCGGGACTGGGTGGATGAAGTCATCACCGTGACTAACGATGAACTGTGCAGCGCGATCAAGCTGATCTATGACGATACCCGCTCGATCACCGAGCCTTCCGGTGCCTTGGCGGTCGCTGGGGTTCGCCGGTACGTGGCCGAGCGAGGTGTGCAGGGGCAGACGTTGGTGGCCGTTAACTCAGGGGCGAACATTAACTTTGATAGTTTGCGACATGTTGCAGAAAGAGTGGCGGCCCGTGCCATCGCTTAATACACAGTGCAGGGTTAAACGTTTAATCGAAGTGGTTCGACGATTATTTAAACAATGCCGAAAAGTTCACATTTCATCTTCATAAAACACCGCAGTGCTTATGAGGAAAGGTTACAACACAGGCGGATTTTGCCGAGTACGCTTGGTATTTGAAGGCGTCTTCCAAGGCCGGAGCGCGTCTGCATATACATAACAATCTGTTGGCAGTCTCAAAAAAGGAGAGGTTGACCATGCTTTCGGAACTCGAGCTACGCAGCATTATTGAAGGAAGTTTCCTGCCTAAACGGTGTGAGTGCACCAAAGCCGAAGATGCTTCGCTGACGATCAAGGTCTACGACGACCGCGACCGTGACCGGGTGCATTTGGAAGTCAAAGGTATCAATGCGGACAAGCTCGACAGCAGTCGAGCCATTTGCAATCTGATTGCGGGGTTGCGTGAAGACCTCAAACACAGCCAGACCCCCGTCTTTCAACGCGCGGGCGCCAGGGCCCATTACTAGGCCTGACGCTGAGTCACCGACGACCGGTGGGCCTGGATAAAAGCCAGGCCCAGTACGGTTTCCGTGGTCACGGCCAAAAAGATGCCCGGTCCGGCATTGCCATTGATCCACTCAATCACGCCCAGCACGGCCAGCACCAGGCAACCGGTGATAAACCCGAGGGTCATGGCGCGACGTGTATCCGAGGGTGGCGCCTGACGTGCGCGGTAAAACATGATGCCGATGGCCAGGAACAACGCGGCGTTGCGTCGGCAGAGCAGCCCGGTGGCGTCGGTAGAGTCAATGCGCCACATATCCAGCAGCAGTTGAGGATGCAGTCCCCAGACCAGCGCGAGGGCGAAGCAGAGCAGGGCGGTTGCAGTGGCGAGGGTGCGAAAACTCAACGGCATGGCGATTCCTTTCGGCCTTGGGGCAAGCCCACAAGAAAGGGCGAGCCCGCGAGAATACGCCTATCTGCGCGGGCCTGCTGCCTGGCCTTCAGGGCTCAATTCTGCAAAGTGCAGGCGTCCGACAACTTGCGATAGCCCACGTCTTCGATTTTTCCGGCCTTGTCCACGAACTTGATCTCGGCATCGATGACCTTACAGTCAGTTGTCGGTGTTTCGTTCATGGCGATCACGTGCTTGATCTGTAACGGCATGCCGTACTCGTAAGGCACGGGCTTTTGGTCGTCGGCCTGAGCCAGGCCCGCGACCGCTGCCAGCGCCAGTACGCCGGCAGACATTAACGTACGCAGTGTCATGAAGGTGCTCCGCAAGTGGGTTCGATTTCACTCTCGACCCGCGGGATTAACCATCGATTAATCGCGCCCTTGCTGAAAAAACCTTCATGAACCGTGGGTTTCAGCCCACCTGCTGACGATACGGCAGGTCGGGGCCGGTTTTGGTGCAGGTCAACGCGGCGGCACGAATCGCGAAGCCCAGCATCGCGTCGATTTGATCGCGGCTGAGCTGTTGCACGCCTGCCACGGAGTCCAACTGCTGTTCGGTCAGCCAGGCAATCAGCGCCGCCTGGAAGGTATCGCCGGCGCCCACCGTGTCGGCCATGACCACTTTGACTGCCGGTTGCGACCAGGTGCCGTGCCTGCGACTGAAGACACTGGCGCCGTCGCCGCCCCGGGTGAGGAACACCAGTTGGCAGCGGTGTTGCAGCCAGCCTTGCACCACGCTTTCCGGCGACTGGCCAGGGTAGAGCAGGTGCAGGTCTTCGTCGCTGACCTTGATCAGGTCGGCATGCTTGGCCAGCTCGGCGACGCGCTCGCGCCACAACTGGATGTCCGGTTGCGGGTTGAGCCGTACGTTGGGGTCGAGGCTGATCAGGCGCTTGCCGCTTTCGCGTTGCACCAGTGCCAGCAAGGTGTCGCCGATCGGCTGCACCACCAGCGAGAACGAGCCGACATGCAGACCGCGCACCTCATCGCCCAGCACCGGCAAGTGCGACACCTGCAGTTGGCGGTCGGCGCAGCCTTCACCGCGGAAGCTGTATTGCGGCGAGCCATTGGCGCCCACGGCGACCATCGCCAGGGTGGTCGGCGCGTCGAACTCGACTAAAAACTGTTCGCTCACGCTTTCATCCTTGAGCACCTGCAACAAGCGACGACCCAGGAAATCGGTGGACAACCCGCCGAACAACCCGGCCTCGATCCCCAGGCGGCGCAAGCCCACCGCCACGTTGAACGGCGAGCCGCCGGCAATCGATTTGTAGTTGACCTTGGATGCCAGCCCGCTGGCGTCCTCCTCGCTGAAAAAATCAAACAGCGCTTCACCACACACCAGATACATAGTCGTTCGCTCTTAAAGGGTTGCCACGTGCTGTTGATAGCGTTCGTAAGCCTGTTGATAGGCGACCACATTGGCCGCCACCGGCAGGGTACGGCTGTTCGGGTCGACGCTGACGCATTTGTCGCACAGGCTGGCCAGGGATTCGCCGGACTGGCTCCACGCCGCCTGAATCGCCGCGCCCAGGGCTGCGGCTTCGCTTTGTTCGGTACAGACCACCTCGGTGTTCATGATGTCGGCCACCATCTGGCGCCACACCGGGCTTTTCGAGCCACCGCCGATCAAGCGGATGCTCTGGCTTTGCAGGCCTCCCTGACGCAGCAGGTCCAGGCCGTAACGCAGGCCGAAGGTGGTGCCCTCGACCACCGCGCGGCACAGGTTGGCGCGGGTCAGGTTGGTCATGGTCAGGCCGTGCACGCTGCCGGTGGCGTGGGGCAGGGCGGGCACGCGCTCGCCGTTGAGAAACGGCAGCATGCTCACGCCGTCGGCCCCAATCGGCGCGCGCTCGACCAGGGCGTTGAAGCGGTCCAGGTCCAGTTCGAACAACTCGCGGATCACCCCGGTGGCGTTGGTCAGGTTCATGGTGCAGATCAAGGGCAACCAGCCGCCGCTGGATGAACAGAACGTCGCCACCGAGGCTTGAGGGCTCACCGTGGCCTGGTCGGAAAAGGCATACACAGTGCCCGATGAGCCCAGGCTCATGGTGATCACGCCGGGGGCGATGTTGCCGGTGCCGATGGCGCCCATCATATTGTCGCCGCCGCCGCTGGCGATGATGGCACGGGGGTTGATGCCCAGGCGTTCGGCGATGGCAGGCAGGATCGTGCCCACGGCCTGGTTGGCTTCGATCAGGGTTGGCAGGGCTTTTTCCAGGCGGCCGCTGGGGTCGATGTGCTGCAGCAACGCCACATCCCATTCACGGCTGCGCACGTTGAAATAACCGGTGCCCGACGCATCGCCGTATTCGGCGACGGCGCGGCCGGTGAGCCAGTAGTTGAGGTAGTCGTGGGGCAGCAGGACATGGGCGATGCGCGCGAACACATCCGGGTGTTGCTCGCGGGTCCACAGTAGTTTGGACACGGTGTAGCCCGGCGCGATGGCGACGCCGAGGCGCTCCAGGGAGCCGCGTTCACCGCCCAAATGCTGCAGCAGTCGGTCGTTTTCTTCAGCGGTTTCGGTGTCGCACCACAGCTTGGCCGGGCGCAGCACCTGGCCGTGCTCGTCGAGCAGGACCAGGCCGTGTTGTTGGCCGGACACGCCAATGCCGAGGATCGCCTGGCCATCCACGCCGGCCTGCTGCAGGGCGCGATGGGTGGCTTCGGTGAAGGCGTCGAGCCATTCCTGGGTGTGTTGCTCACGGCGACCATTGGCGCCGCTGATCAGCGTGTGGGCCGCCGCACCCAGGCCCAGGACCTTGCCGCTGGCTGCGTCGAGGACGATGGCCTTGGTGCCCTGGGTGCCGCAGTCGATGCCGAGGAACAGGTTTTGCTGGGTCATGAGGGTGTGCTCAGCAGTGTTGTTATTTGGGATGGGTAACGCGCTTCATTGTGGCAGGGCGGATTGGTCTGGGGGCTGCTTGGCAGCCCCGGCGCGGGGCAAGCCCGCTCACCACGGCAAGCCCGCTCGCCAGAACAATTAAGGTCCCACAGGGTTAAGTCGGTTTCTTCAGCACATTTTGCAGGGTTTGTGTGACGCCGTTGTCGCGCAGGCTTGCGTAGCACCGCTCGAACGCTGCCACAAACTCAGGTGAGTTGGGAATAGCCGTGCCGAAAATCTCTTCCACTCCCAGCAACCGCTGGCTGATCAGGGCATCGTCACGCACCAGATCCTGGCAGAACGGCGCGCGCGGGTCCGGGATGGTGTAGCTCACCCCATTCTCATCCATGCCCTTCAAATACAAGGCCCAGGCCGCGACCACCAGCGCCGCGCGCTCGGTCTCGCGTCCGTCGGCAATCAGGCGATTGATCGTTGGCACGGTGAACTTGGGAAACTTCGACGAGCCGTCCGAACACACGCGCTCCAACTGATCGGCAATCGCCTGGTTGGAAAAGCGCTCCACCAGGGTCTGTTTGTACTCGGTCAGGTCGATCCCCGGCACCGGCGCCAGGTTCGGCGTGACGTCCAGGTCCATGTAGGCGCGCATGTACGCGACGAACAGCGGGTCGTTCATGGTCTCGTGGACAAACCGGTAGCCCTTGAGAAACCCCAGGTACGTCAAAGCCAGGTGGCTGCCGTTGAGCAGGCCGATCTTCATTTCTTCGTAGGGCGTCACGTCATCGGTGAACTGCACGCCGACCTTTTCCCAGGCCGGGCGGCCGTTGACGAATGTGTCTTCCAGCACCCACTGCACGAAGGGTTCGCACACCACCGGCCAGGCGTCGTCGATGCCGTGTTCATCGTGCAGTTGCAGGCGGTGGGCGGTGCTGGTCATGGGCGTGATGCGGTCGACCATGGCGTTCGGGAAGCTCACGTTGGCCGCTATCCAGTCATGCAGTTCGGCATTGTGCAGCGCGGCGAACGCCAGCAGCGCTTTACGCGTGACGGCGCCGTTGTGCGGCAGGTTATCGCAGGACATCACGGTAAACGCCGGAACGCCGGCCGCGCGGCGCCGGGTGAGGGCGGCGCAGAGAAAACCGAACACGGTTTTCGGCGCGCTCGGGTGCGCCAGGTCGTGCTGAATCTGCGGCAGATGGGCCATGAACTCGCCGTTGCTGTCGTCGATGCAGTAGCCGCCCTCGGTGATGGTCAATGAGACGATGCGAATGGCCGGGCTGGCCAGTTTGTCGATCAGCGCCTGGGCGTCGTCTTCGGCCAGCAGCATGTCGCTGATGGCGCCGATTACGCGTACTTCGGTGTCGTCGGTGTCGCCCAGTTCATACAGGGTGAACAGATAGTCCTGGCCGGCGAGGTCATCGCGGGCTTTGCGGTCTTCGCTGCGCAAGCCTACGCCGCAGATGCTCCAGTCCAGGCCTTCGCCGGTGTTCATCAAGGCATCGGTGTAGTACGCCTGATGGGCGCGATGGAAACCGCCGACACCGATGTGGGCAATGCCTTGGGAGGTGCTGCCAATGGCGTAGGTCGGCAGTTTTACGTTGGATGCCAACTGGGTCAGGTTCTGTTTATTCAGCTTCATAACGTCGTACTCGCGAAATCAGGCGGCAGCGCGCAGTGGGCGGGCCACGGCCACGCCATCGGTGTCGAACAGATGGCAGTGCGCCGGGTCCAGGTGCAGGTGCAGCGTTTCGCCGTATTGGCTGGCCATGTCGCCACGGATGCGCATTGTCAGCGGCTCGCCGTTGGCGGTGTTGACGTGGCAGAAGGTGTCACTGCCCAGGCGCTCGCCGACGTCGGCGGTGACGGTCAGGGTGGTCTGGCCGGGGGTGGCGATTTCCAGGTGTTCGGGGCGGATACCCAGGGTCACGGCGCTGCCCACGCTTAAGGTCGGGCCGCTTAATGGCAGGCTGACAGAGGTGCCGGCGTCCAGTTGCACGTCGCAGTGTTGCGCGTCAATCCGTGTGACCTTGCCCTTGAGGAAGCCCATTTTCGGCGTCCCCAGAAACCCCGCCACAAACAGGTTGGCCGGCTGGTGATACAGCTCCAGCGGCGAGCCGACCTGCTCGATGCGGCCGCTGTTGAGCACCACCACCTTGTCGGCCAGGGTCATGGCTTCGACCTGGTCGTGGGTCACGTAAATCATGGTTGCCTGCAGTTCCTTGTGCAGGCGCGCCAGCTCCAGGCGCATCTGCACGCGCAGCGCGGCGTCGAGGTTGGACAACGGTTCGTCGAACAGGAAGATTTTCGGGTTGCGCACAATCGCGCGGCCGATCGCCACGCGCTGGCGCTGGCCCCCTGAGAGCTGCTTGGGCTTGCGCTCCAGCAGCGGGCCCAGCTCGAGGATGCGCGCCGCTTCGCTGACTTTACTGTCCACCAGCTTTTTGTCGACGCCCGCCAGGTCCAGGGCAAACGACATGTTTTTGCGCACGCTCATGTGCGGGTACAACGCGTAGGTTTGGAACACCATCGCCAGGTCGCGCTTGGCCGGGGTGACTTCGGTGATGTCGCGACCATCGAGTTCGATGCTGCCGTCGCTGACTTCTTCAAGCCCGGCGATCAGGCGCAGCAGGGTGGACTTACCGCAGCCCGACGGGCCGACGAAGACCACGAATTCTTTGTCGTTCACTTCCAGGTCGATGCCTTTGATGATCGAGAAACCTTCGAAGCCTTTTTGCAGATTCTTGATTTTCAGGTTGGCCATGGTGGGCCTCCACGTCTGAATTTTTATGAGAGACCGTTACTTCACGGCACCGAAGGACAAGCCGCGCACCAGCTGTTTCTGGCTGATCCAGCCAAAGATCAGGATCGGCGCGCAGGCCAGGGTCGACACGGCGGACAATTTGGCCCAGAACAAGCCTTCGGGGCTGGAGTAGGAGGCGATCAGCGCGGTCAGCGGTGCGGCGGCGGACGAGGTCAGGTTCAGCGACCAGAAGGCCTCGTTCCAGCACAGGATCAGCGACAGCAACACGGTCGATGCCAGGCCGCCCTTGGCGATCGGCAGCAGCACCCGGACCATTTCCTGCCACAGGGTGGCGCCGTCCAGGCGGGCGGCTTCGAGGATGTCCTTGGGGATGTCTTTGAAGTAGGTGTACACCATCCACACCACGATCGGCAGGTTGATCAGGGTGTAGATGATGATCAGCGCAATGCGCGTGTCCAACAGGCCAAAGCTCTTGGCCAGCAGGTAGATCGGCATCAATACGCCCACCGGCGGCAGCATCTTGGTGGACAACATCCACAGCAGCGTGCCCTTGGTCCGCTGCGTTTCGTAGAACGCCATGGAGTAGGCGGCCGGCACCGAGATCAGCAGGCACAGCGCGGTGGCGCTGAACGAGATCAGCACCGAGTTCCACGCATAGCTGAAGTAGTTGCTGCGCTCGTTGATGTGCAGGTAATTCTCCAGCGTCGGCGTGAAGATGAACTGCGGCGGCGTGGCGAACGCGTCGATTTCGGTCTTGAAGCTGGTCAGCACCATCCAGAAGATCGGGAAGAAAATCAGGATCGCGATGGCCCAGGCCAACGTGCCCAGCAGCAGGCTTTGCAGGCGACGGGATTGTTGAAGCGTCATGGCGCGGCCCTCAAGGCTTGTCAGTCAGGTTTTTGCCGATCATCCGCACCAGGATGATCGCCGCGATATTGGCGATGACCACGGCTATCAAGCCGCCGGCCGAGGCCATGCCCACGTCGAACTGCACCAGCGCCTGGTTGTAGATCAGGTAGGCGAGGTTGGTCGAGGCGTAGCCGGGGCCGCCGTTGGTGGTAGTGAAGATTTCGGCGAACACCGAGAGCAGGAAGATCGTTTCGATCATCACCACCACGGCAATCGGGCGGGCCAGATGGGGCAGGGTCAGGTGCCAGAAAATCGCGATGGCACCGGCGCCGTCCAGGCGCGCGGCTTCCTTTTGTTCCTGGTCGAGGGACTGCATGGCCGTCATCAGCAGCAGGATCGCAAAGGGCAGCCATTGCCACGACACAATGATAATGATCGACAGCAACGGGTAATGTGCCAGCCAGTCCACGGGTTCGGCGCCGAACAGCTTCCACACGGCGGCGAGCACCCCGGACACCGGGTGGAAAATCAGGTTCTTCCAAATCAACGCGCCCACGGTGGGCATGATGAAAAACGGCGAAATCAACAACACCCGCACCACGCCGCGCCCGAAGAACTCACTGGCCTCCAGCAAAGCGCTGATCAACACGCCGAACACCACGCTGATCAGCAGCACGCTGCCCACCAGCAGCAAGGTATTGGTGGCTCCAGGCAGGAAGCCCGAATCGGTGATGAAGTAGGTGAAGTTCTCCAGCCCCACGAATTGGTTTTCACCAGGGTAGAGCAGGTTGTAGCGGATCAGCGAAAAGTACAGGGTCATGCCCAGCGGCACGATCATCCACAACAGCAGCATGGCGACCGAGGGCGTGACGAGGAACCAGCCGGGGTTGGCCAGGCGGCTTTTGCGCGTTGTATTCATGGTGATAGACCAGTCAAGTGCATGCAAAGCGAGAGTCGAAGCGCAGTCAGTGCGGGAGGGGGCTTGCCCCTCCCGCATTGGACTGGGCGGAGGTCCGGGTTACTTGGGGTAACCGGCCCGCTTCATTTCGCGCTCGGTGGTGGTCTGCGCAGCACTCAAGGCTTGATCGACCGTCTGCTGACCGGTCAGCGCTCCAGCGAAGAACTTGCCGACCTGGGTACCAATCGCCTGGAATTCAGGGATGGTCACCAACTGGATACCGATGTACGGCACGGGCTGGAGCGTCGGCCTGGTCGGGTCCGCGACTTTCAGCGATTCCAGGGTCACCTTGGCGAATGGCGCGGCTTTCATGTATTCGTCGCTGTAGGTCGAGGTGCGCGTGCCCGGCGGTACGTTGGCGATGCCGTCGGTCTTGGCGACCAGTGCGCCGTATTCCTTGGAGGTCGCCCAGGTGGTGAACACCTTGGCGGCGTCCTTGGCTTTGGAGCTGGCTGGAATCGCCAGGCTCCAGGAGTACAGCCACGAGGTGCCTTTGTCGGTCTTCTCGTGCGGGGCAAAGGTGAAGCCGACGTGGTCTGCCACTTTGCTTTGGGTCTTGTCGGTCACGAATGAACCGGCGACGCTGGCATCCACCCAGATCGCGCACTTGCCGCTGTTGAATAGCGCCAGGTTTTCGTTGAAACCGTTGCTGGACGCGCCCGGCGGGCCGGATTTTTTCATGTTGTCGACGTAGAAGTTCAGCGCGTCTTTCCACTCGGGGCCGTTGAATTGCGGCTGCCATTTCTCATCGAACCAGCGCGCCCCGTAACCGTTGGCCAGGGTGGTGATCAGCGCCATGTTTTCACCCCAACCGGCTTTGCCGCGCAGGCACAGGCCGTACTGCTCTTTGGTTTTGTCGGTGAGTTTGGCGGCGAATTCGCCGATCTGGCTCCAGGTCGGGTGCTCGGGCATGCTCAGCCCGGCGTTCTTGAACAAGTCGGTGCGGTAGTAGGTGATCGAACTTTCGGCGTAGAACGGCAGGGCGTACAGCGAGCCTTTGACCGACAGGCCATCGCGCACGGAAGGAAATACATCATCGAGGTCGTAGGACGCCGGCAAGTCTTTCATCGGCTCCAGCCAACCCTTCGCGCCCCAGAGTGCGGCTTCGTACATGCCGATGGTCAACACGTCGAACTGTCCGCCCTGGGTGGCGATGTCGGTGGTCAGGCGTTGGCGCAGCACGTTTTCTTCGAGCACCACCCAGTTCAGCTTGATCTCCGGGTGCTCGGCCTCGAAGGTTTTCGAGAGCTTTTGCATGCGGATCATGTCGCTGTTATTGACGGTGGCAATCGTCAGGGTTTGCGCGCCAAGGCTGACGGCGCTGAGGGTCATGCAGGCCGTCATGCAGGAACAGGCAAGCAGCGTTTTTGCTGTGAACTTCATCGCGCACTCCATTTCCGCGCCCAGAGGGCTACAGAAGGACAGTTATTGTTGTTGTGTCTTCCTACAGGGAGTCAGGAAGAGTGTGCGTTGATTACAGCCTTCTAAAGGCGCGCTGACAAATCCTTGGGAACACGCTCACTGATACTTTTTTGCACTCGTTGATTGCCTGACCTGATCGTTCCCACGCTCTGCGTGGGAATGCATACCGTGACGCTCTGCGTCACCAGGGACGCGGAGCGTCCCAAGCGGCGTTACCACGCGGAGCGCGGGAACGATCAGTGCTGTGCTTAACCCTCGATTTCAGCCAGTAACCGCTCAGCCAACAACCGAGACATCTCGATCAACTGCGCAATACCCAACGCGCCTTCTCGCCGCGAGCCGTCTAGCTCAAAGGCGAAATCGCAGGCGAGCGCGTGGGCAGATGCGAGTGATTCGCTGAGGTTGACCACCTGGGTGCAGATGTCGTCTTTCACGGTGAACAGCACGCTGGGGGCTGACTCGATCGGGGGATTTGGGGTGGGTTTATTCATGGTGAAGTTCCTGATTTAAGTGGAACTACCACTGACCGCCGCGACGCGATCGGGTGGTAGCTGTACGCAGGTTCGCGGACCGGAATCAGGAAACCGGCATACCCGAAGGTATCCCGCGCACAGCCACCATAAGGCCGCACAGTAGACGATAAAAAAACGTCAACTGAAAGCGGAAATGGCACTTTGCGTCTGATTAAACCGGGCCGCGACGCCCGACCGCTGCGTGTGCAGCGGTGGACTAGAGATTGAATGTCCTAGGGACAACCTCAAAACCTTGTCGGACGTTTCCGTTTTTCCCAATACCTAGCCGAACGGTCAGTTGCCGGTTTTTCCATCAGTCAGCAACCTCTTCCTGCGCGCCACAGCGGCGCGATCTTCTTTGCACGATTCAACACCACGACGGTGTTTTATCCCCTGCGCGCCTAAAAAAGGAAGCGACATGAAGGACGCTGATACCCAAATCCAACAATCAACTCGCCCAATCAACGCCACCCTCGACTTCTGCCTGGAGCGCCACAGGTGAGGCGCTACAACATCAT